>JADLGB010000115.1 GCA_020849535.1 Candidatus Hydrogenedentota bacterium
CCGGCAAGGGACTAGAATCGCTGCAGGTTCGCAGGTCGCCTGTGGGGAGCTCTACATCGATGAAACGATTGAACTTCGGCTCATTTCTGGTGGACGAGTCGAACGAGCGCGCCTTCAAGTTGTGCCAGGATATTGCGGATTTGAAACCGGTCGAACCGATGCCGGTTCTCCTCCTCGGCGATGAGGGCTGCGGAAAGACGCACCTCCTGTATTCCATCGTGAACCGTGTGCGCGCCGGAGCGGCGAAGCCCGGCCTCGCGTACATCACCGCGTTTAATTTCCCCGATCAGGTCCGCGCGCTCATCGATGATCCGTCGCCGGTCGAGCGCGCCCAGTCGGCGGTGTTGTTGGTCGATCAGTTCGAGCGATTCAAGGACGACCTTGTGGAAGAGTTGGAGGCGGTAGTCCGCATCTTCCTCGATAACAACCACTACGTCGTGTTGGCATCGAGCATTCATCCCGGGCGTTTGCCGCACTTGAGCGATGGGTTCCGGGCGTTGCTGGATGCGGGCCAGATCGTGCGCATCGTGCCGCGGGGTTCGGACTCGCAGATCGAGAAGATCAAGCGTCAGCTTCGAGAGGAGAGCGAAAGCCAGCTTGGCAAGAAGCAGGAAGAGATCGAGGAGTTGCGCGCGCTGTTGAGCCGGATCGGCAAGGAGAGCGATCCCGATACGGCCGCGGCACTCGCCAAGTTGCGCGATGAGTTGGATGCGGAGCGCGTCGCCAAGACGGAAGCCGCCAAGAAGTATGAGGTGGCGAAAGGGCTGGCGGAGAGCGTTCAGGAGGAGTTGAGGTCGGCGCGCGCGGAACTGGATCGGATGCGAACGCTGGTGCGGCAGGCGGAGGAAGATGCGCGATCGGCCGTGGAAGCGGAGTTGGCCCAGCTCCGGCATAAGCATGAGGCCGCCGAAGTGGAGGCGGCATCGCGCGCGGGAGAGGTGGCGCGGCTCGCGGCGGAAATCGCGGAGCGCGAGACAGGCCGGATCGCGCTGGAGGAACAGATCGAGCAGGTCCGCCAGGAAGCGGCCGAGAATCTGGATACGGCGCGGGGACTGCACAACAAGCTCAGTGCGGCGCAAGAAGAGGCGAACAACCAGTCCGCCACATTGGAGGCGGTGCGGGCGCGTCTGCAAACCGTGGAGCAGCAGCTTGCCGAGCGTACGCAATCGGAGGGCTCGCTGGCGACGTTGCTCGCGACCGTTCGCGCGGATGCGGAACAAACGCTGCAAGAGTTGAATTCGTTGCGGAGTCATGCGGAGAGCGTGGATTCCCAGTTGCGTACGGCGATCGAATCGGAGCGGGGCTTGCGCCAGGAGCTGGAGTTGGCGCGCAGCGCGGCGACCGGGCACGAAGAGAAGCTGCGCGATCTGCACGAACAGATCCAGCGCACGGAATCGGAAGCCAGTTCACACGCGGCGACGTCGAGCGAGTTGCGCGCGCAGCTTGAGCAGACGCGGTCCGAGGTCGCTACGCAGACCGGAATCGTCGGCGATCTGCGGTCGCAGTTGCAGGATGCCCACGCCCAGTTGGAGGGCTTTCACGCGGCACAGGAACAGTTGGAGCAGTTGCGCGGGGAAGTCTCATCGCTGCAGTCCGCGCGCGACGACGCGGCGCGTGCCGCGGAGGAACTCCATGGCGCGCGCACGGAATTGGAGCGCATCCAGGGGGAGCTTGGGACGCTACAGGGTATTCGCGAAGAGGCGGACCGGCTTCGCGGCGAGTTGGTGGGGGCGCGCGCTCATATCGAGCACTTGCAGGGCGAACTGACGCGGCTTCGCGGCATCGAGGAAGAGTCGAACCGAGTACGCGGTGAACTCGACGAAGCGCGACGCGATCTGGAGCATTTAAGGCAGCGCTTGGGCTCACTCGAGAATGAGCGGACGGAATTGGAATCGCGCGTGGCCTCGACTGTGCAAGAGTGCGACGCCTTGCGGGGCGAGCGCGACGCCGTGCTGGAACGCGCGGAGCGTATGCTCGCGCAGATCGAGGAGACGCGCGCATCGTTCGCGGAATCGGAGCAGGAACGGCGCGCGCAAATCGCCGAGTTGGAGGCCGCTATCGAGGCGCGTGCCGCCGCCGTGGACCTCGAGGTGCACGAGGCGTTGCGCGCCGAGGCGGAGCGGATGGCCGCCGAGCTGGAAGAACTCAAGACCGTGTTGGAGCAGCGGTCCGTGGCGCATGAGGCGCTGGCCTCGACACTGCAGGAGCTCACTGAAGAACGAGATCGTATGCAAGAACGCGTGGCCACGCTCGAAGAAGACCGCCAACAAGCGGACATGGTGCGGCAGGAGTTGATCCGCGAGCGCGAGTCGGTTCAGGCGCGGCTCGAAGAAGCGGAATCGCGGCTTGAACGGCACGCCGCCGAGATGGACGAGTTGCGGCGCGATGCCGAGGCGCAAGTCTCCCTCGCGAACACGCGCGTGAGCGAGATGGAGGGCCAGGTGGCCCGCATGCGCGAGACGTCCGATGCGATGCGGCGTGCCAGCAGCGACGCGGGGCGCCAGCTCGAGGGGGCCGCGAAGAGTCTTGCGGAAATCGCTTCGGGCCTCGTTACCGCGCTGAGCGGCGCGCGGGCCGCTGCGCAAAGCGATGCCGCGGGCGGTGAGGACGCGGTCCAGTACGCGCAGGACGCCGTCAGCAGCGCGCTGCACAAACTCAAACCCCTCGAAGACCTGGACTCCCTCGTGGAAGGCGGCAGCGACCACTCGATCTGAATGGCCGCGGATCGCTATAGCGAAAGCTCGCCCAAGCCGGGCAGTTGACCCCACAAACCGCACCCCGTGAAGAGACAGGCGAGGGCGCCTGTCCTACACGCCCGCGCGGACCGATCCGTCCGATTCGATTCACGACAGAAGGCCTCTGTGCAAGGTTTGCATAGTTGCAGGTCAAATCGTTTCCCTTTTGCAGAGCAATGTGCACTTTTCCGCCCCGAAACGCTGGCACGCGGCTTGCCTCTATCGATGGCAAGAGTTGAAGGCGGCGGGACGGTCCGAGGGCCATGGATGGTCGTTGGCCAGTCCCGGTAATGACGGAAAGGAAGGTGTAGTATGATGCGGGCAACGTGGACATGGATGCTTGTAGGCGCGGCCGCTGTCCTGATGGGGGTGCTGGCGGTTCCGGTCTTCGCGCAGGGCCCTAACTTCGTGGATGAGAACGGTGACGGAGTCTGCGATTTGCAGGGCCAGGGTGCGGGCGCCAACTATGTCGATGCGGATGGCGACGGCGTGTGCGACAATCGCGGCGCCGGATGCGGCAATGGCCAAGGCCGTGGCAAGCGCGCCAATTTCGTGGACGAGAACGGCGATGGCGTCTGTGACAACCTCGTGGATGCCGACGGTGATGGCGTATGCGACAATCGCGGCGCGGGGCGCGGACAAGGCAAGGGCTGCATGGGCCAGGGCTCGTGTGGACAGGGCATAGGTGGCAAACAGGCCAAGCATAACTTCGTGGATGCGAACGCGGACGGCGTGTGCGATAACTTCGTCGACGCCGATGGTGACGGCAAATGCGATACGTGCAAGGGCAAGAAGGGCCAAGGCAACGGTCAGGGCAAGGGCAATGGTAAGGGCCATGGTAAGGGACGTGGCAGCAAATAGCACAGGAAAGGCGGGCGCGTGAACACCCAGCGTGCCATGTCTCGGAATGGTTGGATGTACCCGGTGGCTGTCCTCGTGGCGGCCACCGGTGTGTTCTGGTTGTACCGGGATTACCAATGGCAGGAATCCGCAAACCGGCAGCGCATGCTTGAGCGCGGACGGACAGTTCTGGAGTCGCTCGCCGCGGGCATACGCGCGCAGTCGCGCATGGGCCGGTATCGTCCCGAACGGCTCGAAGACATCTTCGTGGAGCTGACGCGGACGCCCGACATCATCGGGGTCCGGTTGCTGGAACCCGACGGCGCGAGTGTCGCCGAAAGTGGCAAGGCCGCGTTCCCTACCATCACACCCACCGAGTCGCCACATTGGCAGCAAGGACTTTTGACGGTGGCGCGCGTGGTGCGTCACGAGGCGCATGGCCCGGCGCCAGGCTGGGGTCGTGGAAGAGGCATGGCGAATGAGGAAGGGGTGCCGTGGGCCAGCGGCGACTACACGCTTGTGGCCGCGCTGGACGCTGGCTGGGTGGACGTGGAGCGGGCGCGCGCGTTGCGGCGATTGATCGTGGCGTCGGCCGTGTGGCTGCTTCTGACGGGTGTGGTGCTGGTGCTGGTGCGTGCGCGCGCAAGGCATCGCGAGCTTGAGACCAACCTGTTGCTGGCGGAGGCCCGTGCCCAGCGGCAAGCGGAACTCGCCAACCTCGGCGCGGGGCTCGCCCATGAGACGAAGAATCCGTTGGGTCTCGTGCGCGGACTTGCGCAAGCAATCCGCGACACGCGCGAAGCGCCGCAAGACATCAAGCGCATGGCGCGCGACATCGTGGACGAAGCGGACCGCACGGTGGGCCAGATCAACTCCTTCCTGAACCTGGCGCGCCCCAAGGAGCCGATCCTCGCGCATGTGGACCTGGATATGCTGCTCGAGTCGCTGGCGCCGATGCTGCAGGCGGAAGCGCAGGCGAAAGGGGCGCGTGTGGAAGTGGCCCGCACGGGCCTTCGCGCTGAGGCCGATGAGGAGCTGCTACGCCGCGCCGTGATGAATCTTGCCATCAACGCGGTGCGCGCCTGTGACGCAGGGGGCGTGGTGTCCATGAAGGCACGGCGCACTGGCGCCGACTGTACTGTGGAGATCTCGGACACGGGTTGCGGCATCGCGCCGGAAGACCTGCCTCACGTCACGGAACCTTACTTCAGCCGGTTCGGCGGGGGTACCGGCCTCGGGCTTTCCATCGTTGAGCAAATCGCGCGCGCGCATGGATGGACCCTCCGCATTGAGTCCACACCCGGGAAAGGCACTCAAGTGTCTCTCAACGGTATTCGCGCGTTAGGATAGGATCATGACGAAACCGCTGATTGCCGTGGTCGATGACGATGCCGCCCAGCGCCACCTGCTGGCCAATGCGCTGGAGCGCGCCGGGTACGAGGTGCGCCTCTGTCCGAATGGGGAAGAGGCGTTGACTGCCGCGCCCGAATGTGCGCTGATGCTGCTCGACGTGCGCATGCCGGGCATGAGCGGCCTTGAAGTCCTCGGCCACGTGAAACGGCAACTGCCGGCGTTGCCGGTCATCCTGCTGACCGCGTTCATCGACGTGCGCGACGCGGTGGCCGCCATCAAGACCGGCGCGCTCGACTACCTCGAGAAACCCGTCGATCTCGATGAGCTTATCGCGGCGGTCGACGATGCGCTGGGCACTTCGGGCAGGCCCGTGGACAGCGCCGCGGCGGACTTGCCGGGAAACGTGATCGCCGAAAGCCCGGGCATGCGCGCGGTGTTCGCACAGGCGGCGCGCGTGGCGCCATCGGGAGCGACCGTGCTGATCCTGGGTGAGAGCGGAACGGGCAAGCAGGTCGTCGCGGAATTCATTCACGCGCGCAGTCCCCGCGCAGGTATGCCGCTCGTGAATGTAAATTGCGCCGCGCTGCCCGAGCATCTTGTGGAGAGCGAGTTGTTCGGCCACGAGAAGGGAGCGTTCACGGGAGCGGATACCCAGCGGCGGGGACGGTTTGAGGAGGCGTCGGGCGGCACGATCTTCCTCGACGAGATCGGCGAGCTGCCACTGACGCTTCAACCCAAACTGCTGCACGTGTTGGAGAGCGGCCGATTCCGCCGCGTGGGGGGCAGCGATGAGCTGCAGGTGGATGTGCGGGTGATCGCCGCGACCAACCGCAACCTGGAGGATGATGTCAGAACCGGCGCGTTCCGGGAGGATCTGTATTTTCGCCTTAATGTATTCGCCTTGATGCTGCCGGCCTTGCGCGAACGGCGCGATGATATTCTGCCGCTGGCCGAGGTTTTCTTGCGCGAGCGCAAGAAGAATCTCGCGCCGGCCACCGAGCGGGCGCTGATGGCTTACGATTGGCCGGGCAATGTGCGTGAATTGCGGAATGCCCTCGAGCGGGCGTCGCTGATGGCCGCGGGCACGCTCATCCTGCCCACCGACCTGCCGCCGCAGGTGCAAGAGGCGAAACTGACGGAGCAGCCCGGCCGCGTGCTCGTGGGGGACATGCAGGAAATCCAGCGGCGCGCCATCCTCGAGGCGCTCGAGAAGACCGGAGGCAACAAGACGCGTGCCGCCGTCTTGCTCAACATCAGCCGCCGCAACCTCATCTACAAACTCCGCGAATACGGACTGTAACAGAATTCGCCTCGCCGCACCGCCACTTCCCCACTACTGGAGCTGGTTCTTGGGCATTTCAGGCGCGGAATTGAAACCGCGTGACCCCTTGGAGGATATATGAGATACTAGAACTGTGTCAGCCGGGGAGACGAGGCCATGAAGCGTACTATACTCACCGTGTTCTTTGTCGTGCTGGCGGCCGATTTGGCATGGGCCATCTATGCGCCACCGCCGCCGGGGCCTATCGGCTGGGAGAAGCGGCTGACGCCGGGGTTCGACCCGCCGATTGAATATGTCGTCATGTACGAGTGCTGGGGGCCCGGGCCGAGGAAGGAAGTGGATGGCTACGTCGTCCAGTGGGGACCCGGTGCGGGTCCGGTTCTCATCTCGCTGTATCAAAACCCGGACTGGAAGGGATTCCACCATCAGATCTTGAGCATCCTGGACAAGGTGGACGCGCCTGAAGTCACGGCATTTCTCGCGGAGGAGGCCAAGAGCCTGGCCTCGACACAAGAGGCGCCTCCCCGGCCGGATTATGAGAAGGTCCGCCTATTAAACATGCTCGCGAAACGCGATGCGGCCGCCGCGGATGCAGTGGCCTTTGAGATCGCGCAGGATCCCGCGCATCCCTATTTCGAATCGATCATCGGCTACCTCAGCATCCGCGCCACGCAGGAGAACGGCGCCGCGTGCAAGGCCAAGCTGGAGGAGCTGGCCGCGGGCACCAGCGATGCGCGTTTGCGCGACCGCATCGAGCGCACCTTCAAGGGCAACGCCGCGCAGAACCGCGCGAACGAGCCCATGTCAGCCATCTTTCAGCGCGAAGCGAAAGGGGAAAAGCCATGAATAGGCGGGCTATGTGTGCGGCGATCCCGATGGTGCTCGCGTGGTGTGCTTCCGCGGTGGAACTCGGGTCCATCAGGCTTGCCATCCAGGATAAGCAAGGCCAGCCGGTGCCGGGCGCTTCTGTCATCGCCATCAATTGGGATAGTGAAATCGTGCGGACCGAGGCGCTGCGTGACAACGAGAAGGGAACGACGGACGAGAAGGGCCAGGTCACTTTCAACGAGAAGACAATCGGTCAGGTCTTCGTGCGTGTCCAGGCGGGAGACCAGGGCGGATGGTTTCGCGTGCAGGACCGCGAGAAAGCAGGGCCCGTCACGTTGACCCTGGATACAGGGCAGACCGTCACGGGGACCGTGCGAGACACGTCAGGGGCTCCCATCGCGGGCGCGCGCATCCTCGCGGATAGTTGTTTGCCCATCGGCGAGACGGACGCGGCGGGCCGTTTCTCCGTGCCGAACTATGGTGTGGGGTACTCGCCGCAATTGATCTTCGCGAAGGAGGGCTTCGTGCCGGATGGCACGCATGTGCACTTCGAAGCGGCGGAGATTTCGTTCACCTTGAAACGTGCCGTGGTTATCCAGGGCCGCGTTTTGATGCCTGACGGCACGCCTGCGAAGGATGCCTGGATCGGGGCGGGTGTGCGCGGCGCGTGGGAGTTGAAGAGCGGGGCCGACGGTACCTTCACAATTCCGGCGCTGCCTTTGGGCGAGGAACACGTTATCAGCGCGGGCTGCCGCGTAAACGAGGTCGTCTATGAGGCTCGCCAGCGCGTGACGGTGACCGACCCGTCGCCGGGGCCTGTGATGCTGCAACTGGAGGAAGTGAAGTTCGGGTCCGTGCGAGGGCGCATGATACATGCTTCGACCGGCAAGCCGGTGAGCGGGCGCGTCTTCCTGGATACGTCGAATGAATTCTACAGTCCGCGTGAGGAAGTGAATACGGATGAGGAAGGGCGCTTCGCGATTGAGGGTCTGAACCCGGGCGCCTACTGGCTCTTCGCGGGTCCGGTCACCAAGACGCTTTACATGGTGGGCGGGCCGAAGCAAGTCTCCATCACCGAAGAGACGCTGAACCCGGAGGTGGAACTGAGCGTTGATGATGGCTGCGCGTTGCGTGGGAGCGTGCTGGCAGCGGACGGCACGCCGGTGGCAGGCCGACAGATCATGTGGCAACCCATGACTCATTACCGGGCCGTCTGGACGGATGAAGCGGGGAAATTCATCATTCCCTATCTGGACGGCGCCGGAGTGACGTATACGATTGAAGTGAGGGACGAACTACAGCGGGTCGTCTCAAAGTCCGTGGGTCCGCTCGAGAAGGGCCAGATTGTCAGCGATATCGAGCTGCGCATGCTGCCGCCTATGGTGCCCGCGGCGTTGCGGGGAAGCGTCCGCGACGAAGCGGGCACGCCGCTGCCCAACGTGCGCCTGCGATTCCGCTACACGGAATCCGGGAGCCCGTGGGGACTGGAAGCCACGACCGACGCGAAGGGCGAGTACTCGACGCAGATCGTGCGGAGCGGGCCCGTTGAAGTTGCCGCCAGCATCGGCGTGCAGATTGAGCGGGACGGGAGTTCGGACAACCTATCGCGGGAGTGCGAGGTCCTGGGCAGCAAGACACTCACGCTGGTAGAAGGCAAGGACGCGTCGCTGGACCTGACTGTCCGGACCGTGCCGATGGGCATCCTCGCGGGCACGGTGACCGACCCGGAAGGGAAGCCTGTCCATGCCTACATTCACCTTGTATACGGCGGAAAGGAGCAGGAAACTTCCAATGAGTATCGCGAAGGCGAGTTCATGTTCCGGAATTTGCCTGCACAGTCCTATCTCCTCGAGGTGACGGCTTACGGCTACAAGGCGCGCATGCTGCGTCCGGGTGTGGACTTCGTTCAGAGTGACGCGCCGGTTGTCATCGTCTTGCAGCCGGGGCCTTTCGCCTACGACGAGTCGGTCTGGGAGACCGTGACCGGCACACCCGCCACGCAGGAATCGGTGGACGCCTACCCCGAGGCGAAGTACGTGCGCGAAAAGGAATGGAGCTACCACGAGGAAGCGAAACGCCCGAAGCGGGATGAGAAGCAGCAGGCGCGGCAGCAGCCGCAGTCGTACCGCAAGGCCATGCGGATACTGGACGAAAGCGGGGAACCCCTCAAGCGCGTGATCATCGAGGAACTGAATTCTCTGCCCGACTACGAGGTACTGCTGTACAAGGGACCTGGCCGTCAGGTGCAACCGCAGTCAAGCGACACCGGGGTCTACACCTTCACCCCCGCTAACTCTTACGGAGCGATCGTGTCGGCGCCGGGCCTCTCGCGGGTCTATGTGCGGCCAGAGTGGACGGACAAACCTGACATGATCCAGGACGTTATGTTGCGCAGACCGGCCGCGCTGGAACTGATGGTACGTGACAAGAACGGGAAAGCACTGGCGAATACGCCCGTCTACACGGGCAGATTTGCTTGGGACAATCCGGTCAATGCCAAGGTCTATCTGATCGGCGCTACCGGGGAGGATGGCACGCTGCGCTTTGATGCGCTGGCCCCGGGCTTTCACGGGCTCGCCGTGGGCGAACTCGGGAGCACGATGCGGCTTGTCCTCGTGAATGTCGAGCCGGGCGAGACGCGAAAAGAAGCGGTCGAGCTGGCCGCGAACCGGACGCCGGACGATGCGCAGTCCCTCTTGCAGCAGTGGCGGGAATCGAAGGCATCAG
>JADLGB010000116.1 GCA_020849535.1 Candidatus Hydrogenedentota bacterium
CGCGGTACTGGAAAGTTGGAACCGTGCCCTGAGGCCGCGCGCAAGGGGCCAGCAGGGTGAACGAGGAGAAGAGGATGAAGCTGGGTCTCATGGTGGGAGGAATCCAGCTTCAGGATAGAACAGGCGTCGCTGGGGGCTTGCGGGTCGCGGGGTGGGTGTTTAGGGGCTGAGCCTCACGGGCGGCCGCACCGCCCCGACCAATCAACGGCCTACTCCCTCAGGGCTCCTGTGTGCCCGCGAGCGTCGGAAATCTGTAGCTGGCGAGCCTCGTTTCGAGCGGTATCTCCTGGCAGCGGCGCATCACGATACTCTTCACGCTTTCGAGAGACTTTTCGACGTTATCCCTCGTTGGTACCCTGGGCAGAAAGCCGTGCTCGTACTCGCATTTGTTCCGCGTCGTTGCCAGGCCACACATCGGGCCAAGGTCCCGCGGCTTGAGAAGCGCCGGGTCAAGAGTAGCAAGAAGTTGGGCACTATTGGTGAACATCAATGGACCTGCCAACTCCCGACGCTGGTAGCCTTTCCCGACAAGTTTTTTTCCCGCATCGTCGAAGCTTTTCTGATCAATCTGATCCTGGATCAGCGCATAGTCGGGCTGCTCATCGTCGAGTCCGTACTCGATCCGGAGGCATAGGCCCATGAAGCGTTCCATGGCCGCATAGAGGAGCAGCACGGCAAGGCTGAATTTTTCGGCACCCGCCATTCGCTGCGCGGCCGCCAGGTACCAAATGACCAGAGGGAGCCCCTCGTCGAGAGAGGCTGGCGTCCTATTGATCTTTTCGAGGGTTTCGAGTGCTTGAAGATTGGCGGTGAGGGTCTCGCGGACATCCGTGGCCCATCCCCATTTGCCCATGCTCGCGAACCCGGTTATGAGCCGGTCGGCCTCTGAGAGCCGCTTGCGTGCATCGCAGAAAGTGAAGCGATCCCAAGCAGCATAGCCTGCCGCCAGTTCTGCCAGCGCTTCTGCCTCGCGTGGTTCGTACAGGCGTTTGGAGAGTTTCCGGGCAAGGCGCTCGGCCTCATCGAAGTCACTGCGGTTGAATGCCACGAACACATCGCGCAACTCAAGATCGCCGAAGACTTCGAGCGGATTTGCCAGAAGGCGCGGATATTCCGTGCCAGCGACTGGGATGCGGTTCGATCCGTGGTACTCCTTGTAGTCCACATACACAAGTGCCGCCCCGGCCACGAAGCCAGCGAGTGCGGCAGAGGCCGACATGGATTTCTTTCCCCCCGTGGGGTCAATGAAGGCCTCACGAGGGGAGATACCAGTACTGAGGAAGTCGCGAACGGCACGGTAAATGTCGGTTTCTCCCGGATCCCCGATCCGCCTCTTATCGATGATGTCACGATCGATATCGGCCACGCGCGCAATGATCGATTGGATGTCTTCTCCGGCAACCATCTGTCTTAGCGAATCCTCGGTGCCGAGCAATAAGATCTGTTCCGGGCGGCACCAGGCAGCCATTAATGCGACCGGTTGCCAGGAAAAGCCGAGCACGCTGACCAGCGCACGTGGTTTGGGTAGCGAAGGGGAAGCGCCAAAAAGAGGGAGTTCGGCAAACAGGCGAGCGAATGGTGCGGCGAATTCCTGCGCGTACAATTCGTCCTGCTCTTTTCGATGAAGCTGAAGCCAGCGTTGTTGGATCGCCTGCAACGCGGCGGGAAGAGATACCTGGGGTATGTCCATCACCGTTTCTTGCCTTTGGGTGGACGCAGCGTCAGGGTATAGCCTTGAGGGCTCACATTTGCGATCCATACCTCTACGTTCTGGCCAACTCCCACGACCGGCGGTTCCTCGCCGGCGAAGTGCCCATGAAACCCGTCGTCGGCACGAAACTTGACCTTTCCCTTGCCGCTGGGGTCCTCCACGCGTGCTACAGATACGCGTTCGCCCCGCTGATGTCGTGGGCCGGACCGCGCAACCGACGGTGCGGCGGAGCTGCTACAAACGGCAGGGCCGAGTTGGTTCGGCGCGACAAGCCTTCCGTACCCCACGTTCGTCTTGCCACCAACACCCCACTTTGCCAGCGCATCCCGTAACAGGCGCTCCGCGAGCTCGGTCCAGTCCGGCGGGCCGGACAGACCTAACAGCATCTTGACGCCCGGCCGAACGGTAAGAAACGCCACAGGATTCGGGTTGTCGTAATCGTTAGGCCAATGTTCACCTGACGTGTCGTAGTACGCCTTCTGATGAACCGTTAGGACGTCAGTGGCGTACGGTTTTTCATCCGGAATGCTGCCCGGCACGTAGAGCGCATCGTGGAACATGACCAGCCCTGCCGACGCGCCGGCATCAAGACCCTTCTCACGCATCACGGCATCCTCTTCTGCGTCCGGCGCGCCAAAGAGGATCCGGTAGATCGCACCAGGCCCGCGCTGGATGCGGCGTTCGCGCCAAACGTTGCCCTGATAATCGGCGCGCAGGCGCTCGTCTTCAGGCTGCGTCCACGGCGGCAGGGCCGGGTCTTTCGGACCGTAGACTGTATCGACGTAGTGCGCCAGAAGTCCCTTCAGCGCCGATCCCGGAATCACAGGGACTCCCCACGTATGATGCACCATGAGCCCGATGTCAGTGGCGCTGGCGTTACCACAACCTACCAGCAGGCGACTCGCGAGCGTGAGCTCAAAGATGCGATCTTGCGGGTCTTGGAAAGTGGCTTTCCAGCGCTCGAAGAAACGGCTGTAGTCTGCGGCGATGGAGATATCTGTCAACTTGCCAAGCCACTTGGCCCGTTCCTCATCAAGCACCTTGCCGTTGCTGCCCACAGGCGCCCACGTTTCGTAGGCAAGTCCAATATGGTCAGGCGGGTCGCCCGACGTAAGGAGTTCTTCCAACACATGCCGCATAATCAATCGTTCTCGAACGTCGCCTGAGACGCGCGCTTGAGCCACATGGCTACCTGAAGCATTTCGCGAGTGGCGATCATATATTCATCCACACTTAGTTCACGCACGCGCTGCGTCAGATCAGCGGCTTTAGTGCCTTTCAGACCTGGCACTTGCGCCGAAGCAAGGTGTTTCAGGAGAACTTCGCCGCGCTTGTCCAGGCGTTGCACGGCTGCTAGCGCAGCACACAGACCGCTTCGCATGATATTTGCGCCGAGATCATTCACCGCGATCTTGTAATTCCTCTGATCGCTATTTCTTACACTGTCGATGCATTCGTAAGCGTGAAGTGCCCGTTTCTGCTCACGGATAAGCACCCCTTGCGACGTATCGTGTCCGCTCATGACTGGGATGCTCCCTGAGGAAGAACGGGAATCAGGCGGCATCGTCCGCGCCCTGTCGAAGCTTTGCCGCCGAATTGGAGAGTCTCTTCGCCTTTGAGGGCTAGGTCCAACACTTCTTCTGACCCCATCGCGACGCTCTTGCGCCGGCTGCGATCGGCAACGAGCAGTCCGATGAGGAGCGTCTCCGGCGGAAGGCTCTCCTCTAGCCACAGGGCGCCAGTCGCCACAGTCCGTGTGGTTTCGTTCAGCCGCACCCGCGCGTCTACCTGGGTCGCAGTTTCCCACAAGAACGTCATAGTCTCGTCGTCCACAATCGCGAAGCGTTTGGTGAAGATGTCCTCACCTGCGAAGGCGTGTTGCGCAAGTACGCCGGCCCAGGCTACCGTCTCCTTGGACTTCTTCGCGGGAAGATCAAGATCCTCGAGATACATGCGCTCATTGAAGGTGCAGTAATCCTCGGCGACCCGTGCTCCTCGACCATCGATGCTCGGGATGGACAGATCGCCCGGAGTGCCGAAATCCCGCTTCGCCAGGGTCAGTAATAGCGGAGAGGTCACCCACGCGAACGTTCCACGAAAACTTCGAACTGGCAAAGCGAGCAATCGAGCGTCCCCAACAACCAACGCACTGGCATGGTCCGACGCGTTCTCCGTTTCTGGTCCGAAGACGGCCAGAAGGCGGTCGGCATCTACAACGGTAGCCTTTCGGACGTCGCGCAGCACACCCTTGATAGAGGAACCGGGCACGAATGGGACCCCAGTAGCTTTCATTCGAGCTATGGGCAGGTCGATCACGTCGGCCACGTGCCCGGTACCGGCATGAAGGGGCGACAATGCATGCAGTAAGAATGGCCGTGTCTTCATTGCTTGCTCCTTGCCGGGCTCCACACACCCGGAATCACGTGACCGAATCCTTCCTCCGTCCGGGTACCGATTGCTCTCAGCCACAGTTCAAGCGCATCAGTTTCATAGAAGCGGCCTCTATCGGCACGCTCAAGAAAGTAGACGGCGCCTGGGGCTACCATCCGTGCCGTTGTCTTTGGCGCGCCTGCCGCCATGTCCCAGCCAGAGGTGTGCATCGGCCGCGGAACAATTGCAGCCCGCAGAACCACTTCGAGGCCCGCCACTTGACCTCGATACTCGCTGCCTTGCCTAACCAGACCATCGGGCAACCAGCCACTCTCAAATCGGGCAGGTGTTACTACCACGATACGTAGCCCAGGGCTTCCCTGGCGAAAGGCAGCCAGCAACTCCGCAGGTGGCTTGAACAGGCTCTCGGGTAACGGTTCAAGCCAGATCGGCCGCGCATCCGACCCCAGGGTAGACACGGTGGGGAGGAGGGCCTTGCCTGGCAGGCAAGCTTTAATCCCAATAGCCCACTCGGCCCGTGGCTCGAGCGTCTCGACCACGTCATGGCAAAATAGCGCACTTTCTTCAGCAGTTAGTTCCTCATCGCGAAGGCCAACGCGTACTTGAAGACGACGGGTCAAGGCAAGCGCATCCCTCCCTGGGCCGCGCACCTCTGCTCCGGCAAGCCAGGCGACCATATCAGCGTGAGGCCACCATAGGGGCAGCTGGCTTGGCTTGTCAGTACGGGTCACCGACGGTCTCCAAAGAGCTTCGCGAGCGGTATCGTCATCGCGTCCGACCGTGGTCAATTCGGGCGGTTGGGGATCGAGTCTTTGAAGCATGGGCTCTCCCTCGAACCAGATGGCATCGAGCGGCGCGGGCCAGGCGATATGTTCAGGCGACCAGGGTGTTGCGTGCGAACGCCGGAGTGCGAGCACTGGGCCGAGTTGGACTGGCGCTGTGCGGGTGACCCAGCCGCTGAGGTCAAGTGTGGAGTTTGTCCGGTCTTCTTCGGCACGGCCCCAGGCGGTCCGGACCGCGCCAAGGATTGTCGAAGGCCAAGGCCACTCGAGACCGTGGCCGCGGCCAGAAGCGCTTGTAAACCACCCCCGGCCGTCCTTGCAGAAGAATCCGTCCCGTGGAAGCAGAGCGACTTGTACCCTCGTCATATGGCGGCTACCTCCTGCTCACTCCGGTTCCGCTGCCGGGGTACGGAGCGGGCCAGCACACGAGCAATCAAGAGGCGATTCACCCAGCCGGCAACCCGCATTCGCACCTTCTCGTACTCGATCCCGTACTCCAGGTCGAGGTCAACCTGACTGGGGATCAAACTTCCTTCACCCACGCGCGACAACGCACGTTCCACTTCGCGTACCAGGATCTGGGCCCATTGTTGGTCCAGCGAGTCAGTGGGCAAGCGGCGGAGGGCGCTCGCGATCTCGTATACCTTGCGTGTGGGAAGCAACTCATCGAGATGCGACATGCTTCTGCGAAGGGCGTCAACGGGGTCGTTGTCCCACGTTGCGCGCCATGCACGCCGCCCGCCAGAACGCATTGCCACGAGCACGGCCAGGGAGTTGCGGTCTCGCTTGGCCTCCCGTTCTGCCTCACGGCCGAGAGCCAGCAGATCGCCCATGCCCTCCATAACATGCCCGATCCCAATGCCAACCGACAGAGTGGGACGGACATCCGCAGGTAGAGGGCCACAGGCGGAAGTCATCACGCGCTCGAACATCTGATTCAGAGCCTTGGCGCAGGCCAGGGCTTCGGGGAGCGGGAGAAACGCGAGCACATCGTCTCCCCCGGAGTAAACGAGGGCACCATGGTGTTCTTGCTCCACGGTCTCCCGCGCTGTGGCGGCGAATTTCGAAAGTGCCCGCGAGAAGGCGCGGTGATCCTCCACCGCAGACAGGCGGTTAAGAGCCCGCCCCATATGGTCGCCGTCGGCAACTAGGCATGCGACATATGGATAGGGGTCAGACATTTGCCGCAAGAGCGGTCTGACATGGACGCGGCCCCACGAATGCGGGTCGCCCTTAATCCCCTGCTCTTCAAAGACGGTCTCCCATCGGTTCGGTAGCAGAATGCTCGCATCGAAGGGGAATAGTGCGGTCCAGGGAAGGTCGTCTCGCGTCACCCGAGAGATCCCCGCCTTACGGCAAGCATTGCGAAGATCTGCGAGCTCTTGAGCCACGGTAGAATCGGCCCTGCCCAACCAGCATGCCTGGGCGATGTTGATGACAGGCACGAACTGCTCCGGTTCGCCGCCGGCACGCTTGACGAGGGCCACGGCGTCTAATTGCTCGCCATCCGCAATGCGGTACTTTCTTACAAGCTGCGGATCGCGCTCCTTCGGTGCCCGGAGCACCGTTTCGCGTCCGCCGTCGAGACTCGACTTGGGCACGGCTCCGCGCACGTGCTGCCACAGGCCGAAATCTCGTAAATGTTTACGTCCGGCGATGGCTCGATCCACAGAGCGTCGAGCCTCGGAGTAGTTATTCAGCGGCGCCCAGGTGGCCAGAAACTCCACGAGCGTGTCGATTTGCTCCGCCCAGACGTCATCGATGCGTGGGGCCAGTAACCTCTGGCACTTTTCCTTGACGGGTGCCGTAATGCCGTCACGCCAATGCGTAAGGACCTGATCGCGAACCGCGCGAACAAGTTGGGCCGGGTCCACACCGGGCGGTACGGCCGCAAGCAGCTTGTTGGCAATGCTGAGCGGAGGCTGCCCGTCCTGGCGGACGGGTGCAGAGCAGGCCGTCAGTTCGCGGTCTCCCCGATCAAGGGCGGGAAATATGAGCTGGGCGCCGCCGTCGACGAGTGCCCGGGCGGCGGCACGGCAGAGTTCGGAAAGCAAATGGCTGCCGTACCACAAGTCGCGGGTGCGCCGCGCTTGGACGATGAAATCCTGCACAGGGCCAAGAGTAACCAAAAGCAGATGTTCACTCATGGCGCCACCTTCGCTGTTGAATACCTGTTGTGCAACCAATCAAGAAACGCTTCGCGCAAACTCTGCTTCTCTGCAAGAGATGAGAATCTTGGTCTGTCACCCGCAGCGACCAGGCGATCAAATGGCGCGGCTGAATCAGACAGGCCACGCAGAAGGACTTTGCCTTCCAGCGGATAGGCCCGGTTGAGCCACAGTGCTATCGGCACAAATTTCCCCTCGGCCAGTGGCATCGCTTTGACGATAAGTGGACTGGCGAGCCGGTCATGCTCGATCATCTGTTCCGGCTTGCCGGGACTAGGCTCACGCCAGCGAAGCTCGAACGGCTCCGGTTCGTCAAGCCAACTCCCGTCACGGCCCTTGTTCTGGAACTGGCCTATGATTGGGAGGCCGAAACCGGTGCGTGGCCACGCAGGAGCGGCGTTGTGCCGCGGAGGGTGGGCATTGATCTTGCCCTTCAGATGCCGGATCTTGTCGGCTTCCGGCCAGTTGGAGATCGAAGGGCGGCCACCTGCACCCGGCTCCCGTGCACGGCCGTCCGGACCACCGCTTGTCCCTTGCCTGAATTCTTTCAGCCATTCCAGCGCCGTTGTCCATGCGGTCTCAGCGTTCCCTTGCGCAGGTGCAACGTGAAGCGCGGCGCTGGAAAGCCAGGGGACGTTGTGGGCAGATCTTGGAAGCGCGGCGAAGATATCGCGTCCGAAGAGGCGCTCAAACTCCTCACGTTTCGCCGCAGTTGGTAACCATACCTCCGGCGCATCCACCACGCGGAAACTGCCGAGACCCCGTCGCGCACGGCTGCCGTAGCCCCCAAAGAGCAGCCAGGCGCGTACGACGTTCTCAACTTCCTTGATGTCAGAAGACGGCGCGAGAAGCGTAAGGCGGAACCTGGTCCCGGGCGCGCGCCGGGGCGCCGTGGGGAGGCCTTTCCTCTTCTCTTCGCGCGCCGGCCAGAGCGCGTAAGCTCCGGGGGTCGCTTTGCCATCCCTTGAATCGTATAGCCGAATGTCGCTCGAATCGGACTTCCCAGCCTGCTCGACTGCAACGCGCAGTTCGATTGCGGAACGGCCTCCTTCGACCTCTGCCGCTCGTCCCCACAGATGACTCTCGCGGATATACAGTTCTTTGGGGCTGTCGTACAGATGCCCGTTGAGTGCACGCCACCAAAAGCGCAACTGGCCGCGTATGCTCGCAGGCCGGACAATATCGATGTCATCCAAGGCTCGCAACGAGGCAGCACCGCCAAAGAAAGGGGTAACAACCTCAACGCGTACGGAGATCTCGCTAAGGCTCGGACCGCATCGCAGAGCACGAACGTGCGCCGCAACAAGCGATTCGTATCGGGGAGCCGCCCGCCAGATTCCGCTCATCTCAGCCCCTGTTTCCTAATCCAGTTGACGTAGGAGCCTCCGCGTGTCGCCGCTTGGATCGTGGACCACGAAGAGTTGAATTCCGCTGAAGGTGCACGTCGCGGCCGCTCGGAGTTGGTGTCGCATGAGCCACGCCAGGTGCGCGCTTTGTGGGTCAACACTCGGTTACACATGATACCTGAGTGAAAATATCAGAGGACAGGCGATGATGGCAACGACGGGGTCAGAGAAGCTCCGCCAAAGCGTGATTCAGATCCTCGGGAGCGGGGGTGGCGGTACCAAGGGCTGGCCGACGATGTGGCGTAAGATTCTGTACTACCGCTGGTATCCTGTTACGTCAGGTGCGCCACGCGGCGCAAGCTATGGATTACCGGAAGACAATCACCATCGAGCCGGGCAAGATGGGCGGCAAGCCGTGCATCCGCGGGATGCGCATTACCGTCTACGACGTACTCGACTACCTTGCATCGGGCATGGCTGAAGACGAAATTCTGCATGACTTCCCGGACCTGACCCGCGAGGATATCCTCGCCTGCCTCGCCTTTGCCGCGGACCGTGAGCGCCGGCTGGTTTCTATTTCGAGCGGAATGTAGCGCCGGGTTGTGCAATCAGGCCGCCTTGCGGCGGGCGACTTCGCTGTCGAGCGTGGTGATCTGGAAATCGCTGACGATGCCGACCAGCTTGAGCAGGTTCAGGTGGATCCAGGTGAAGTCCAGCTCGTACCATGCCATGC
>JADLGB010000117.1 GCA_020849535.1 Candidatus Hydrogenedentota bacterium
CGCATTGGGAGATTTTCACCACGCCCGGAGATGGGGTGCTGCACGCCTACATTCCAGGGCGGACGCCGGACCACGTTCACACGTCCGTGCCCTTGGTCGATGGTCAATGGCATTGGGTGACGATGATGATGGAGGAAACGCGCATCCGCCTTTTCGTGGACGGCGAGGAGAAAGCAAACGAGGCCGTTGTCGTTTCGAGGCAGGACTCCGTAGCGGGACCGTTCGCCATTGGCAGCCTCGCGGAAGGCGGATTCGGGTGCGACGGCTTTGTGGACGAAGTACGCCTCTCCGCGGGCACACGGCCTGTCGATACGGTGCCGGATGCGGAGCTTTCCGCGGATGACTCGACACTTGGCCTCTGGCACCTTGCCACGGATGCTCCCGGAAAGGACGCGTCGAGTCACGGGCGCGACGGAAGAATTCAGAACCGGCAGATTGTGATTACCGCGAGCGGCGTCGAGATCCCCGGCGGCATGCCTGCGGAGTTGCAGCCAATGCCGCCAGCGGAAGACGCGGCCCCGCTACGTATGGCATTGAAGGCTGTCACCGCTCGCTTGTTGCTGAAAACGGTTCACGCGGACGCGATCCACGAAGACGTGCTGCGTGAGTGGAACCACGACTTCGAGTGGCTTGGAAAGAAAGAGCATCCCGATTCGAGACCGGGCGGTCCCAGTGCTGAGAAGTTGCGGCGCGAGGTCTATGATCCGGTGGCGCTGCCCCTGGATACCGATGGAGGCCCCCTGGGCACGGTGCTCCGGCAGACGAGGGCCATGGTAGACCGGTTGAGGCAGTCCGGCGGAGGCGCGGCGCTCGAATCAGTGGATGCGGACTTGCGGGTGTTGTGCGACGCGACGACCGCCAACGCGCCAGTACCCGGCTCGGATGACTACAGGTCTCTATATCTGGCCGCGTGCGCGCTGCGACGCGAGGCGGCATTGGGCAATCCACTGCTGGACTTCGATTCGCTGATCTTCGTTGCGCGCGGGACGTTTGAGGGTTCGGTGCGTTCGAACCCGCAGACGCAGGACTCGCAGGGCGGCCACTTTGTCACGCAATATTTCGGATTCAATGCGCTCCCCGGGGGCGGCCTGTTCGCGTTGCGCAATTTCAAGACGATGCCGGAAGTCGTCAACATCCTTGCCGATTCCGTGGTGCAAAATGGCCGCCTTCAGGGTCGGAAACTCGACCACGGCGCCTTCGCCACGCCGGATCTGTCATACGATGGGAAGACCATCGTCTTCGCTTGTACCGAGAACAGTGAACACAAATGGATTCAGTCGAAGAAGACGTGCTTCCATCTCTTCCGCGTGAACGTGGACGGCTCAAACCTCGTCCAACTGACCGACGGCGACTTCAACGACTTCGACCCATGTTGGCTGCCGAGCGGGCGCATCGCCTTTGTGTCGGAACGGCGCAACGGCTACATCCGGTGCTTTGCGGCGTACTTGAAGGTGCGCAGTTACACCCTGTTTTCGATGCGTGACGACGGCAGCGACATCACGCCGCTGAGCTACTTCGAGACGAGCGAGTGGAACCCTTCGGTGAACAACGAGGGCCAGCTCGTCTACACGCGCTGGGACTACGTGGACCGCGAGAACTGTCTGGGCACGCGGTTCTGGATCAGCAACCCCGACGGCACAAACCCACGCGCACCGCACGGCAACTATCCGCTACCGTACGACACGTTCCCGGACCACCAGCCCTGGAGCGTTCACGACGGGCGTGAGTGGGACAGCCGGTTCGGCGCGCCACTGGTCGAGATGGGCATTCGCGCCGTGCCGAACTCGCCGCTATACATGTTCACAGCGGCGCCGCACCACGGCTCGATCTACGGGTCGCTGTGCATGCTTGACCTGCGCCAGGAAGACGACCACCACATGTCACAGGTCAAGCGGGTCACGCCGGATGAGCCTTTCCCGGAAACGGAGGTTCCCGGCCGACGCCACTACAAGTATGGCACGCCGTGGCCGCTGAGCGAGGATTTCTACCTTTGCAACGAATGGGAGAATCTGGCGCTGGTGGACCGGTACGGCAACAAGGAACTGCTGTGGAGCCTGCGCGCCATGCCGGGGCCGATGGACGAGCGGTTCCGTCTGACCGACCCGATTCCGTTGCGTGCGCGCACCATGCCTATCGCGATACCGTCGACCGTGCGCCCGCGCAGCGAGGAAGGCCGCAACGCGACCGTGTCCGTCATGAATGTGTACGACAGCGACCTCCCGTTCCCGGAGGGTACCACGATCAAGTGGCTACGCGTCGTGCAGAACATTCCCAAGACGAACCACGCCATGGGTGAACCGCTCATTGGCTATGAGCGCGAGAACACGCCGCGGATACCTCTTGGCATCGTGCCGGTCGAGGAGGATGGCAGCGCCTATTTCCAGGCGCCCGTGGCGAAGCAGCTCATCTTCCAGGCGTTGGACGAGAATTTCATGGCCGTTCAGTCCATGCGGACGTCGGCCTTCGTGCATCCGGGCGAGCAACTGTCGTGCATGGGCTGCCACGAGAAAACCCACGCCGTCGCGCAACGTCGCGAGGCGCCCATAGCGATGCGACGTCCTCCTTCGGTCCTGCAACCTGAATGCGGACCAGTGGAACCCATCAGCTACTACCGGCAGATTAGGCCCATCTTCGAAAAGTCGTGTCTGCCGTGCCATCGCCAGAATCAGAAGGGCCTGCAGAACATGGACTACGAGACCTTGAAAGAGGGCTACACGTTCTGGTTCTCGGGCGCCATGTTCACAGACATGACGACGGCCTACAGCGGGGTACACGGCGGGTCACGCACGATTCCGGGCCGGTTCGGCGCACGGGCGTGTACGATTGGCCAGGCGTTACTTAACGACACGCACA
>JADLGB010000118.1 GCA_020849535.1 Candidatus Hydrogenedentota bacterium
GGGTCGGCGGCGCCGCGGGCATGGGCGACAACAACCTCGTTTTGCCGCCGGGCGCCGCATACACCGCGGAGTGGGCGATTATCCCAACCGATGCGCCCGATTACTGGCAGTTCATCAACGCGGCGCGTCGCGTCGTGGATGCCAACTTTCTCATCGACGGGGGCTTCGCGTTCTTCCGCGCAGGCCCGCTGACGGATGCATGGAGCGATGAGCAGACCGTGGACTTCCTACGGTTCAAAGATGTCCTGTACGCATGCGCATCGATCGATTATCCGATGTACAAAGGACGCTACCCGCACGGCACGGCTTTCCAAGTTATCACGCACGACAATTTCCGGAATGCTTTCGAGCGGCGGCGTGGCCTGGCGCCGGATGTGAAGAACCTCGTCTACTACCATTGCTTCATCGATGTCCTCGACGAGAGTCCGGAACGTTACGCGGATGCACGCGTGCTGCGTCCGGACGGCACGCAGGCCGACTACGGATTGCCGCATGATCGGATCTTCTTCCCGACGGAGAAGAACTCCTACGGCGCCGATATGACCAAGAGCATCGACCTCATCTTCGATGACATCCGCGCGGAAGGCGTGTATTGGGACGAGCACGAATACAGCCGCTGGATGTTTCACTACGGCGAGCCCTGGGATGGTTTTTCGGGAGACATCGACCCGCAGAAGATGACGGTGACGGGTCTCAAATCCTCCGTCACGCTACTCACCGAACCGTGGCGTTTGGCGCTGGCGAAGCGCATTCTCGCGCGCGGGCCGCTCATCGGTAATGGCCCGCCATTCACGCGCGCCATGGCCGCTCTGAAGTTCCCGTGCTTCGTCGAGACGGGCAGCATCACCCACTGCACGCAGGCGCATCTGCATTCGCCGATTGCCCTCGGCGATCACCTCACGGAGCATAGCGAGCAAGACGCGTACAACACGATGCTCGCGGCGCTTGATTACGGGTGCGTCTACCATTGGTATAACGATATGACCGTTATCCCGACACACCATCATCTGACGCGTTACATGTTTCCGATTACGCCCGTGGAGTTGCACGAGGGATACATCATCGGCAAGGAACGAATCATCACGAAACTCAGCGGGCTCTTTGGATGGGGTGACACGTCGGCGCATGAGGTTCATGTATTCGATGACACGGGCCGGGAGGTAGAGGGTTTAGCCGCGCCATCCGCGAATGAGGACGGCAAGACATACACGGAACTGCGCCTCGCGGAGGGCTGGTCAGCGGCCATTGTGCGCAAATAGAGGAGAAATCCCATGCCCCTGAGATGGCTAGTTGCTGTTTTTTTGGGATTGGCGCTTCTATTGACAAGTGTTGCAGACGTTGACAAGACCCCTGCGACCGATCCGGCATGGCGGCACGTATACGTGCGTGGAGAAACTCCGGTCGTGTTGTTTGAGGCGCCCGGCGCAAGCACGGCCCAAGTCGATGTCGATGGCTGGCTTCCGCAGCAGGTCGCGGTGCTGGATGGTGTCGGCTCGTACACGCTGAACACGGCGCTACTGAAGGCTGGGGACTATCTCATCCGTGTTATTGCGAACGGCGCTGACGGCAAAGCCCTTGCATTTTCGATACCTGTGACGGTCGCGCGCGAGCACGATAGCGAGCGCGTTCCCGTGTGGCGGTGGGGAGGAGGCGGCGGCAACGCGGAGTGGTGGCAGGCGCGCGGGTTCACTGGAGCGTTCATCTTCTCTCCAAAGGACCCGGTTGAGCCGGACGCGCCTATCATCGCGCAATACCGCAACGCCTTCGAAAATGCCACTCGCCTGGACTTCGATCTCGGCCTCTACTTCCGTACGCTGGATTCGGAGGAGTTGCGTATGAACGAAGCGTCGCGCATCCTGCGGCCCGACGGTACTCGTGGTGAGGACCCTTACCCGCTGGATCCTATAGCCATCGCGCATGCGGAGACGGTCACGGAGCAGAGCATGAACCTATGGGGTTCCTATCCGGGATTGCGTCACGTGATGTACAACTCGGAATGGCAGACCCCCTATTGCCTGAACGATGCGGCCATCAAAGATGCCCAGGAAGAGGCGGGCATCGATCTCCACAACGTTTTCAATGCGAAAGGTTCTATCGTTCCGCTGGACCCGGATGCCGTTCAAGCCGGCGTCGTGGCGGACGATAACCTGCTCTACCGTTTCTATCAATGGTGGTGGCAGCGCGGACACGGCACTGCGCCAATGAACGAGGCGCAGAATGCCATCGTGAAACGGCATCGTCCCGATGTAATCACCTGGCACGAGCCTTACCGCCTTGCGCCGGTACGCAACGCGGCCAAGGGCCTCGATTGCATAGGGACATGGACCTACGGGCATCCCGACATCAAACGGCTTTGCTACACCACCTATTTGCAGGCGGCCGCGCGCCCTGAATCTCAACTCGTGCAGCAGGACATCACCCTGTTCGTCTACGGCTCATTTGTCATCCCTATCGGCGATTCCACGTCGGACTTCTCCCAGGACTTCGCGGGAAAGGATCCCTATTTCACCGCAGGCCCCGATTACGCACGCGAAGCCACGTGGCTGGTGATGTCGCAACGTCCGGACATCCTCTGCTACTACTCCGCGGGCGCCCTGTCTCCTGACAACCCCATGCTCGACCCAACCTACAGTTCGCCCGAAACGTTTGATGCCATTGGGCAAGCGTGCGATGAACTGGTGAAGCCTTTCGGACCGGCCTTGCGCGCAAGCCGCAGGACACCACCTGAGACGGCCGTGCTCATGTCCGCCGCGGCGACCTGGTTCCCCGAGGCGCCCCACTTGCCAGGCTATCCCAATGAGCAGACGCTGCCTTTCGCCACGCTGCTCATGATGAATCATGTGCCCTTCGATGTGTTGTTGGACGAGGACGTCGTCGAAGGCGCCTTGGAGCGATACAAGCTACTCGTCCTGCCTCGCGCGGGCACGCTTACGCACGGCGTCTACGAGCGCCTAGTTGCTTTTGCCCAAGCGGGCGGCCGGGTCATCGCCGACACTTCGCTCCGGGCCGAGGTTCCCGAAGTTCAGCGCGTGAACTTCGACTTCACGCCGCAAGAGAAGGTTGATGGAAAGGCTCTGGCGCGCGGTGAGGCGCTCACGGCGGAAGAGATGCGCGTCATGATGGAGAACTACGCGGCAGATTTGGCGCCGCTGCTCGACGGCATCACAAAGCCGGCATCCGCCGACAGTCCGCGCGTGCTGACAAACTCACTGGACGCCGGCGCGGTCCGTTACCATTTCTTCATCAACGACGACCGAGCTTACGGCCCGCGCTTTGGGCAGTGGAAGTTGAGCTTCGAACTGGGAGTGCCGCAGACGGCCCGGCTTAGCGTGGCGGCTGCCGAGCGACCGGTGCTCTACGACATGCTTCAGCGTTCACGCATCGAGTACGAGACGCAGGCGGACCGCGCGGTGTTCACCTCACGATTGCCAGCCGCGCGCGGCAGGCTGGTCGCCGCATTGCCCGAAGCACTCTCTGGAGTTCGAGTCACGGCGCCGGCCGAATGCAAGGCCGGAGAGATAGTCGAGCTGATGATCGAGGTCCTTGGCGTATCGGGTAATCCTATTTCAGGCGCATTGCCCTTGCGAGTTGACGTTGCTGATCCGCGCGCGCGCGACTCCGAATGGTCGCGGTACACCACCACGCGCGATGGTAGATGCACGTTCCGCTTCATTCCCGCCATGAACGATATGCCGGGCACTTGGACTGTCTCGGTCACCGAGCTTATCGGCGGATACAAACAAGAACACAAAGTGTCGTGTGCGGCCAGTGCGCAATGACTTGGATGCCCGCGAACAAGGAGACATTGTGATGAGATGTTTGTTTACAGGTCTCGTGTGCCTTGCTTGCGCTATGGCCGAGCCACCTGCTTCGCCCTTCGATGTGGGAAGTCGCTCGCAACTGTTCGTGGATCAGGTGCTCGTGCGCGACGCGCACAACGTAGCCTTCACGCTGCACCCGGCGCGCAGGCACCCTGAGAATCCGATCCTCCGTGCCGACCGCCCATGGGAAGGCTGGCGGCTCGAGATCTATGGCAACGTCATCTACGACCAGGAAGAGCAGCTTTTCAAGATGTGGTACCTGGGAGAAGAACGAGACGCCTTTCCGAACTATGCCACGTACTACGCGACCAGCAAAGACGGCGTGCATTGGGAAAAGCCGCTGGTAGGCACCGTAAAGACGGAGAAGTACCCGGAGCACAACGTCATCGCCGAGCAGGTGCTACTGGCAAGCGTGATAAAGGACATGAAAGACCCGGACCCCGCGCGCCGCTATAAGATGATCTGCTGGCTCCAGAAGGACCACGGCTATCACACCATGGTCTCCCCGGATGGCCTGAACTGGGAGCGGCTCAGTCAGGAGCCGCTCTGCCGCAGCGGCGACGTGATTACCGGGTATTACGACGAACAGCGAGGGTTATACGTCGCGTTTCCCAAGATTGGACATCGCGTTGGCAACCACGACCGCCGGGTCTTCTGGTTGATCACGAGTGAAGACTTTCTGAAATGGACCGAGCCAGAACTCGTGATTGTGCCCGACCTCCGGGACGACGCGTCCTCGCTGGCGCGCATCGAGCAGGTGCGGCCCATCCTCGATGTGCCGGACGACCCCGCCCAGATTCGAACGGAGTTCTACGGGGTGGGCGCCTACCCCGCGGAATCCTGCACGCTGGCGTTTGTGTGGATGTTGACCATCAACAACGAAGCGCGTTACGGAAACCAGGAGGGACCGGGCGAATTGCAGCTCGCCGTTTCGCGCGACCTGCGGCATTGGGAGCGGCCGTTTCGCGTCCCCTGCGTGCCGCGCGGCGCAGTCGGCGAGTGGGACAGCGGTTTCTTCGTCACCCAGTCGCGCGCGCTCGATGTGGGCGACGAAGTCTGGCTCTACTACGGCGCGTCGAACTACACCCACGGCACGCCCTGCCTCTACCGCAGCGAAGGCACGGGACGCCTCACCACGTTTACGGGATCGATTGGCCTCGCGATCTGGCAGCGTGATCGCTTTGTCTCCGTCGACGCGCCACAGGAAGGCGGCAACCTTATGACAGTCCCCATCGTCTTCACGGGCGACCGCCTCGAAGTGAACGCACACACCGGCGAAGGCGGCAGCATCGTTATCCGAATCCTCGACGCGGCGGGCAAACCCATCAACGGCTTCCCCGTCTCTAACGCCATCACCGGAGACTCCCTGCGCCACACCGTCACCTGGGGAGAAAGCACCTCCGTCGCCCCGCTCGCTGGAAAACCCATCACCCTCCAATTCGACATGCGCAACGCGGAACTCTTTGCCTTCGCATTCCGGGGCGGGAGTGAGTGACGCTGCGGTTCAGAACATGAACTCACTGACGATTTC
This sequence comes from Candidatus Hydrogenedentota bacterium, assembly GCA_020849535.1. Taxonomy (GTDB): domain Bacteria; phylum Hydrogenedentota; class Hydrogenedentia; order Hydrogenedentales; family SLHB01; genus JAHDWY01. Next base: position 5,353 of record JADLGB010000118.1, read on the forward strand.
CAGAAGCTGAGAAAAGGATCAGGTCGTCTATTCGCCCGCTGTGGGAAACAGCTCTTCGATCCGCCGCCGCACATCCTCCGGGATGCGGAGGTCGGCGGCTTTGAGGTTTTCGCGGAGTTCGGGTTCGGTCCAGGCGCCGAAGATGACGCTGCTGACGTTGGGATTGGTCAGGCACCAGGCCGTGGAGAGGACGGCGGCGCTGGTGCGGAGTTCTTCGGCGATGCGGACCAGCTCCGCGGCTTTGCGTTTGTTTTCTTCGTTGTAGTAGAGCTGAAGCGTGACGGCGTTGTCCGTGGCGTCGGCGGCGCGTGTGCCGGGAGGCGCGGGCTCGCCGGGCTTGTAGATACCCGCGAGCACGCCGTGGCCGAGGGGTGAGAAGGTCAGGTTGCCAATGCCCTGCTCGGCTGTGGTCGGAAAGAGCGAGGATTCCGGCTGGCGGTAGAGCAGGTTGTAGCGAGGCTCGCTCGCCGCAATGGGACGTGCGCCGAGTTGCCGCGCCAGCGCGTTGGCCTGCACGATGAGTGGCGCGGGCCATTCGCTCACGCCCCAGTACAGGATCTTGCCCGCGCGCGCGAGGTCTTCCATTGCGCGGATGGTTTCTTCCAACGGCGTGTCCGTGTGCGGCCGGTGGCAGAGGTAGATATCGACATACTCCATGCCCAGTCGGCGCAGACTTGCGTCGCACTGCTCGCGGATGTGTTTCGCGGAAAGGCCCCGATCGTTCGGACCTGGCCCCATCACGCCGGATACTTTGGACAGCACGACGACGCTGGACCGCGGATATTCCTTGAGGCAGAGTCCCAACATGCGCTCGGCGTCGCCATTGGCGTAAGCGTTGGCCGTGTCGAAGAAGTTCACACCGCCTTCGTACGCGGCGCGCACCATCGCGCGTGATGTCGCCTCATCGCACGAATGCCCCAGATTCATGTGGGTGCCCATCCCGAGGCAACTCACACGAAGCCCCCATTTGCCAAGCTGACGGTATTCCATAGCTACCTCTTAGCACTTACACGCTCTTGCGGAACTTCGGCGTGCTACTTCGGATACCTCATCTGCTGATACTCGAGGGCGAACGCGGCGCCATCGTAGGAAACATTCGCTTTTGCGAGATGGTGCATGGGCACGGCCTTGTTTCCATTGGTCCACGACAGTTTCGCCGCCAACGCGCAGAGTTCCGGTTCGACCAGCGCTTCGATGGGGACGGGCGGCTCCGCGACGTCGCCAGCAAGGTAGGGCAGGACGCGCTCCAGCAGCGCACGGTACAGGTTCGCGGAATCGACGACGTATTGCGTGACGCCCTTGTTCGTGATGATCTCCGCGTGGAAGGGGATCCATCCGTCCATCTTGCCGATGACGAGGATGCCGACGGCGCCGTTTTCCCACGTGACTTCGATGCGCCGCTGCACGCCCTGACTCAGGTGGCGAACCGATGCATTGCCGGGTCCGAGGATGCCGCTCAGCAGGGCGTAGGCGTGAATGCCGTAGTTGTACTCGTCGACGCCGCAGCCGCAGATGACGGTATGCGGCGCGCCGCGTTCGTCTTCCGGGATTGCCAGCCAGTCGCGCGTTTCGTAACAGAAACGCAGCGACGACCCGCCGCTGATGCGCGCACCACTGTTGACCCAATTCTCGATTTGGACGATATCAGCTATGTTGCCCGCAACGGGCTTGTCGAGCAGCACGGCCTTGCCCGCTTCGACGAAAGGCCGCGCCTTGGCGATGTGCGTGTCCCAGTCACAGCCGTGGATGATGGCGCAATCGACCTCGGGCACCATCGCTTCAAGCGACGGATACACGGTAGGAATTTCGTAGTCCTGCGCGAACTTCTTGACGTACCCCGCCGGGTGTACTGAACCGCCGTCCCACAGCCCCACGACCTCATGGCCCAGTTCGCGTTCGATGGGAATCCAATTCTGCGGATGCGAGGTATCGAGATCGACTACACCGATTTTCATGCTACTACACCCTGTTGCGGTCCGCGACCTCCGCCACAAGCTGTGCGGCGAGGTGCACGTGTTCCGATTGGTACTTCTCACAGAAGGTGGACCAGCGGATGAACGTCTTCAGGAACTTCGCGGCCACCGGACAACTTTCCGAAGAGTAGGTATGCTTTCGCGACGCGGGCGGTATGGAGTATGGATACCGACCCTCTGCGACCTTCTTGTGCAGACACGTCAACGCGGCGGGCATCAGATAGTATTCGCCCATGCCCGCGCCGGGAATGCCGGCCTCCGCCAACTGCGATGCGAAGGACTCGGTCGAGCACGTGAACATGCCGCGATCGATATTGAAGCCAGGCATCCAGCAGGAATAGAGGGTTGTGTACTCCGGAATGGGCAGCGGAGTGATACCGGGAATCTCCGCGAGCTTGCGGTAGAGCGCCCGCACCATTGCGTCGCGGTGCGCCACCTGCTCGCGCACGATTTCGAGTTGCGCAAGGCATATCGCCGCCGTGCAACCTGGCATCCGGTACGCATAACCGACATCCGCGTGAAGGCGTCCGAAATGCGGCTGCATCACCGCACCGCGACTCTGACCCATGTAACGTGCACGCTCGTAGAGTGCCGAGTCATTTGTCACGAGGCAGCCGCCGACGTCCGAGCCCATGGTCTTTTCCGAGTCGAAGGAGAAGCAGGCGGCATCGGCCAAGGTCCCCGCGACGCGGCCCTTGTACTCCCCGAAGACAGACTGGCACGCATCCTCGAAGACCAGGAGCCCATGCTTCTTCGCCAGCGCATTGATACCATCCATGTCATTCATGAGGCCAGTCATGTGCACGCAGAGGATGGCGCGCGTGCGGTCCGTAATGCAGGCCGCGATTGTCTCGGGGCAGAAATTGATCGTGCCGGGTTCCGTGTCGGCGAAGACGGGGATGACACCTTCCGCGATCCATCCCTGGACTGTGCCGTAGTCAGTGACCGGGCTGACGATTATCTCATCGCCGGGCTCGAATCCGCACGCCAGTGCAAGCACGTGCAGCGCGGGCGTGCATCCCGGCGTGCCGATACAGTGCTTCACACCGAGCGCCTCCGCGAAGGCCTTTTCGAAGCGCCCCATCATGTCGCAAGTGAGACCCGACTCTACGACCTCCTGCACGTACTTCAGCGCATTCGGTCCCATCGCGCGCGGAAACGCGACGGGCAACTTGCCCACTTCGCCCAGGTGGGCCTGCGCGCCCCACTTGGCCGCTTCCA
>JADLGB010000119.1 GCA_020849535.1 Candidatus Hydrogenedentota bacterium
AAGATATTGTAGGCACTTTTGAGTCTTGCATACATATAGTACTTCTGATATAATGCCCACGAGATATTGGGGCAATGTTGGGTGCCAGGGAGGGCAAATGCCCCATGCATTGTGTCCTTTAGGGGGACGAATTCACCTGGAGGCCACCACATCGAAGACGGCAAGGAGCGGCCATGAAGACTCGGAGCGTGCTCGTCTACTGCCCTGGGTATCCCTTTGATCCAGAAGCCCTTATGCCGAGTCGCCCCATGGCGGCCGCGGCGGGATCCCTCCTCGAAGCGGGCCACATGACACATATTCGTGACTACGGCACGGTGGAGTGTGTCGAGAGGCTGGTGGCTGGAAGGGTAAGCGAGGCGGCGAAAGGCGTCGCCGAGTCGCTGCTGGCCACCTCAGCGAGCAACCCGCTCCAAACGCTTCACGTTCTGTGGCGGGTGCGCGCGGCGGATCGCGCATTTCGCGCGCGGATGAAATCACTGGCCCGCGAGATAGCGGACGGCGTGGCGAGTCTGAAGGGCCTGCATTTTGCCGCTCTCATGATGAATGTGGCGGAAGATGTCGAGTGGGCGGCCCTCATCGCTAGACGGCTTCGCGCGAGCCGTCCGAAATTGCGTATCCTCGCCTTTGGCAGGATCCCTGAACTGTACGGAGAATCCTTGCTGCGGCATTATCCGGTATTCGACTGTTTGTGCACGGGCGATATCGAATTCAGCCTGCTGGCGTTTGCAGAGAAGGCGGAGTCCCCACAGATCTGGCACAGCATTCCCAACCTGCTGTTGAGGGAAACGGACGGACCGCGCACGGCGGCACGCTCCGAAGGGGGAAGCCTCGGCGGCTTTCCCGCGCCGGCTTACGAGCCCGACGCATATCCCGCGTTGCGCGCGGAGCAGAAGCTCAAGCTGTTCGACCTGGAGGATAACCGGGGGGCCGGCGAGTCCGGCCACGCCTTCCCGCGGCGCGGCGTTCACGCGGGAGTCCGCATGAAGCCCGTGATATCGGTGTGCAACGAGATGTGGCGCGTGGCGACGCTTTACGGCGCACGCGCGTTCAGCTTGTGTGGAGGAGAAGCGCCCGCGTCGCACATGGCCGCGGTGGCTCACGAGATCGTTCGCCGCGGGATGAATGTGATCTACTCGCGCATGAGCAACGTGCGCGGGATCGCCCCGGCGGTGTTTCCCACGTTGAGCGCGTCGGGTTGCGTGGCGATGTCGTTTCGGATCGATACGGGGAGCCAGCGCCTCCTCGACGACTTTTACGGCAGAGGCATCACCGTGACGGAGATCGAGTCGGTCCTGCATGGCGCGAAGAAGGCGGGGCTGTACACCATAGCGAGGTTCACTTATCCCTGCCCCGAAGACGACTACCACACGCACGCGGAGTCGGTGCGATTGATCGAGCGCGTGCGTCCCCATGTGGCACCCGTGGAGATACCGGAGTTGCTTCCCACATCACGGTGGTATGAAAGTCCCGGCCAATTCGGGTATTCTTTTTCTCGCGATGACTTGGTGCTCCAGGCCGTGCGGTGCGCCCGAAAGTTTCCGCTGCCGGAGAACATGTGGCGTAGCGTCCCACAACGGGTGGGTGGTCTGAGCGCGGCCCAGGTGATCGCTGGGCAACAGGAACTGATCGCGGACATCGAATCGCGCGGGATCGTGGCTTCAGTGCCCGAGAAACTGGCGCGGCTCGCCCGTCTGGCCGGATACAATGAGCGGGAACGTGAATTTGGCCGGCGCGTGCAGGAGGACTTTCTGCGAGGCGATACCGCGGGGATTGCCACCCTCGTGGATCAATTCAACGAGATCGCCTGTGTGCCGGCCAAAGGGGTGGCACTTCGGCCGTTCGACTCGCATCGGATCGCCGTGGGGAACTAATCATGGCGCTACAGCCCATCGTTGTCACAGGGTTCGGGGTTCTATCTTGTAACGGGCTCGGACGGCAAGCGTACTGGGACTCCTTGAAGAATGGGCAGTCCGGAATCCGGCACATCCGCCGTTTTGACGCGTCGGAATTTCCGTGTCAGATCGCAGGGGAACTGTGGGATTTCGATCCCGCGGATTTCATGGGGCGTGCCGATGTCAAACGCTGGCACCGTCACGTGCACCAGGCTGTGGCGAGCACGAAGCTCGCATTGGAGGATGCCGCCCTGCGGGAAAACGCGTACGCGTCGGATCGTATCGCCGTGGGCTTTGGCACCAGCGTGGGCGCCCCGGATGAATACTATCTGCGATACCGCGAATCCTATGAAACGGGCGGGTGGAGCAAGATCGACAAGCTTGCCTCGTCGGCCACCTCCGGACACGCGGCGACGGCGAATGTCACCTCGCTCTTGCATGCGCAGGGACCCGCCACGACGATTGCGAGCGGGTGCGCCACGGGACTCGACGTCATCTCATGGGGAGCCGCCCAGATTCGCCGGGGTCTGGCGGACATCGCGATAGTCGGCGCCACCGAGGCGCCTCTGACCGCACTGACTCTGGCAACGACGTGTTCGCTGGGCATTCTCTCGAAGCGGAATGATGAACCAGGCAAAGCGATGCGGCCTTTCGACCGCGGCAGCGATGGGATAGTCTTGAGCGAAGGGGCGGGCGCCATCATCCTGGAACGGGCCGACCTCGCTGTGGCGCGCGGCGCACCCATCTTGGCGGAAGTCTGTGGCTATGGAGCGGCCGCGGAGGGCATGAATCCGCTGATCCTGGACAAGGAAGGGCGCGCCTTGGCCCGGGCCATCCAGATCGCCTTGCAGGACGCCGGGATACAGGCCACGGACATCGACGGGGCCGCCTGTCACGGCGTCTCCTTGCCGGCATACGACCGCAGCGAAACCAGTTCGTTCAAGCTGGCACTGGGCCGGCACGCGTACCGAATCCCCATCACCGCATGCAAATCTATGACGGGACAGCCCTATTCCGCCGGTGGTATACTGAATGTGGGGACGGCACTGCTGGCCTTGCAGGAAGGCATCGTCCCTCCGACCATTAACCTGGACGACCCGGATCCGGTGTGTGATTTGGATTTCGTACCGAAGAAGGCCCGGCTCAATGACATTCGGTCCATGCTCGTAACCGCCATGAGTTTCGGAGGCACCCACGGCGCGTTGGTCATGAGAAAGATGAACTGATGCAGGTTGGCATAACGTCGTTTTTCCTGGTGCTGTCGGCCGTATCGTGCCTGGTGCTGGGGGGTGTCGTTCTTGCTCGCAATCCTCGCCGCACCACCAACATCGCGTTCTGTATCCTTTCGGTCGATCTGGTCTTCTGGGCGCTGGGCGTGCTGGCCATCATCCACTCCAGCGATGAGGCAACCGCTTCCCTCCTGATCCGTCTGACGTTCGTGGCGTCGTGTTTCTTCCCCGCGACGTTTTATCTGTTCATCGCGCTGTTTCCGAAGGGCGTGTTTGACGGGATTAAGGGGCTGTTTGTCTTCTATTGTTTTGCGGGGATCGCTCTGGCGGCGCTGGCGTTCGTCCCGGGGCCTTGGTACTTGCAGGAAGTGCGGACCTTTCCCAATGCGCCACCGGTGGCGGAATACGGGCCGGTGTTCAAGATCTATACGACCCTGTGCGCGTTCACGTTCGTCATTCTTCACGCCAATCTCATCCGAAAACTCAGGGGTGCCTCCGGCATTGCCCGGCGCCAGATCCAGCACGTACTGCTGGGCATCTTCGGATGCACGATGCTGGGAAGCACGACGAACATTCTGGGCCCATCGCTGGGCATCAACTCCGAGGCCTACGGCCCGTTTTTCATCATGCTGATGACGTTGTCTTTCGCGATCGCGATGATTCGTTATCACCTGCTCGATATCTGGCTGATCTTCTCGGTGACCACCGTGTATGCCCTGGCGACCGGCATTGTCGTGCTGATCTTCGTGGGGTTCTTCGCAGTGGTTCACTGGACGTTTCGCGTGCGGGGAGGAGCGCACGAACTGCTCTCGACTGTCCTGGCGGCCCTCGTGATCGTGCTCGTGCTGGAACCCATGAAAGAACGGATCCACCTCGTCTTGAATCGCACGGTGCTCAAGAAGCGGTACGACGTCAATCACCTGCTGGCGAGGGCGAGCAAGAACGCCGCCGAATATGTGCAGTTGGGCCAACTGCTCGAGACGGTCTGCGAAGACATCCGCAACACGGTAGGCGCCACAGTGATCCGGGTCTTTCTGGTCGATGCGAAGGATCCCAACTGCCTGGTGACCGCGTATTCGAGCCGGAAGGCCGAAGCGGGCGAGCGGACGGCAGACTTCGGGGAACTACTCGAACATCTGCGCGCGCACACGGAGCCTCTGGTGCTGGAGGAAATCGTACATGCCCATGTGACTCCTGTGAGAGCCCGGCTCGCGGAGATGCTCGCCGAACTTGACGCCTACCTATGTCTCCCCCTGAGGCGCACGACAGGCATGATCGGCATTCTCACGCTCGGGCAGAAGATGTCGCGCGATATTTACTCCGCGGAGGATTTGGTGGCCTTTACCGCGTTGGCCACTCCGCTGGCGACGGCCATCGAAAACGCGCGCCTCTACAGTAAATTGGAGGAGGCCAACCAGCACCGGGCGCGAATTCTCAGTAACATGCGCGGCGGCGTGGTCGCGGTGGACACCGAGGGCGCCATCACCACGGTGAACCGCTGCGCTACCGAGATTCTTGGATCGGTGGAGTTGGGGCAGCCCATGGCGACGATCACGCCGCAAGTGGCCAACTTGCTCCGCAGAACGCTTGACGATCGGCGCGGCATCAGCGATTTCGAAGCGGTAATCGTCCATCCGAGCGGCGAACGCATTCCCGTGGTAATGTCTTCGTCATGTTTGGAAACTATTGATTCAGAAGTGACAGGGGCGATGGTGGTCATCTACGATCTGACGCAGGTCAAACGCCTGGAACAGAACGTGCAGCGCGCCCACCGGCTCTCGTCAATTGGCACCCTGGCGGCCGGGATGGCCCATGAGATTAAGAACCCGCTGGTGTCGATCAAGACGTTCAGCCAACTGCTGCTGCAACGGTATGACGACCCCGATTTCCGGAACACCTTCACGGACATCGTGCCTAATGAAGTAGAGCGAATCGATTCCATCGTGACCCGCCTGCTGCATTTCGCACGGCCGCGGCCCGCCAATTTTGCGCCACAGAATCTTCGTGCTATTATCGAAGAGGTTCTCGTGCTTGTGGAGAACCAGACGCGCAAGGGGTGCGTCACGGTGGAGACCAGCTTTCCCGGCCCGCAAGTAGGCGTCTATGGCGACGAGCAGCAATTGCATCAGGTGTTTCTCAATCTGGTGCTCAACGCCATCGACGCCATGAAAGAGAACAAGCGGGAGTCAACGCTGGCGATTCGCGCGGACTATGTGCGGACAGCGCTCCGTAGAAATGGCCATGAGCCTGTTCCTGAAGTGGAATGCGTGAGAGTGGCGGTTTCCGACACCGGCGCCGGAATCAGCGCGGACAGTCTGGATCGGATATTCACACCTTTCTACACGACGAAGGACGATGGTACGGGCTTGGGTCTGGCGGTGGTCCACGGCATCGTAACGGAGCACGGGGGATCCATCTACGTCGAGAGTAACCCTGGCGAAGGGGCTACGTTTGTCATTACGTTGCCGGCGGCGAACCTCATGGCAAGTGTAAAGGGTGACTAGTCATGCACGTCGTGCTCGTGATAGCGGAGGAGCAGGCCATCCGGGAAGCGCTCAGCGCTGCCCTCCGCGACTCATGCCACGCCGTGTTCGAGTCGGGGGTCGAGGGGGCGCTGCGGCGTCTCATCTCGATGCACGCGGACGCGATCATTCTCGATGACACGCCGAGCCTGGGACTGGCCGCACTCAGCCGCATCATCAAGGCGGCCCCCCACATACCCATCATCGCACTATCCGCCCGGGGAGATTCGGAAACGCGGGCGGGCTTCACGCTGGCGGGGGCGCGTGGATGCCTCAGCAAACCGTTTTCCTGCGATGCGCTGGCGGCCGCGCTTGATGAGGTCGCCGCGCCTCAGGACAATACGCAGGAGGCGATCCCCGCGATTCGGACCGAGGCCCCGCAGACTGCCGTGGTCAGTCAGTATCAGATGGCCATGCGTTGGATGCAGCGCGCCATGTCCAGCCAAGACGACACGGTGCGGTTAGGGAGCGTGCTGGCCGACGCCCTGCAAGACGTCTTCGATCCGTCCCGTTGCGCAGTTCTCCTTGAGAGGGAAGGCGTGGTGCGCGTCGCAGCGAGTCATGCCGTTCCCCCGAGTGTGGCGCAGACACTGCGCCTCGAGTTCTCTTCCGGACTCATGCGTTGGTTTGAAGTGAATCCATTTTTGATCGAACAGTCCGGCGCGCGGTCGGCATCCGCCGCCAAGGAATTGCATTTGTTGGGAGCGCGTCTGGGCGTGCCGCTGCTGTGCGGTGGGCGTGTCAATGGCGCGCTCATCATCGGCGACAAGGCATCGGGGCGCGAGTACGCACCCGAGGAGCGCGAACTGCTCACGCTCATGGCGCGTTCCGCGGGGATTGCTCTGGAGAATGCGCAGCGCCATCGCGAGCTGGCGGCCCAGCAAGATCATCTCAACACAGTACTGACCCACCTCACGGCCGGCGTGGTCGTGGTGGATCGCGAGAAGATCGTGCGGATGATGAACCAGAGCGCGGAGCGTATCCTGCAGGCGCGCGCGGTTGATCTGGTGGGCCGCAGCGTGCAGAAGCTGGGCTCGGGTTTCGCGGACGTCGTGCTGCGAGTCCTCATGGATGGGAAGCCGCTTGTCCGGCAGGAGACGCGAGACCCCGCCATCGACGCCACATTGGGCATCAGTGCGGCGCCGTTGGGCGACGAAGGTGTGGCAGTCATTTTCTCCCAACTTCCCAAGGAGCGGAAGGCCAAAGACGAGATCGAGTACAGTCCGTATTGGGAGTACTTGTCGGCGCGCGTGGCGCAGGAAATCAAGAATCCCCTGGTCGCTATCAACACCTTCGCCCAACTGCTTCCGCGCAAGTACAACTCTGAAGAGTTCCGAGGACAGTTTGGCACCGTGGTGCAGAAGGAAGTGGACCGCATCAATCGCGTCGTCGAAACCTTGTTTGATTTCGCGCGGCACCCTAGACTCGTTCCGCAGACGGCCAGTCTCAATGAGATAGCATCGACGGTGCTTGACACCTTTGCGGAGACCGCGAAAACGAAGGGAATCACCGTCGAACGCAATCTGGAACCCAATCTGCCCGAGGCCAGTCTGGATCCACTATTCTTTGCGCAGGCTTTCCACAACGTCATTCAGAATGCCGTCGACGCCTTGCCCAACGGCGGAACCATCAAGGTGACCAGCCGCCCCAAGGATGGTGGAAGCGAACTGCTGGTGTCGGATTCGGGCCCCGGCATTCCCGAGCAGGTCGCGCCGCTCATTTTCCTTCCCTTCTTCGGAACCCGGGAACACGGCATGGGACTGGGCCTCACGATCGCAAACCGTATCGTCAAACAGCACGGTGGGGAGCTTCGGCTGCTGTCGAGCGATGCGGGGAGCGTCTTCTCCTTTCGGATACCGGCTGCAGACTCTCAACAACAAGCTGACGACAAGCCACAGCAGCAACATTTAGTAATGACAACGGGCATCGTGTGATATGAAGACGCTCCTGGCCATAGACGACGAACTCAGCGTGCGCGAGGCGTACCGCTTGATCCTTTCGGACCGTTACCGCGTCTTGCTGGCGCCGGACGGCGCTACCGCCTTGCGTCTCATGCGGGAAAACCACGTCGATCTCATCTTGCTGGACATGGTGATGCCCACGATGGGCGGCATGGACGTACTGGACGAGATCGTCAAGATCGACAACCTCATCCCCGTTATCGTGGTCACCGCCATCAAATCGGTGGCTACCGCCGTCACCGCGATCAAGCATGGCGCCAAAGAATACATCATCAAACCGTTCGACGTGGAAGAGATCCTGCTTATGGTGGAGAAAGCCCTGGCCGAGAGCCAGAAAGAGCAGGAGCTGACCATGCGAAGGCGCGCGGACGCATCGGGGTTCGAGGCCATCATCGGGCAGAGCGCGGCCTTGAACCAAACCATTGCGTTGGCGCGCCGTGCCGCGCAGGTGGACTCGACCGTCCTCATCACAGGCGAAAGCGGCACGGGCAAAGACCTGATCGCGCGGGCAATCCACGCGGGCGGAGGCCGCGCCAAGAATCCTTTCGTGGCGGTGTCATGTTGCGCCATCCCCAATCAACTGGTGGAAAGCGAGTTGTTCGGACATGAGAAGGGCGCGTTCACCGGGGCTTCGGAGAAACGTGTCGGCAAGATGCAGGTGGCCGATCGCGGCACCCTCTTCCTCGACGAGATCGGGGAGATGCCGCTCGAAGCCCAGGCCAAGCTATTGCGAGTCCTGCAGGGTGGCCAGTTTTATCCTGTCGGCAGCACGAAAGTGATCGAGGTCGATATACGGTTCATCTGCGCAACGAACCGGGATCTGCGGGAGGCCGTGAAACAGGGCATTTTCCGGGAAGACCTCTTCTACCGCGTGAACGTGCTGCACGTGGAGATGCCGCCGCTGCGCGCACGCCGCGACGACATCCCCGTGCTGATTGAGCACTTCGTGGCCAAACACCGGTTGCGCGTGAATGCCCGTGCGCGCCGCATCGCCCCCGACGCGATGGCGGTCATGGTAGCCTACGAATGGCCGGGGAACATCCGCGAGTTGGAGAATATGGTGGAGCGTATCCTCGTGATGAACAGCACCGAGGAGGAAATCCGCCGCGAGCACCTGACCGGGGTGCTGAAGACAGCAGCGAAAGCGGACGCACCCGCTGCCACTGAATTCGAGGGACTGGGTCTGGAGGAGGCCACCAGCCGCTTGGAGCGGCGCCTCATCATGCGGGCCCTCGAGCAGTGCGACAACGTTCAGTCGCGCGCCGCCGACATGCTGGGAACGACCCGCCGGATTCTCAAGTATAAGATGGACCAACTCGGCATCGAAGCCGCTCCGGAGCGCGAAGCCACGGGCGTGTAGGGCCTGCAGGCAAGCGCATTGACGTACCGCTTTGAACACGCTATGCTCCCTCTCCGGCATCGCCGCTGGAGGCATCGCAATGCTCTGGCATGGTCCTCGTGGCGCGCATTCACCCTATGAACGGCAGTTGAAAGCGGAGAATCTTCATTAGTCTCTTGTTATAGGCGGTTACAGAATCTGGTCAGTTCACCCATTGGGTGAAAGGCTTTTTCCGTGGTCAAATCGGAAGTGCAATCCAAACCACGGGAACACGAGGAAGGATGAAGAAGGAGGAGTTCCTCTCGCCAAGACGCAGAGGCGCAAAGGAATACGGAAGAATGAAGATGAATCCGAGTTCTGCTCTCTTTCTTCTCTGCGCCTTAGCGTCTTTGCGAGAGGTGAGTTTCAAGCACGTTCGCGAGGATGTCCCCGCATTCACAAGGATGACGGGGGCGTGGCGTTTCTGGGCTCAACCGCCGTTTTTAGCTTCAGGAAAGTACGCAGCCGCTGTGCGATGATATCGCCGCTGCTTGGGAAAGGGAGAAAGTTTCATGGATGTATCGGTAGTGGGTTCCATCGCATTGGACACCGTTGAAACGCCCACGGGCCGCAACGAGGAAGGCTTGGGCGGCGCGGCAACGTATTTCTCGTTGGCGGCCGCGCAGTTTGCCGCGGTGCGGTTGGTTGGAGTCGTGGGCGAGGACTTCCCGGCGGCACACGTCGAGTTGCTGCGCTCCAAGGGCATTGACCTCGACGGGTTGGAACGCGCCTCAGGCAAGACGTTCCGCTGGACCGGACGTTACCATGAGGACATCAACAACCGCGACACGCTGGACACCCAGCTCAACGTGTTCGAACACTTTCATCCGAAGTTGCCGCCGGCGGCGTGCGCCGCTCCTTTCCTTTTCCTGGGCAACATCCACCCGTCGCTGCAGACCGAGGTGTTGGAGCAGGCCAAGGCATCGTTCGTCGGCCTCGATACGATGAACCTGTGGATCAACATCGCGCTAGACGATCTGAAAGCGGTGTTGCGCCGGGTCAACGCGATCATCATCAACGATTCCGAGGTGAAGCTGCTCACGGGGGAAAGTAACCTCGTCAAAGGCGCCAAGGCCGTGCGCGCGCTGGGACCGCGGATTGTCGTCGTGAAGAAGGGCGAACACGGGTGCCTGCTCTTCGGCGAAGACGACATCTTCTCCGCGCCAGCGTATCCCCTCGAGAACGTCGTCGATCCCACCGGCGCGGGCGACTCCTTCGCGGGTGGGTTCATGGGATACCTCGCGGGATGCGGTAAGGTGGACAGCGCCTCGCTGCGGCAAGCCGTCGTTTACGGCAGCGCCGTCGCGTCATTCACCTGCGAGAAGTTTGGTCCAGACCGCCTCGCGGAGATCACCCGGCACGACATCCAGCAACGCTTCGAGGAGTTCCGCAAACTGGCCGCCTTCTGAAAGGGCACGCGACACTCGGACGTCTTCGTAGGGCGGGACTGATTCCCGCCTTCCTTATTGGGCAGAAAGACGTTCCGCCCCATTCGCCGAGTCTTGCGTGGGCTCACACGCGCGGGACCGATCAAGATTCCGCGGCACGGGCTTTGATACGCCCCGTGATTTCGACGCGGATAGGCACCCCGTCCACTTCGGATGGAATCTCGTGGCCAGCGCCGGGCGCGGCGGTGAGGTTTACCTTGACAGCATAACCCTTGCCGACGCGCGTAATACCCACACCGGTCAGACCGCGCTCGTCACGCAACAACTCCGCCACGCGGGCCTTGGCGCTCCGGGCTTTTTCTATCGTGCAGCTTTTCATGGTCAACTCTCACTTTGAAAAACGGTAATCGAAGAAGACTGTCACCGTCTTTCGCGTAGGCCCGCGGAGCGAAACACGGTGACTGTCCCTCTCCCAGGCGAACTGCCATTTTCAGGTCTATCTATTATAACGCCAAATCCACTTTCAGAGTATCGAGCACGGTGTGGATTGGATTTGCGTAGGTCAGGCCTTTCCCGTTTGAGCCGCCCTGGTCGCTGCCAGCGAAGAGCAGGGCCACAGTCCGCAAGTCCTCCCCCATCTGGATTCTCGTCTCTCTTGCTTCCCGTGTCCCCGTGGCTCGAACTCATTCTCTCCCTATTTGACCAACCACGGGGACACGGGGAGCACGGGGAATGCAGGTTGATGCCCGCGTTCGCAAGCATGGCGTGGTGGGTGTTGTGCGAGGAGGCGGACGCCGAAAGGCCGCTCGTCTTCCCGATTTCTTGAGTTCCAGATTCAATCTTCCTCTTCAATCTGGATATCAGGAACTCATAGATCCAAATACGGCAGGTGACTTACTTTTCAGTCATTTCAAAGGACGTTTTCGGACAGGATAACAGGATTCACAGGACGCGTTTAGGTTTCAGTCTCTCTTGATCCCCGTGTTCTCCGTGTCACCGCAGTGAATCAGCTCCTGCAATGTGATGGACAATCTGAAGAGGAAATCGATGCTAAGGCCAGCATCTCTTGCTTCTTCAATCCCGCAAATCTTGTCATCCTGTCCAATTCTTACCTCTTCGTCTGCCAATGAACCCGCTACGATGATCAAAATGTTCGCTACCCACTTTCGGTAGTTCAGTGGTCCTTCACCCGTTGGGTGAACTCACACCTGAGTGAGGTCAACTGCCGGACTTCGTTCATGCGTCCCTCGGCAAGGAGAATTCGCCCAACACAGCCAGAATCTGACTCATGTATACAGCCCCCAGCATTACTCTACTGAAGTTCTCTTAAACACTTCAAATAGGCAGGCGGATCGTGAAACGGCGGATTCGGGAGGCATGTGACTACGGGAATGCGGCGGTTTGTTAGGGTCGATGGGACCTATGGGACCTATGGGACCTATGGGATGAATGGGGCGGGGCGATAACTCAAGCCCTTCGGGGCAGGTCAGGAGGTGGGTGGACCCTGGGTAGGCCTGCGCTTCGCTTCGGCCAACCCAGCGTTGCTGAGCAGCAAGCCGCTGGAATGAGGTGACCTGCGGTGGTGAGACTGTGGGCGGTGGTTCGGCGCTGGGCGCGGAACATCCCCCGGCCCTACGGGCCACCCCCTTCAAAGGGGGAATTTAGCACAACTAGATTTATATGTCTGCATACATCCGGCGGCGGAGCGCGCAGGACAAAAGAACATCGCGGCGCTCAGTATCCTATCGCGCAGCCGTCCTTTCGGGGGTCGGAGCCGCCGAACCAGCGGAGCGGATCATCCAGCCGTCCGATGCCTTGGTAGCCGCCGTGCTCGGATCGGCCGGGGCGTACGTGGTGTCCCATGGCGGTGAGCTGTTGAATCACGGCGTCGGCGATGAGGAGTTCGCAGGAGACGCTGCCCCCATTCTCCATGACTGAACCGGTGGGTTCGGAACTGCCGCTGTGGCTGATGCGCGGTTGTTCGCCCGCTTGTTGCACCGACATGCCGAAGTCGATCAGGTTCATGAGAACCTGCACGTGGCCTTGAGGTTGGAAGTCGCCGCCCATCACACCGAACGAGAGGAACGGGTTTCCGCCTCGCGTCACAAACGCAGGGATGATGGTGTGGAAGGGCCGCTTGTGTCCTTCGAGCCGGTTGCGGTGCTTGGGGTCGAGCGAAAACAGGGCGCCGCGATTCTGAATGGCGAATCCAAGCATCGGCGGGGCCAAGTGTGAGCCCCAGCCGTGGAAAGTGCTCTGAATCAAGGAGACCATGTTGCCATCCTTGTCGGAGGCGGTCAGGTAGATCGTGTCCTTCGACCCGTCCCACACACCCGCCTTCACGTTCGTGCTGGCGCGTTTGGGATCAATCAGGCGGGCTCGCTCCTTTCCGTAGTCTTTGGAGATGATCCATTTGAGGGGGACTTCGGCTTTGTCCATGTCGGCGTAATACTGCGCCCGATCCTCAAAGGCGAGCTTTTTTGCCTCAATCAACAGGTGGAGATGTTCGGCGGAATTGGGCGCCAGCGAGGCGATATCGAATTGTTCGAGGATATTGAGGATTTGGAGCGCGGCCGCGCCTTGCCCGTTGGGAGGCAATTCCCACACATCGAAGCCGCGGTACGAGGTCGTGATTGGATCCACCCAAGTGGCTTCGTGTTCTTCGAAATCGCGTTTCGTGAAGTGGCCGCCCACTTGCTTGGAATAGGCCACAATCTGGTCGGCGGGTTCCCCGTGATAGAAGGAGTCCGCGCCGCCTTTCGCGAGAGACTCCAGGAACTTCGCGAGCACCTCGCAGCGGAAGATGTCGCCATACTGCGGCGCCTCGCCGTTCGGCATATACAATGACGCCAAATCCGGATACTCCTTCGCTTCAAAGGGCCAGGACTCGGCGATCAAGGGTGAAACAGGGAAGCCATCGCGCGCATATTCAATGGGAGTGGCGAGCAAATCGCCGAGCGGCTTCGAGCCGAAGCGATCGAGCAAGGCGCCCCAGCCGCTCACGCAGCCCGGTACGCTCCAGGCCAGAGGCCCCATGACCGGAATCTCTTTCAGCCCCTGCGCCGCTTCGAGGGTCCATTCATAGGGAGAGCGGCCGCTGGCGTTGAGGCCGTAGAGCTTGCGATCTTTCTCGATCCATACGATGGCAAAAAGGTCGCCGCCAGGACCGCAGAACATGGGCTCGACGACGCTCAAGGTGGCGTTCGCGCAGACAGCGGCGTCGATGGCGTTGCCGCCGGCCTTGAGTACATCGATGCCGGCCATGCTGGCCAGGGGCTGGCTGGTGCACACCATGCCGTGACGAGACACGACGGTCGAGCGGTTCTGGTTCCTCGCTTGGAGCATGTCGCGATTGATGGACGCGCGGTTCATAGACTCCCCTTTCTGCGTAGGCTTTTCGAGCGGGGCGGCGTGCGCACCCAGCATGAAACCCATCGAAGCCGTCGAGGCTACCTGCAGGAACGTTCGCCGCTTCATGGCCAATCCTCCGTAGCGTCACACCCAACACGTGTCCAGTTGGAAACGGATCCAGCCAGCGCTCAAGTATTTCTTTTCCCATGGGCATCACGCAAGCGAACAGCGGGAAGGGGCGCTTTTGAATCGCGGGAGAGTGCCGCGTAGGATGACGTGTGCAAGCGCATCTACCCTGAGAGAGGAAGGAATCGTCGCATGAAGTACGCGTTGTTGGGCAAAACGGGGGTGCGGGTATCCGAGGTATGCCTGGGCACGATGACCTTTGGCAAGGAAGCGGACGAAAGCACCTCGATTGCGATCATGAACCGGGCGCTCGACGCGGGCGTGAACTTCTTCGACACGGCGAACATCTACAACAAGGGGCTGACCGAGGAGATCGTCGGGCGTTGGATGGGCGCGCGGCGCGAGGAGATCGTGCTCGCGAGCAAGGCCCACTTCCCCACGGGACCGGGGGCGAACAATCAAGGCAGTTCGCGCCGGCATCTGACACGGGCCGTCGAGGACAGCCTGCGCCGATTGCAGACGGACCGGCTGGACATTCTGTACCTTCACCACTGGGACGAGCACACGGCCATCGAAGAATCGCTGGCCGCCGTAACCACACTCGTGGCACAGGGGAAAGTCTTGTACCTTGGGGTCTCCAACTTCGCGGCGTGGCAAGTCATGAAGGCGATTGCGATGGCTGATAACAAAGGGTATTCGCCGGTCGTCTGCATGCAACCCATGTACAACCTTGTGAAGCGTCAGGCGGAAGTGGAACTACTGCCGCTGGCCCTTTCGGAAGGAATCGCCGTTTGCCCGTACAGTCCCATCGCCGCGGGTCTGCTGACCGGCAAATACCAACGCGGTGAGGGCGGGCGGATCAAAGAGAACCCGATGTATGCGGAGCGGTATCGAAACTCAGCCTACATGGAAATCGCGGCGGACTTCGTGGCGTATGCGAGCACCAAGGGCCTCTCCCCCGCCGCTCTGGCCAATGCGTGGGTGATCAGCCATCCCGCGGTGACTGCCGCGATCGTGGGTGCGCGGAATCTCGAACAATTCAATGACGCGCTGGGGTGCGTGGATATCGAGCTAAACCTTGAACAGCGCCGCGAGATCACGGCGCTGTCGATCGATCCGCCACTGGCCACAGACAGAGAAGACCCCACTTTCGCGTTGGACCTGCTCAAGAAATCCAAGTAGTTTCGAAAGTGGGGCCTCAATAACCGTCCACTGGATCGTTGAAAACTGGCGCTATCGAGACACGGACACCTGCATTCCGATGACCGCGGGTGTCTCGCCGACCAGGCTATCGTCTATCGATGAGAACAGGTCGGAGATGTTGGTGAAGAAGCGGCCACCGCCGCCACCATAGCCGCCGCCTCCTCCGTATCCCCCTCCGCCTCCTCCGTACCCCCCGCCACCATAACCGCCGCCGCCAAAGCCACCGGCGCCCATCCCCGCTCCGCCGGAGCCGCCTCCGCCGGAGCCGCCTCCGCCGTAACCGCCTCCGCCGCCGTAGCCACCACCGCCAAACCCGCCACCGTATGCATTAGTGGAGACGGCGGTGCTGCGGCCACCTTGGTTGCGGACGATGATCTTGGGAAGCGTGTCACCGCCGAAAGTAAGGCCATAGCCACGCGTCACCAAATGTTCACCGGACGCCGCGCGCTTTGAAGAGCGGTAGCCGGGTGCCAGAACGTAGACGCGGCCACCGCTTGGCACGGCGGCATTCGAAGCAGGCTTCGACGGACCGGTGATCCGAATGGGCTCGCGGCGAGTGGGTTCAGGGCGTGCCATTTGCTCCGCCACGGCATCGGAGACCGCTTTACGCTGGGACGCATAGGCGTTGTTCGCCGTCCAGGTCTTCTGCAGTTCTTCGCGAACCGAAGCGTCGGCAATCTGAACAGACGCCGCATCTACGGAAGACTTGGCGACGTTCAGGACTTTTCCCGTTTCAGGGAACTGCACGTAGTACCGGCCGGTGCTCTCGCGCACGATGACATTGTCGTGGGAAACATCTCCGATCGTGATGCGGTCCGCAGTCGCGAGCAGGGTGCCGCACATCAATACGGCGCACACGGCGACCCCGCGGATTCTAGCGAGTTGACTGTTGCGAAAGCCGTCCATCTTTCGATCCTCCACATCATATCGATTAGGGGTAGCGACAGGCACCCCAACCTTTCTGGTTCACTTTATCATGGGTGACTGATTTGGACAACAGGCATGGGGTGTATTCGCGTGTTTCACAGTGCGATGTCAGTACACAAATGGCATCTTTCGCTCATTGCGCACTGCATTGAACGCCGCGCCACCCGAATCGGTGGGTAGGGAAGGCCGCGACGCGACTGAAGCATGAGCGGCACTTGCGCCGGACGCTGACACTCTGTATTATCGCCGCGTAGTCTGAAGGGGAAACCACGTGAGCGCGTTTCGTCAAGCCATCAAAGACATCATCAGCAATATCGAAACGGTGATTCTCGACAAGACGGCCGCGATCAAGACTTCGCTTGCGGCGTATCTGGCCGGGGGCCATGTGTTGCTGGAGGATGTCCCCGGGGTCGCCAAGACGGTTCTTGTGCGGTGCCTCGCCATTTCGAGCGGGTGCACGTTCACACGGATCCAATGCACTCCCGATCTGCTGCCCACGGATGTCAGCGGGGTGTCCATCTACAATCAGAAGACGCAGGAGTTTGAATTCCGCAGAGGGCCGATCTTCAATCAGATCATCGTCGCGGACGAAATCAACCGGGCCACGCCCCGGACGCAAAGCGCGCTGTTGGAAGCTATGGCGGAGGGACAGGTCTCCGTTGATGGACGAACCTATAAGCTGGCGCAACCCTTCACCGTGTTCGCCACTCAAAACCCCGTGGAGCACGAGGGGACCTTTCCATTGCCAGAGGCCCAGCTCGACCGCTTCATGCTGCGGCTGACCATCGGCTATCCCAATATCACGGCGGAGGGAGACATGCTGGAGCGCATGCGTGTGACCCATCCCCTCGAAGCGCTCAAACCAGTCACCGACGCCGAGACCATCCTGCGCATGCAGGCCGCGGTGCGCGAGATTCTGGTGCATGACCGGGTGCGGGAGTATATCTTGCGGCTCATCCATCGGACGCGCGACTCCACGCATCTCAGTCTGGGCGCCAGCCCGAGGGCCTCGATGGCCCTGTTCCGGGCCTGCCAGGCGTTCGCCGCGGTTCAGGGACGCAGCTACGTCATTCCTGATGACGTGAAGTCCCTGGCGCATCCCGTTTTGGAGCATCGCTTGATCCTTAATCCGGAGAGCCGGCTGAGGAGAGTCACCGCACACAGCGTGCTGCGTGATATAATTTCCGAGGTTCCTGTGCCCGCCGGCAGCATCAGCGGGAAGGCAGGCTGAGCGCACCACGCTCCGCAGCGCGGCGGAACGTTCGTGCGGGCTGTCTTGTTCATAGCGTTATTAGCCTAGGGGTATTCACGGAATAATACTTATGATGAGAGTTGGAACACTTATGCGATGGTTTGGACGCAAGACCAAGGACGCGGAAGAACTCCGGGAAACGGAACCCAAGGACACCGGAGGGCTGGATGCGACAGCATCGACACTGGAACTCAAACACGTAGGGCCCTATGAAATCATCGCCCCCATCGGCCGCGGCGGTATGGGGACGGTGTACAAGGCCATCGATCGGAAACGCGACATGACGGTGGCCATCAAAGTGCTGGACCGGCAGTTCGACCTGGATAAGAAGAAGCGGAAGCGCGACTACCTGGGCCGCGAGATTCTGGTGGCGGCCGAACTCAAACACGAAGGCATCATCCGGTACAGCAAGGAAATCATCGAACAGGAAGATGCCGACGGGAATATCCGGCGTTGCCTGCTGATGGAATTCGTGGACGGCCCGGACCTTCGCAAGCACATCGCGGACCGCGACCTCACCCTGCAACAAATGATCGATGTGAGTATCCGTCTGTGCAAGGGCTTGGATTTCCTCCACCAGCGCGGCATTGTCCACCGCGACATCAAGCCGGGGAACTTCCTCTTCTCTCGCGACCTGCGCCAGGTCAAGATTTGCGACTTCGGTTTGTCCAAGGCCAGTTCGAGTTGGCGCACCCGATGGATCCGGGAAGGCGGCGGAACGCGAGCCTACATGTCGCCGGAGCAAATTACCAACAAAGGCCGCGGTCTGGATGCCCGCTCAGACATTTTCTCGTTCGGCATCACGATGTACGAATTGTTCGCGGGCCGCCACCCTTGTGACGGCCGGGACTCGCGCGAGATTATGAAACAGATCAGAAGCAGCCGGTACAAGTTTGAACCGCCCTCCAAATACAATCCGGAAATACCGCCGACCTTGGACCGTATCATTCTGAAGGCATTGCGGAGGCAGCCCGAGCGGCGCTACCAGTCCGTCACGGAATTATTGCTGGATCTCACGCGTGTGGCCGAGGCGAGAATCTAGGTTGACGGGTACCGGGCTCCAGATGCGAGCCATGTACCCATTTTAGACATTATTTCACTATCATCACTTTACTCCAAGCCTTGCGTCAACGCAGTGAATGGTGTATTCTCACTCAATCGTGTTGGCCATATACAAGATATAGGGTAGTCCGACCGCAGTGAATTACCAAAGACGTCGAGATCCGAGTCTCATCCGTTACATCCTGGCAATCGTCTTGGTAGCCGCCGTTTTACTGGGCATCTACCGCGCGGTACGCTGGTTCGGGTCTGGCATGTCCACTGGAAAGGTAGAGGCCAGTGCACCCGCGGACCTGGAGCAAGCGCGCCAGCTCACCAACGAAGGCAAGGCCGAAGAAGCGCGGAAGATTCTGGAGCCCATCGCGGCGAAGGCCAAAGATGGAGATATCGCCTCCACCGCGCTGATGCTACTGGCCAAGTTGGACGTGGCCGCCGGCGAGAAAGCTACAGCCCTGGAGCGGCTGCGTAAGGCGGCCGAGGATTACCCGGGAAGTGCCGAACAGCCGCGAGCCGCGGCCGCCTACGCCAGGCTGCTGGAGGATGAAAACCGGTTCGATGAGGCGCTGCCGATTTACGAGCGTATCCGGGCGACCGCGCCTGTGCAGCTCAGGGCACCCGCATTGACAGGCTTGGGACGCCACGCGGAGCGCCAGCAGAAACCGGTCGAAGCACGGGATCTATACCGTGAAGCGCTGGACAGCGCGCCGTGGAATTCGCCTGAGTGGAATGAGGCATTGGATGCCTTGGGGCAGGCCAACGCCGCGCTGATCTTCTCCCCCGCCGCGACGCCGGACAGCAAGACATATACCCTGGAGCGGGGCGACAACCTGACAAGCATAGGGATCAAACTCAATACGACGCTTGGCTTGCTCATGCGCGCGAATCAGATTGAATCCGAGACAACCTTGCGCGTCGGGCAGACCCTGAAATGGACGCCGAAAGATTTCCGCATCGTCATCGAGCGCTCGACCTGCCGTCTCTTTCTGCTTGACAGCAATGGGATTTTCAAGCGCTATTCGACGGGTCTCGGTATGCCGGGCCACGAGACGACCCTGGGAGTCTACAAGATCGGCAACAAGGAGAAAGATCCGACCTGGCACAAGCCGGGTGAAGGCCCCATCCCGCCGGGCGACCCCCGCAATGAGCTGGGCACGCGATGGATGCCCTTCGTGCCCGTGAGGGAAGGCCTGCCCAAGGACTTGGGCATTCACGGCACGATCGCTCCCGAGACCGTGGGCAAGTACTCATCCCACGGCTGCGCGCGGTTGCGGCGGGAAGATGTCGAGGAACTCTACGATCTGGTTGTGCGTTCAACGCCTGTCGAGGTCGTTGAGGTTATCGATCCTCAGGCGTTGAGCACGCTCGCGCTGGCACAGTCCTGAAGTTTGCGAGTAGATGGGCCGCCTCGCTCGGGACGGGTGCGCGGTCTCTCCACCTTCTTGACCCATCACCGTGCGGGCAAGATAATGGCGCGCTTGTGTGGTGGGCGCACGATTTCAGGTGAGCATGCGAGACAAGACTGGAAAAGATTATGCGGAACGCGAGATGGCGGGGACGGCGCCGCGCGGTCTGTCCCGTTTTCCGGGGGCGCTGGTACCCATTGACAGCCCTATCGTGTTCTCTCATTTCGCGGCCGATGTCGCGAAGCAGATTGCGGCCGATCCCGGCGACAGGCTGTGCTTGATAACCGATCCGGTCACCGCGCGCATGGTCGACGAGCTTGACCGCTGCAGAGCGCTCGCGGAGCACACCTTCGTTCTGGGCGAGATCCCCTCGCGGTGGGCCCGCGCTTCGGGCGTCCGCTCCGCGCACAATGACTCGGGCCGGCAGCCCGAGGATGCCGCGCTGTTGCTGTTCTCCACGACGGCGAGTGTGGCCATGGTCGGCAGGAGGATCGGCGACGGAGCGGCCACGCAGTTTCAGGGCGGGTGGACCGCCGACCGCAAGAGCGTCGATGCTGTGGCGCGCGTCCTTCTGCCAGGAACGGAACTGCGCGAGCTACTCGCTCCACCCGCGGCCGACGCGTTCGTCCGGTGGATTCCGCAAATGACCCGTCTCATGACCGTGTTCACGCGGCTCGTCAGCGCCCAGCAAACGGCCGGCAATGTGGGACGCGACGAGCTGTTTTCGGTTCTCGACATCTTGAAGGCGATCGCGTCGAGGCGCCGTACGCACGACGTGCTGTATGTCTTCGTGGAGCAGGTGGCGCGTGTCATCCAAATGGACCGGTGCTCGGTGGTGCGCATATGGGGACGCGACGATCAGGGCCAGGTGGTCGCATCGCACGATGATGCCAATGTGCGCGACCTGTTAATCGACCTGGAAAAGTACCCGGAATTGCGATGGTCGATGGACCACTTCGAAAAGGTAGTCATCAACGACGCGCAGGTGGACCCCCTCACCCGGGATTGTCCGGGGCTGAAGGAGTCTGGCATCTGTGCGTTGTTGGTCGTGCCCATCGTGCTGCTGGACGCCAACATCGGGTCCCTGTTCTTGCGCGGGGCCAGGAGGAATGACCCGTTCACCCCGCGCGAGATCGGTTTCTGCGAAATCGTGGCGGAAGCCGCGTCGAACGCCTTGGAGAGGGCGCATCTGCTGGAACGCCTGCAGACCGCCAACGAACGTTTGGAAAGGCTGGCTGTTACAGACGAGCTGACGGGGTTGCACAACCATCGCTACTTCCGGGAGCGCTACGCCGAGGAATTCGACCGTGCGCGCCGCTACGCGCTGCCCCTTTCGTGCATCATGTTCGATATCGACAATTTCAAGAAGATTAACGATCGGTACGGGCATCTCCAGGGGGACGAAATCCTGCGGGAGATTGCCGCGCGAACGCTCCGCACGACCCGCCGGAGCGACATTGTTGCCCGGTATGGCGGCGAGGAGTTTATTATCATCATGCCGCAAACGGGGGCGGAGGGCGCCAGGGCCCAGGCCGAACGCGTGCGGGAGAGCGTGGAAGACGGCGTGTATGTGGGCCTGCCCCAGGATGCGAAGGTTACGGTAAGCGTTGGAGTGGCCGAATTGCAGTATCAAGCGATGTTGGACGGCGAAGCCCTGATTCGTGCGGCCGACAGTGCCCTATACGAGGCGAAACGGACCGGGAAGAACCGGGTGGTGGTCAGTACCGCAAACGGAGAACAGTCGTGAAACATGTGCTAGCGGTGGTCATGGTGGTGAGCCTTTCGGGGTGCCATACCTTTATGAAGATGAAGCCCGACTACGCGGAACTCCCCGTAGATACGCTTCGTGAGATTGCCGTCCAGATCGAGCAAGCCGTCAAGGACGGCGAGCGGGAACCTCAAATCGAAGATCGTGGCGGGGTCGTTCTTGGCACCGATACGATCAAGCAGGCCATCCGCACCCGGGCCGCACGCGCGCACCTCGTGGAGGCGTTTCTCCTGACCGGCCACGCCTGGGAGCGCCGCAATGGGATGATGGAGATACTGCGGACGAGTGAGTACAAGAAATCCGGCACCAGCCGCGACCGCGACCGCAACGCCATGGTCGTCATGGGCGAGGGCGCCGATCGTTGGGCGCTCTACGAAGGAATCATCGATGCGGGCAACTTCCCGTCCAAGTCTCTCGGCGCGGTGCAGCGCATTTTCTTCGAGGCGCGCGTGCAGGTCATGGCGGACGGGATCAAGTACGAAGACGAGTCGGGCAACGTGGCGTACAAGGGGGGACAGCCGCCCGCGGCGCCGGCCCCATAGCACCCGGGCAGGGCCGGTCACTGATTCGCAATCCGAGTTTCTAGCCGCTAGAATACCGCCCAGTGTCCCGTGAAAGCGTGCAGCACTGGGAAGCGGGATAATCAGCGGGGACTCTCCACTTTCATGCCACCAAAAAGCGGCGCCACAAAGAAGCCGAATCTTGAGATCAACCTGGGCGGGCTACGCATGAAGAACCCCGTCACGGTGGCTTCCGGGACCTTTGGCTACGGTGCGGAGTATAGCCAGTACTTCGACATCTCGCTTTTGGGCGCCGTCACCACGAAAAGTCTCTCCCTGAAGGTGCGCGCAGGCAACAAGCCACCGCGTCTCGTCGAAACGCCCGCGGGCATGTTGAATGCCATCGGCCTGCAGAACGTCGGACTGGACGTCTACCTCGCGGAGAAGGCGCCTTTCCTGCGGGAAAAGGGCGCCACGATCATCGCAAACATCTACGGTCATTCGCCGGAAGAATATGCGGAGCTGGCGCGGCGACTGGAGGAGGCCGGGGCGGCGGACGCCATCGAGGCGAACTTGTCGTGCCCGAACGTGCATGACGCGCGCAAGGCGCGTGGCGCCGTGTTGGTTTCGCAGAATCCCGGCGCCATTTCCGAGTACACGCGCACGATCCGGAGCGCCACGTCGTTGCCGCTGTTCATCAAGCTCACGCCGAACGTTATGGACATCCAGGAGCCTGCGCTGGCGGCCGAAGAGGCTGGTGCGAATGGACTCTGCCTGATCAACACGCTGCTGGGCCTGGCAATCGATCCCGAGACGCGCCGGCCGCGCCTCTCCAACATCGTGGGCGGCCTGAGCGGTCCCGCGATCCGGCCCGTGGCCGTCAAGATGGTGTGGGATGCGGCGCGCGCCGTGAAAATCCCGATCATTGGAACGGGGGGTATTTGTCACGCGGAAGACGCGATCGAGTTTCTGCTGGCGGGGGCAACCGCGGTTTCCGTGGGTTCCATGACGTTTCGCCAGCCGGATGCCGCGCGGCGCGTGCTGCAAGGCATGGAAGCGTACCTGACGCGCCACCGGATCCCGGCTGTCTCGGATCTGGTTGGCGCAATGCGGGTGTAGGGGGATGCAATGAACCGTTCAACTGAGATCATCATAGCGTTGGATGTGGACACACGCGAAGAGGCCCTGCACGCGGTCGGAATCTGCGCGGGATGCGAGTGGTTCAAGGTCGGTCTTCAGTTGTTCACCGCGACCGGCCCGACCTTCGTCCGTTACCTGGTTGCGCATAAGAAGCGTATGTTCCTCGATCTCAAACTTCACGATATCCCCAACACGGTTGGGCACGCCGCCAAGGTAGCGGCCGGCCTCGGCGTCTCCCTGATCACAGTGCACGCCTCCGGGGGCAAACGCATGATCGCGGCGGCACGGGAAGCTGTTGAAGGGACGGAAACACGGGTCTTGGCCGTGACCGTGCTCACAAGCCTCTCGGAGTCCGAGTTGCGCGGCGAAGTGGGGATGAACGAGACGCCCGCGGATGCCGTGGCAAGGCTGGCCGTCATGGCCGTGGACGCGGGCGCCCATGGCGTGGTAGCGTCTCCCAAGGAACTGGAAATGCTGCGGCGGGCACTGGGCGAGAAGCCCCTGATCGTCACCCCCGGTATCCGCCCATCCTGGTCGAGCCAGGACGATCAGGCGCGCGTCACGACACCGCGGGACGCCGCCAGGGCGGGGGCCGACTTCATCGTGGTGGGAAGGCCCGTGCTTCAACACGAGAACCCGGCACAGGCACTACAATCAATACGCGAGGAGTTGAACGGATGAATTCGGGTCAGGTGATTGACATCTTCCGCGCGACGAGCGCACTGCTGGAAGGCCACTTTGTGTACACGAGCGGGCGGCATGGGAGCCAGTTCTTGCAGGCGTCGCGCGTCCTCCAGTTTCCGAACTACACCGAGAAACTCTGCAAGGCCATCGCCGAGAAATGGACCGGAGACAACATTGAGTTGGTTGTCGGCCCGGCGACGGGGGGCATCATTCTCGCCTATGAAACGGCGCGTCACTTGGACTGCCGGGCGGTGTTCACGGAGAAGGACGAAGACGGCCGCACCATGTCACTGCGCCGCGGATTCAAGCTGCAACCACGCACAAACGTGCTTGTCGTGGAGGACATTGTCACCACTGGCGGATCGGTGAAGAAAACCATCGACCATCTGCTGGAACGCGGAGCGCGAATCGCCGGGGTGTCCGTTCTCATCGACCGTAGCGGCGGCGAGGTCAATTTCCAGTGTGCATACAAGCCGCTCGCCCACCTGGCGCTGCGAAGCTACGATCCCTCTGAATGCCCGGGCTGTGCGGATGGCATTCCACTCTCCGATCCGGACGATCTCATCCTGTAGACCGCTTCGGGCGAGCCACCGCGTACTTTGAACGGGTTGCCATTGCTTGTTATGATGGGCGCGTTGGCACGTGGGGTATTGTATGCCTGCAATGGCGCACGCTGAACTCTTGCACACGCGGACCCCGTCTCCCAGCGGCTTGACACAGTGAGGCCTGTACCGTTAGCGTCACTGCGGAAAGCTGAAGAAACCTGAACGAGTGGTGACCCTTTGATGAAGAGGCTGAAGGCAGACCTGCACACGCATACGGCGGACGACCCGTTCGACATCATCGCCTATTCGGCGGAGACCCTGATCGATGAGGCCGCGGAAGCGGGCGTCGAAGTGCTGGCAATCACCTGTCATGAATTCAACGCCTACTCCGCATACCTTTCTCACTACGCGCACAGACGGGGCGTCTTGCTGGTTCCGGGGATGGAAAAGTTCGTTTCCGGCAAACATGTGGTCATCCTGAACCCTCACGCAGATCATCAGCAGGCCCATACCTTCGATGACCTGCGCAATGTGGGCCGGCTCGACGCGGCCATCGTCGCGCCACACCCTTACTATCCATCCCCCAACAGTCTGCTGGGAGATCTCGAACGGAACATCGATCTATTTGATGCCATCGAGTGGAGTTCTCTCTATCTCCGGTCACTCAATCCAAATCGCAGGGCCGCCCGCGCGGCGCGCGCGCATGGCCTGCCCCTGCTCGGAACATCTGATACGCACGCGCTCCCGTACGACGACACGACCTTTTCGTGGATTGAGGCGGAACCATCCATTGAAGGAATCATCGAGGCGATTCGCGCGGGCAGGGTGACCGTCGAGACGCGGCCCAAGAAAACCCGCACTGCCGCGCGATCGGCTTTTGGCGCAGTTCGCGGCATGGTGTGTGAAGCCATGAGAGCCTGAGGCGATGGAGGAATTCCCGCAGTGATTGAACGCATCGCCATTCTCGGGGGCAGCAGTGTCTACATTCCCGAGCTTGTGCTGTCGATTATCTCTCACAATCTCAATGTGAAAGAAATCGCATTGATCGGGCGGGATGGCCCCAAACTCAAGCTCGTCGCGCGTTTCTGTCAGCGCCTGCTCGACAAGAGCGGGTTCCCCTCCGTCATCGCGGCCTACACGGACCCGGCGCAGGGCGTGGCCAACGCCAAGTACACGCTGAACCATATCCGCGTTGGGGGCATGCCCGCGCGCGTGCGCGACGAGAAGCTCCCGCCCAAGCAGGGCATGATTGGCGACGAGAGTCTTGGGGCGGGCGGGTTCGCCAATGCCCTGCGCACGCTGCCGGTCGTGTTGGACTTGGCCGCCAAGATCGAACATGTGAACCCCACGACCACGTTCATCAACCTCACCAATCCGATGGGCGTCTGCGTGGAGGCGCTCATCAAATACTCCAAACTGAACGTCCTCGGGGTCTGCGATTTGCCCGTGACCTATGTCCGGAAGATGGCCGAAATTCTTCGGGTGGATCTTTCGGAGATCGCGGTGGATTTCATCGGGCTGAATCACATGGGATGGATCCAGGACATCAAGGTCGAGGGCCGGAGCTGCATGGCACGCCTTCTGGAACGGTTGGAGGCGGAGAAGGACGACGGATTCGATCACGCGCTGATCGAACTGTTCCGGATGATCCCGACGCGCACGACCTCGCTGTATTTCCACCAAGACGAGATCCTGAAGCGTCAGCAGGCCTGCGCCCGTTTCCGGGCCGAAGTGTTGCAC
Organism: Candidatus Hydrogenedentota bacterium; assembly: GCA_020849535.1. Taxonomy (GTDB): domain Bacteria; phylum Hydrogenedentota; class Hydrogenedentia; order Hydrogenedentales; family SLHB01; genus JAHDWY01. The sequence goes on from JADLGB010000119.1 coordinate 26,069, forward strand.
GAAGCCGAGCAGCAGATCCTGAAGCTCTACCAGGATGAGTCGCTGTGCGAGGTGCCCGAATTGACCCGCGCGCGCAACGCGGTCTGGTATGAAGAGACGATCATCCCATTGATCGTCGCGCTCGAAAACAAGAAGGAGCAAGACACGATCCTCTGCGTCCGCAACGAAGGGGCCATACGAGACTTGCCCGACGATTGCAGCGTGGAGATACCGGTTCAGGTCAGCAAGAAGGGGATCAAGCCGCGAAAAGTGGGGAGCTGCCCCCGTTTCCTCAAAGGTCTCTTTCAATGTGTCAAGGAAAGTGACCGGCTCACGGTGGAAGCCGTGCGCCACAAGTCCTATGAGTATGCGCTACAGGCGCTCACCATCAACCCGCTGGTGCCATCTCTCGATGCGGCCAAGAAGTTCCTCGACCGCATCGTCCGGGAAGAACGGTTGGAATTGCACTAGCCGACGTAAACGTCTGGGAGGGATACATGAGAGTCTATCAAA
>JADLGB010000120.1 GCA_020849535.1 Candidatus Hydrogenedentota bacterium
CGGGGGAGACTGCAAACCAAGCAGGCACAGTGACATCCTGACTGGACAAGGCGGCGAGCGCGCCGGCTTTTCCGCCCAGTTTGTCTCGGTTGGTTCCGTTCTTTCCCAGGATGAAGCGCATTGCCTTATATATCCTACAAGCGAACCAGCAAGGGGATTACGCCAAGCATGAGGTACATCGCCAGAATCCAAATGCCGGCAATGTTCTCGATGTGCTTTGAAAGGGAATGACTTCGGGTCAACGCAAAACGGTATGAGGCCAGTGCCGCCCACACAAACAACAGACCTGAAACGGCGGCGACGGGTGTCAGAAAACCGATCTCATGCGCCGCCAGGCACGCGGAAATGCCGCTCGAGGCGAGCGCGGCGACCCATGCGCTCGCGGCGGCACCCGGACCCCACAGGCGGCTGTACGTATCGACGCCGGTTTCTTCGTCTTCGGGCGCGCGTATCTTGCGCCCGAGTTCGATGACGATACCGCCGAAGAAACTGACCGCGAGAAACCATGCGGCGTCGGTCGCGATGCCTGGCGTGCCGGCAACGAGCCAGTCGCAGGCCATGGCGAAGAAGACGATGAGCGGCATAATGACCATGTGGCTGAACATATAGAGCAGAGGATGGGCCTTCAGCCATTCACCCACGAAGAACTCCTTGCTCATCAAGGCCAGATAGGACCATGCGGCTGCGAGCGGAAGGAGCAGCTTCGGTTCAAGCCAAAGACATAGACCGGCCTGGATGAAACCGCCCAGCACCGCGACGGTAGCGAGTTCGGGGAGTGTCACCAGGCCGCGGGGTACGGGCCGGTACGGTCGATAGCGCGTATCCTCATCGAAGTCTTTGAACTCATCCGCGATGCGCAGCATGAGGAAGAAGATGAAAACCGAGACGAAGGAAACGGTCATGGCCAAGAGGGAAGGCCAGGCGCCGTCGCCGCGCAAGAGGGATGAGTAGCAGAGAGCCGACAGGCTGAAGACCAGGATGAGGATGCCGTGTTTGAAGACCGGGAAGCGCTCTTTCTGGTATATCCACCAGCGGTTTGGCATGATGCCGTTCTCCATAATGCCAGTCGAGCCCTTGTTCATTCCGTTCGCCTGTATTCGCCAGCCTGCCAGTGCGCGACCTGTTGAATTGGAGGATCCGCGTCACCCCGCGCATAAAAGGCAGATTCTCCCGCCCGTGCGAGGTCGCTTCCCTCATATTCCTCCACGAAGGGGATGCAGGGAAGATCGTTGACCAGCACCCCAACGCCTTGCTGATGGATCTCGTTCGCCAAAGAGTCAAAGACGATAGTGGGTTCGCCCAGGCCGAGAATCTGCGTGCTCAGAAACTCCCGCGCCACATCGTCCGTCTCACCACCACTCATCGCGGAGTATTGGACAGCATGGAGTGCGCCATACCCGATCGACTCGATCACGTGACGCAACATGGGGAGTTGAACCTGGTAGCGCGCCTCCCACTCGGACACCTTGAGCACTCCATTATAGGCCGCATTCGCGATTCCCGGCACATCTGTCTTCTCTATGGAATGAAACGCCGCGATCAGTTCCCGGATTTCGGCTACGAGCGGCTCGGGAATCTCCATGACGGGCTCGATAGGGTCATGGATGTCGCCCGCCGCAGCCATGGACACAAAATCGTTCACGACGATTGGAATCCCGTCGTCAATGAAGGGGGTGGCGCGCCAGTCGATGTACCGGGCAATTGGTTTGACCGCCTTTTCCGTCGCCATCAACAGGTCAAACAGCGCGTCGCTCCGGCCCGCTGTCATTTCCGCATACTGCACTTTGCGGACTCCGTAGAGTTCGATCGCTTCATCAAGGTGATTCTCGAATCCGTCATCTCGGGGACAGCCCGTGAGAACGGGGATAGCACCGATGATAAGTCCGCTGACCGTCTTCACGCTGAACCGCATGACTGTCATTTCCCAATTCCCGCTCAAGGGATCGATGACGCGCACTTGGCGACACCGCATGGCCAACATCCTTGCCAAGTCCATGCCCACAACTGACTTCCAGAGGACACCCACACCAAACCGGGAGCGCTCAGGAGATCGTGCCTGGACGCTCTCATGACAAATAGACGGGATACCGCAGAAAAGTTACAGATATTCGCCGGATGTCTGTGCGTACCAGGGAGGCAGAAAGGAAGGCCGCGCGGAAACCATGAAGGCGCTCTGCTCCTCCATTTGGGCGCTTGACGTGCTGTTTGGGCCGGCGTTTTTTCTGGTAACACATCGCACATCTGAATCGTCCTATACTGCAGAGGACGCCGTGGGGAGCATTTGACCCCGAATAGGGCCGCTAGACGGCCGACTCGGGCTGTGAGATGCGTACGGGACGTGGGGTGGAAACGTGAACTTGAGGGAATCGACAAATACGAAATCGTCGGAAGTCCCTTCATTTCAAGAGTTCGCGAGCCGTAGACGCAGGCAACTCGAGGACCGGGAACTGATTGCGCGCGTGTTGTCCGGGGAGGATGCGGCGTTCGCCACATTGATGGAGCGGTATATGCCGTGCGTATTGGGGCATCTCGCAGGTAGGACGCGCTGCCCCGCGGACACAGAGGATATTACCCAGGAGGTGTTCATCACGGCATATCGCAACCTCGCGAGGCTGCGGGACCCGGAACGCCTTGGTGCCTGGCTTGTGAATATCGCGCACTCCCGTCTCGTGGATTTCTACAGGGCCGAAAGCAGACGCCCCAAAACGGCAAGTCCGGCAGCCAGTTCGGGCCCTCATGGCAGCACGGGGTGGGAGCAAGGGCGCGATTCGGCGCCCACGCCCGCCGATGTCGTGTCGGAGCGGCAAACCCGTCAGGTCATCCTGCAAGAGATCGCCCGGATGCGCGAGCCCTATCGTGTGGTGCTGTACATGCGGTTGGTGGGTGAAGAGTCCACCGGGGAAATTGCCCGGCGGCTGGGGCTCGCAAGTGCGACCGTGCGCCAACGTCTCCTTCGGGGAATGCGCAGGCTGCGCAAGGCACTGAAGAAGCATGGGCTGGAGCTACCGTTGTCTCCGGAGTCACAAACCGAAGATGACCGGGAGGCTGAGGAATGAGAACGCCCAAAGTCACCGAAGCCGAACTGGTAGACGTGGTCATCGGCGGCAACGTCGAGGCGTGGCTGCAGGACCGGGTCAAACAGGCCGCTCGAACCGACCTGAGGACCGCCGTTCAATTTGCCCGGTGGACCGATGTGGCCACGGTGGTATGCCAGGAGATGGAGGCGCCGCGCCAGGCGGCGGACGAACTGACCGCCCGCGTCATGGGGCGCATCGCCGTTCTCAAACTGCAGCCCGAACAGCAGGATTTTGTCTACCCGGACGAGGTCGTGGATGCATGGAACGGTATCGGCCCCGCCCACTGGTGGGACACAAGGGCGTTTGGGAGACGCTTGGGCAAACCGGCGCTTGCTGCCTGCGCGGCGTTGCTGGCGCTGGCCGTGGGTATCACGTATCTTGTTTTGGAACACCGGCATACCCATACCTTCGTCGTGGAGCGCGCGGAAGGCGATATCCAAATCGTGGAGAGCGAAGGCGCCGCGGTGCGGGTTCCACTCAGAACCGGCGAGCGCCTCGCCTTCCCGTTGCGTTTGCAACTCGCAAAGAACGCGGAGGCATCGCTCCGCTTCCCCCATGGGACAGCCGTGCGTCTGTCGGAATCGACGGAAGCACTGCTGATCGATTCGCGGAGTGTGCGGCAGTTCGCCGGCACCGCGGGGTACCGGGTACTGGCTCATCGCGGGTTGGACAACTTCACCGTGTACGTACCGCAAGGCTCCATCGTCGACCTGGGCACCGAGTTTGAAGTGGTTGTCGCAGACGAAGCGCGCGCCGTCGTGAAGGTGGATTCGGGCCGGGTGCAGGTTCTGCCGCGTAACGGCGAACCCGGCGAAGCTGGTGCGCGTCAACATGTCATCCTGACCCCGCAAAAGGCCGTTACGGAAGATGTCGAGGATCCACCCGCGCCGGCGCCAAGAGAGGCGACGCCCACGATCGCACCGCCGGATCGCGTGGACCTTGTGTTCCGTCCACACAGAAATGCGCTTCAGGCCGATACTCCCCTGACCGTGTTTGTGCGTCCGCAACCGGTGCCAATGCCGGTCTTGACGCAGCAATATTCATCGGTGGTGAAAACGCCACCTTTCACCAATCCCGCACCGCGGGCGGGCGCGATCAAGACGCGCGTCAATGAGCAGCCCGCCGAAGCCGCCATCGCGTGCGACACGAAGTTGAATGGGGAGACCTGGATCTATGTGGACGCGAACATGAACGGCGACCTGACGGACGATCCCCGTTTCCAAGAGGGGGCGGACTTCGTGGCCGGAGAAACGTTTGCCGTCGGGTTGGCGGAGCACAGTGACGCGCTGTGGTTGCGCAGGCCTATTCGCGTGGATATGGCCGCGTCTCCGCCCAAGGCATCGGTTGTCGAAGACCGCCTTGAATGCGTAAATCGGGCCTATCTGGAAGGGGAGTTGGAGATACCTGGTATGGCCGTGGGGGCTTCCGGCATCCAGCAGCGGTTCCTCCTGCTGGACACCAACTCCGACGGGGACTACGGGGACCCGGAGGGTTCGCTTGGGGTCTGGGTATCAGGAACCAGGCCCGGCGAGGCCATGCAGGTGCTGAACGTGGCGCCTCCCGGGCGCCCCACGACGCACATGGGGTACCGCTGGACGCTGACGCGCAATCTCTCCGGGGACTTCGTGATGTCGGGGGAACGGGTCCAGAAACCGGAACGCGCAGCGCTGCGGGTGGGTGGGGCGTTGCCGCGGATCGAGGTGACGACAACCGCGGGGCAGCGCCTGGCGATCGAGCCGCCCGCCAAGGGGTACCTCCTTCTCTTCGCATGGTCCACATGGTACAGCGCGTGCCAACGGGACGTACCGTTCGACTTCAACGACCTCCACACGAGGTTCGGTCCGCGAGGACTGGTCATGGTGGGCATCTCGACGGACTTTCGTGAAGAGGACCTCCTTGACTATGTGACGCGCAATCAGATTAGCTATCCACAGATCTATAATGGACCGGACCTTAGTGCGGGTCCTCTCGCAGAACTCGGTATCGACCGGTCGCCGCTGGCGATCCTGGTGGATGCGACGGGGACCGTGGTGAGTGTGGGAGACGCGGCCGCGGACATCTGGTCGTTCCTCGACAACAATCTCCCGAAGTAGAGCGGGCCGCAGGACCGGCGCAATCCCGGACAGGGCCAACAGAAAGGACAAGAGGATGGAAGCACAGATGAAACCTCCGGCGCTCCGGACGGCTCCCGATGGGGCGGTGGTTCGCGAGGTGGCGGCCTTTCGCGAACGGCTTCTCGCAGAAATGTCCAAGGTGGTGATTGGCCAGCGGGAAGTGGTCGATCTCATTCTCACATCGCTGCTGTCCGGAGGGCATTGCCTATTGACTGGAGTGCCGGGCCTCGCCAAGACGCTGATGATCCGCTCCGTGGGCAAGTTGCTGGACCTGAAGTTCAGCCGGATCCAGTTTACGCCGGACTTGATGCCGTCCGACATCATCGGGACAGAGATCCTGGAGGAGGAGCGGGCGACCGGCCACCGCGAATTCCGGTTCGTCAAAGGGCCTATCTTCGCCCACATCGTATTGGCGGATGAGATCAACCGCACTCCTCCGAAGACGCAATCCGCGTTGTTGGAAGCCATGCAGGAGCATCGCGTCACGACCTGCGGGCGCACGTTCAAACTCGACGATCCCTTCTTCGTGCTCGCGACGCAGAATCCGATCGAGCAAGCGGGCACCTATCCGCTGCCGGAGGCCCAGCTTGACCGCTTCATGTTCAACCTCCGCGTTGATTACCTGCAGGAAGATGACGAGGTGGACGTGGTCTTGAAGACCACGGCGGATTGGAGCGACGAGTTGAGTCCCATCCTGCCGGGAGAGCGGCTGCGGTTCTATCAGAGTCTTGTACGGTCGGTACCGGTGTCGGAGCATGTGGCGCGCTATGCGGTGCGGCTTGCGGGTGCTACACGGCCCCATCCGGCCAACCCGTTCGAGCAGATCCGGAAGTTGGTCACGTGGGGGGCGGGCGTTCGCGGGGGCCAGCAGATCATCCTGGCGGCCAAAGCGTGGGCGCTGTTGCACGGCCATTACCATGTCAGCGTGAAGGACGTGCAGCAACTTGCGGTTCCCGCGCTGCGCCACCGCATCATCACCAACTACTTCGCGGAGTCGGAAGGCGTGACGCCGGACGGCATCATCAAACAGATCATCGAGAAACTGCCCGAGCCCAAGTCAGGCATTCGGTAGGGGAAGGTGCGTTCGAGCAATGGCCGTTTCCAATCAACGGTTCTTGAAGCCTCACCTGGTCGCGCAACTGGCCACGATGGAGTTGCGCGCGGCCACGGTGGTTGAAGGCGTGATGTCGGGCCTGCACCGGAGCCCGTTCCGGGGCTTGTCCGTGGAGTTCGCGGAGTACCGCCGCTACCAGCCCGGCGACGACTTGCGCAAGATCGATTGGAAGGCCTACGCGCGGTCGGACCGCTACTACATCAAAGAATGCGAAGACGAGACAAATCTCGACGCACACATCATCCTCGATGCGAGCGCCTCGATGGGATTCGGCTCGCACGGCATGACGAAGTGGCAATACGGCGCCATTCTCGCATCGTCGCTGGCCTACGTGCTGCAGCGGCAAAACGACGCGGTGGGACTGACCGTGTTGGACGAGAAGATACGCATCGAGATGCCGGCCCGAAACACTCGAGGTCATCTCATGCGGGCGATCGGCGAACTCGAGCGTACCGAGCCTGCGCGCCGCACACGGCTCGCGCCCCTGCTGCACGAGGTTGCGGCGCGAATCAAACGAAGGGGCATGGTGCTCGTGGTCTCGGATTTGATTGACGATTGCGACGACGTGATTGCCGCGCTGCGTCACCTCCAGTTCGGGGGCAATGATGTGCTCGTATTCCAGACGATGGACCCGCTGGAGTTGCGCCTGGAGTGCGCGGGGCCCCACCGGTTCATCGACCCCGAAACGAATGGCATGGTCGCGGCGCTGGCGGAGGATGTGAAGTCCTCCTACCTGGACTCGATAGGCCGCTTCCTGGATCGGTACGGGGAGGAAATGGGAAGGACGAACATCTGCTACACGTTGTTGGACACGGCTGAGCCGCTGGACAAGGCGATCCTCGCTTTTCTCGGGCACAACGCGAGACGGAAGTGAGGGGGAACGATGTCGTTTATCAATCCATACTTCCTCCTGGCCGCGGCGGCGGTGGCGGGTCCTGTGCTGCTTCACCTCCTCTTGCGGAACCGGCCCAAGCGGCAGGTGTTGCCCACGCTGCGGTTTCTGCCCAACTCCGCCCAGCAGAGCATGTCCATGCACCGATTCAAGAATGTTCTATTGTTGGTGCTGCGTTCGCTTGCGATTGTGTTGCTCGTGGCCGCGTTTGCAAGGCCGTACATCGCAGTCGCACCGGAGGAAGAGAAGAAGGAACAGGCCAAGACCGGGGTTGTTTTCGCTGTGGACGCCTCGCTGAGCATGCGAGCGAACGGCCGGTGGGACAGCGCCATGGGGCGGGTGGCGACCTACGCGAAGACGCTGCCAGACGGCACGCCGATGGCGCTGATCCTGTTCGATCAATCGCCGCGAATCGCCTGCTCGGTAACCACGTCATTCGCGGACATCGACGCGGCACTGAGCAAGAGCGCGGCCGGCTACGGAGCTACGGATGTGCTGGCCGCAGTCCGAGCCGCAATCGACCTTGCAGGGCAATTGGATGCCGAGTCGCGAAAGATAGTCGCCATCAGCGATTTCCAGGCCACTGGACTGAAAGAGCTTGCGCCCAACCTGGCGATACCACCTTCGGTGGAACTCATCACGTCGCCGATTGACGAGGAGAACCTGTGGAATGCCACCGTCGTGTCAGCGGGCGAGGCGGATGAAGAGGCGGCGGATCGCCGGCGTGTGCGCGTGCAGATGGCCGCCTATGGCGAAGGCGGGAGAACGGGAACGTTAAGAATACGCCACGGTGGGAGTTCGCTGGCTGAGCGTGAGGTGACGCTGCGAGGGGCGAGTGGATTGGTGGAGGAGTTCGAGCTGCCCCTCGAACCCGAACGCGAAGCGATTCTGTCAATCGCGCTCGATCTGGACGATGCCCTGCGCGAAGACAATGAGTATGCCGCCCTCCTGGAAAGCCGCGGGCCGTTGCCGCTGCTCATATGCGGCGATTCCGCGGGCGCCTCGCCGGCAGGTCCGGAGCGTGCGGCGAATCCCTATCTCGCAGCGGCGATTGCCGCATTCGGACGCAAGGTGAACGCGTCCTGGACTCGGCCCGAAGGTCTGGGGGGCGTCTCCACGGTGGAACACCCTGTCGCGATTATCGAGGCTATCGAGTCCTGCGCACCCGCAGGATGGGACGCGATGAAACAGTATGCGACCGCCGGGGGCTCACTGGTGGTATTTCCCAGCGCACCGGCGGCGGGGGTGGCTCGCGGTCAAGAGAACGCGGCCGATACGTACAGGCAATTGTGCGGCGTCACCGTCGAAGGCTGGGAGGAACTGAGCCGCCGCACGGGCGAGTACCGTCTCGTCAGTTCGCGCGACACGCACGGAGTCCTTCCCGCGATCGATCAGGCTGGGGGCGCCCTGCTCGGGTATCCCAAGGTCTTCCGGTATCTCAAGGCGGTGTTGCAGGAACCCTCTGAGAGCACGCGTGCACTCATGGGATTCGATGATGGCAGTCCCTTCCTCGTAGAGCACCGCCTGGGCGCGGGAACCGTATATCTGTTCACGGTGCCCCTGGAGTCGAAATCGAGCGACCTGGTGCTGCGAGCGGCGTTCACGCCGTTTCTCTATCAGCTTGTGGACCATTGTCTGCATGAGGGAAGAACGGAGACTTACTTCACTGCCGGTGCGCACCTGCCCGTTGAGGGTGGCGCGTCCGCCGGTGAATTGACTGGCCCAGATGGCGCCCGCATCACTTTGGGCGGTTCTCCCGCCGTGCTCGCGATGCCGGGCGTTTACGGAATACGGCAAGGCGCAAGTGAGAGGCACATTGCCGTCCACACGGATGGCGAAGAATCCGACCTGACCGTGATGCCGGCGGCGCGAATCGCGTCACTCGCGCGCGCTTCAACGGCGGCGCTCGCGTCGCGTGGGCTGGACGCCAGGACTCTCGGCGAAGCGCCCCCGGATCCGGATGCGGCGGGGAGCTACTGGTGGTATCTGCTGTTGGCCGCGATGGGTTTGTTGGTTGTGGAATCGGCAATTGCCAGCCGGACGTCGAGGTAAGAGCGTAATGAGCAGGGTATCCGAATACGCAGCGCGAAGGGCACGCACGATGGCCTCGGCGTCCACTACGGTCGAGCTGTCGCGCTTGTTTGAGAAGATCTACGAGACGCGCCGCCGGATATGGTTGCTGACGGCGGCACGCGCGGCAGCCGGCGCGAGTTGCCTCTGGCTGGCGTCGCTGCTCCTTCTCGGCGGATTCAGTCTGCTGTATCCGTTCCCGGTCATCATTCGCATCATCCTGCTCGCGTTGCACGCGATTGCGATGGCGTTGGGGGCCTGGCTAGGGCTTCGCTACGCCTTCACCGAAAGAGTGTTCAGCCGGGGCCGACGCTTGCGGGCCTGGGCACTTCATTGTGAAGAGATGTTCCCGGCCATGGGAAACCGGCTGGTGACGTGTGTCGACCTCACGGAACAAGCGGACGGGCAGTCCGTATTCGAGTCGAACCCAGTGGCGCAGGCATTGCTGCGCGACACCGCGGCGCGGTTCCGTCCTTTCGATCCGGTTCGGGCCGTGCCAACGCACCAGTTTGGAGCGGCGATATCGCTGGCCGTGTTGCCACTGGTCATTCTTGCGGCGCTGTTCGTGTCACACGGCTCTTGGATGGGCCGTGCCATGACCGGTCTTTACGCCTACCGGACGGAGGTGGTGCCCACGGCGCCGGATTCCGTCGCCAGCCAGATCATGGGGCTCACCGTTCAACCGGGCACGATCGAAGTGCCGAGAGGTTCCAGCGTGACGATTGAAACGCTGGTGGAGTCCAAGCAGCCGGTTCAACTGAATGAACCGCCCGCAGCGCATGTCATTCGTGACGCCGCAAGCGCATCGCAGCCGGACACGCACGCGATGCTGTCGAGCAAGGATACCGCGGGCGCCTACTTCTTCGCGATGCACGATATCGCTCAGCCGACCGGGTACCAGGTCAGCCTGACCGTGCGCGAGGAGAAGGACACGCGTGGCGACAAGTTGCCCGTGTGGCTGGCATCGCTGTTTGCCAAGGCGTCCGGACCGCAAGTGCATGAATGGCACAGCCCCGTCTATGCGATCACGCCGTACGACCCGCCCGAAATCGAATCCATACAGACCACACTCACGTACCCCGCTTATGCAGGTCTGCCGGAGGAAATCGTGGAGGGGCCTTTCATCAAGGGTCTGACGGGATCGACGGCGACTATCCGGGTACGGTCCAACCATCCAATCCATGAGGCAGAGCTGGTCGAGGAAGAGGGACAGCAGTTCGATGCGCAGATTGCGGATGGAGACGACGGGGTCGCGGCACAGGTCGCCGAATTTCACGTGGATCTCAATCAGGACCGGTCGCTGCGTCTGGAACTCACAGACAAGGCGGGCCATGCGATTCTTGAACCGCCGCTAATCGTTCTGCGCGCAACGCAGGACACGCCTCCGGCAATTCGCGTGGCGCGGCCGGGCGCGGACTGGTCGGTTCATCGCGTCGCGGAGATCGACTTCTCCGTTGAAGCGGAGGACGACTATGGGTTGCGCGGAGTGGGCTGGGAATACCGCGTCAACGGCGCCGCACCTATAACCGAATCGTTGTTCACCGCCGTGCCGGGAGAGCCTGGGGTCAAGGCTCACACGGCCACAAAGCGAATGGCCTTGGAGGACATGAACCTCAAGGTAGGGGACAGCATTTATTACCGGTTCTTCGCGGAGGATGCACGGGCGAGCCTGGCGGCCGCCGCAGACGGCATGCCGGAGGGCAGGTCCTACTCGCAACCCTACTTCCTCGCCATCCGGCCGTTTGACGGCACATTCTACAAGGGCGGTCTCACGACGGGGAGCGGCGCTGTGCCACCCCCCACGGAACGGCAGGTTATCGTCGCGACTACGCGGTTCGTAGACGAGATGAACTCCCTGGACGATGAGAAGCAGAGTTCCCTCGCGGAAGATATTGCCCGCACGCAGCGGGAAGTTCGCCTGGAAACGGAACGGCTGCGCGGCAAACTGCAAGGCGCCGGGGATATCCCCAATCTGCCGGAACGTCTCAACCACATGGATGCTGCGATTGGCGCGATGACCGAAGCGGAGCATCTGCTGGGGAACGTCCAGCCCGTGGAGGCGCTGCCTCATGAAAACGCGGCGCTGGGTCATCTGATGGCGGCACTTTCGGACCTGCCTCAGTATGCGAACTGGATGCAAGACGGCGCGCCGTCTCCCTATCCGCCGGATCCTGAAACGGACTTGGCGCAACAGCGTCTTGACTTTGAAAAGGACAAGTACGAGTTGTTCGAACCGCCGAAGGCTGAGGCCCTCGACAAGGCCCTCGTCGAGGCCTTGGAAAAGGTGCGCGCGTTGGCTCGCAGACACAAGGAGTTCACGGAGACAATCCGGCGCGAGAAGGCGGAAGACGAGGAGGCAGGTGCGGCCGGACAAGGCTCCGGGCAGGGGCAAGGTTCAAGTCAGGAAGGCAATCCGGAGCAGGCACAGAACGCTGAGCAACAGCAGAGTGACGCGCAGGCGCAGAGCGTGCCGCCCGGGCAGCGGCTCGAGGACATGCTGAAGAAGGCGAAGGAGAGCCGACGCGAACTCGAGCGATTGCGCGATGCGATGGACGAGGTTGACAGCCTGGACGACGAGACGCTGAACAAGCTGCGCGAAGCCTTGGATCGGACGGCACAGGAACTCGCCAAGCTGGACGAGGCCCTGGGCAAGAAGGACCTCGCCCGCGCGGAAGGCGCGAATCAGCGAGCCGTGCAAGAACTCAGTGACCTGCAGTCGGCTATCGAGGAAGCCCGCGGCGCAAATGCCGAAGAAGGGCTGCGCCGGCTGGCCGCGCAAATCGACCGGTGGATCGCAGAGCAGAAAGAGTTGCGGCAGGCAACCAACGCGATGAGCCGGATGGAGACGCCCTCGCAGAGCGGCGAGCGTTCCTCGCTGTCAGAACAACAACGGCAATTAGGAAGCCAGACTGCCCAAACCGCCCAAGCGATGCAGTCCAGCGGAGAGGGCGGCGGCGGACAGGTCAGTCAGGAAGCGCTTCGCGAGGGACTCGCCGAAGCGGCCCAATGGATGGAACAGGCGGCGGAGAGCATCGAGGCGGCCCGGGATTCCGACGCGGACCGCGGGCAGGAGGCCATCGTGCACCAACTCGAAGCGATGCGCGAGGCCGTGGGCGAGAGCATTGAGCGATTGAACGATGGCGCGGAGTCGAAATTGGCTGAGGCCCTCGACATCGTGCATAAGCTTAAAGAGAGTCTCGGCCCGCAGGAAAGTGCGGAGTACAAAGATCGCGTTTACCTTCCCAACGTGCAGACCGATCCCCTGCCCACGGAAGGGCCGGATGCCGCAAAGAACCCGCCCAAGGACCTCTACAGACCGGATGCACAAGCGCCGGACATTTTCCGAAATCCACCTCACATCATCGGGACGAACCTGGCCGAGATACAAGAACTCGTTCAGGAGGATCCGCAACTCTTGAAGGCCCTCGAAGCAATCCAGGGCGCCATGCAAGGAACCGCCAGCGGACCCAGCGGGAGTTTTGGCGATCCGGGGATGATCCAGACGTACCGCGAGGTGCGCGCATCGCTAGAGGATTTCGAGGAGATGCTGATGGAACGCCTCGAGATTGGCGAGCAGGTGCAGCGTCTCCAGCAGGCGGGGCCCGAGGATCTGCCACCGAAGTACCGCGACATGGCGGCCAAGTATTTCGAGGCGCTCAGCACGGGACCGCGGGCGGCAGGTGGCGGCGCGGAAGGTGAGCGGTAATGAACGAAGCAGCACATGCGCTCGGTGAAGGTTCATTCGTATTCCGGCAGATGACTCCCGGCATGCTGGCGGTATGCATTGCGGCGGTAGCGGTCTTCGTTGGCGCGATCTACGCGCTGCAGCTTGGAGGCCATCGCCGGTTTGCGAAAGCGGCATCGTATGCGCTTCGCACGGCGGTGCTCGTCGCGATTCTGCTTGTGCTGTGCGAACCGGTGCTGCGCAAGGAAGAGGTCATCCCACAGCAGTCGTTTCTCGTGCACGTGTTCGACACGTCGGGAAGCATGGGGATCGCCGACTATGAGAAGAAGCCACGCATCGACATCTTGAATGCGGCCACGCTCGATTCCGATACCCGCCGCGAGCTGGATCGGCTCTACGGCCCGTTGGAATTTGCCTTCGATGGGCAGTTGACGGCTCACAAGACCCATGAACCCTTGGCCGCGTCGGAGAACCTCACGGACTTGGCATCGGCGTTTCGCGGGGTGAAGACGCAGATTGCCGGCTTACCCGTCAGCGGCGCGGTGCTCTACAGCGACGGCAATCCCACCGTGAATGGCCGTACCGAAGAGATCGTGGAGGCCGCGACGGCGTTGGAAGTCCCGGTGTATTGCGTCGGTTCAGGTCCCAAAGTCTCCGGACCGGATGTGTGGATCGATAAGGTGGTCCATCCGGAGCAAGCCGTCAAGGGTGCGGTGGCCACGGTCAATGTGCTCGTGGGTACGCGGGGTATTCCCGGGAAGGTGACGGTGACCCTGCGCGATGCGGAGCGCCAGTTGGATGAACGCGAGCTGTCTTCGTCTGTGAAAGAGCAAGTTACGAGCGCCGCGTTCCAGGTTCACGCGGATGAGCTGGGAGTCAACGGATATCACGTCACGGTCGCGACGGCGGGAGAAGAAAGTTACCCCTGGAACAATGAGGCTGACTTCTTCATGGCAACCGTGGAAGAGCGGCAGCGTATTCTCTATGTCGAGGGGTATCCGCGCTACGAGTACCGGTCGTTGCGCGCGGCGTTCGAGGATGATGAGCGCTTCCAAGTGACATCCCTGGTGCTCGTGGGTTCACAGAGCAAGACGTACCGGCAGGGCCTTTCCGATCCGAATGAGCTGAGGTCTGGATTCCCGGATACGGAGGAAGAACTGTTCAAGTACGATGTCGTCGTCATCGGCGATGTGTCCGCGGGCTACTTCAAGACGGTTCAGTTGATGGCCCTTCGCGAATTCGTGCGCAAGAAGGGTGGTGGCCTCCTGTTCTTGGGCGGAGAGAATTCCTTCGCGGCGGACGGATTCGGGCGGACACCTCTCGCGGATGTTCTTCCCTTCGCCGTCTCGTCGCATGCGCGACTCGAGGACGAGCAGTTTGTGTTGCCCACGCCCGAGGGGATCGAACGCGGCATCTTCGGCCCTTACGACCCGCAACACGCGGAGGACGCGCCTTGGGAGGCGCTGCCGCCGTTGAAGGGCGTGTACACGCTCAACTCGTTGAAACCCGGTGCCGTCGTGTTGTGCCGGGTCGAGCAGGGACTGGGCGAGGGGGACGCGCCAGTGGTCGCGTTTCAGCGATATGGGCGCGGCACGAGCCTCATCTGCGGAATCTCCGGCACATGGCAGTGGAAGTTCCAGGTGCCTTCTGACAATCCCTCGTATTCGGCCTTCTGGAAAGAAATGACGCTCATCCTCTTGGAGCAATCCGCGGGCCGGATTCAGGTTAAAGCCACTCCCTCTCAGGTGTCCTTGGGGTCGGAAGTTGCAGTGGGCGTGTCGGTGTACGACCGCACATTCCAACCCGACCCCATGGCCACCGTTACCGTGGATGTCGAGACTCCGTCTGGCGAGACCCATACCGTGCCCGCGCACCAAACCGCGGACACACCCGCGGGGACTTTCCAGTACAGCCTTACGCCCGCCGAAACCGGCCTGTATCACGTCACCGCGCGTTCCCAAACGGTGGGCGACGAGAAGCCGCTCGAGCATCGTTGCATGTTTGTGGTCCGTGAAGACCAGCCGGAGCTGCGCGACGTGAAGCTAAATGAGGCGCTACTCACGCGAGTCGCCGAGGCGACGCATGGCCGTTACGTGCACCTTTCCGAGTATGAACATCTGCCGCAAGCGATCGAGCCGCGTGAAGGTTCGCTTCGCCATGTCACCGAGAAGCCCATTTGGGATCGCCCAGCAATCCTGTACGGACTGCTGGGGCTGCTGATCGGCGAGTGGCTGATTCGACGAATCGGAAACATGGCATGACGCGGTGGACGCGATTAATGTCACCGCATGAAAGGAACCTCACGTGAGGCAAGCAGGGATGAATCGGCGAACCTTCATTCGGAACAGCGCGCGGGGGCTTGCCGCGCTTTCGGCGGGAGAAGCTCTGGCGCGGGGGCCGGCGAGAGACCGGAACTACGAGCGCCATCCACTTGATGATGACGATCCCAATGTCTTCGTGTTCGCCCGATTCAAGTTCAAGGGTCATCAGCGGACGGCCGACGAGTGGGATACTTTACCGCGCGGCGACGAGAACTTTCTGCAGCACCTCGCCAGCGTCACCAACATCAAGCTATCGCAACGGCGGTGGGAAGAACGCGTCGTCCAGGTCGACGACTTTGCGAAGATGTATACGACGCCGTTTCTCTTCATGACCGGCCAGGTGGATTTCCATTTCGAGGAAGACGAGGTCGAGGCGATTCGGGAGTTCTTCAAGCGCGGCGGGTTCATCTATGCCGATGATTGCGATGCCGACATTGAACGTATGCTCTTTTACGAAGCGTATTCCCGTGAGATTGAAAAGGTGCTTCCCGGGCACAAAATGGAGGCGCTGCCGTACGACCACGAACTGTTTCATTGCTTCTACGATATCCCGGATGGCTCCCCGTGGAACTACGGCGAGGAATCGCTCAAGGCGCGTTACCCGGACGCGGCGCTTTTCTATGAAGGGCGTATGGTGACGTTTCTGACCGGAAGCGATGTTCACTGCCGTTGGGCGCTGCGCCGCCGCGACCACAACCGGGAAGCGCTCGAGATCGGGACCAACATCGTGGTGTACGCACTGACGCATTGAGAGGTATCAAGGTGAAGAGACTCCTTCACGCATTGGTCTTAACAGTCGGCGGGCTTGCGGGAATACTGTCCGCAAGCTCCTCCGCGTACGCGGAAGACTACGCTCTTTTGATCGGCGGCCTCGGCGGCGAGGAACGCTATTCGCAGGAGTTTCTGGACAGCGCCACGGCGCTGCGAACCACGCTCATCGAGCGCCACGGCTATCATGCGGACCGGGTGCGCGTCTTCGCGGAAACGGCGCCTGCGGAACGCCACGTGGACTGCGTCAGCACCCTTGAAAACATTCAAAGAGAATTCGGGCGTTTACAAACGGTCCTGCAGGCCGGCGATTCGCTGCTCGTAATTGCTGTCGGACACGGGCAATCCGACTATCAGGAAACGAAGCTGAATCTTCCTGGACCCGACCTCAGTGCGCAGGGCTTGACGGCGCTGTTGAACGCGCTGCCCAACACGGACCATCAAACGCTCGTGCTTTCGTTCCCGTGTTCCGGGCAGTTCGCCGAGGTGCTTGCGCGGGCGGGCCGCGTTGTTCTGGCCTCGACGGATGGACCACGGCAGATCTATCACTCGGTGATGACGCAGTATTTGTTGCAAGCCATGCAATCGGATGCGGCGGATGTGAACGCCGATGGCGCCGTATCGCTCTATGAACTGTTCGACTTCCTGTCGCTCCAGGTGGAGGGGCACTTCACCGCCGCAGGTACGCTGCAAACCGAGAACCCCTCGCTCGACGACAACGGCGATGGCAAGGTAACCACCCTTGCGGAAGGTATGGACGCAGGCGATGGGGAGTTGGCCAAGGTCACGTACATCGCTCCGGCGGTACGAGCCGTTTCGGCCGGTGGATTGCCGGCCGAGCGTGAAGGTGGGATTACGCCATGACGCGTGGTGTGGGGATCTTGTTCACCGTCTGCGGTGCGCTGCTGCTTGCGGCACCTATGCCAAATGCGCAAGACACACCGGTAACCGCGCAGAGCCCCGCGGAGATCGCTCGATCGTTGCAGAGCGCGTTCGAGGCCAATCCGCGCAGTTACGACGCGCTGGCCGCCTACGTGCACTTTCTCAATCGCCAAGGGCGCACCGATGACGCCACACTCGTGCTGCGATCGGCAAACGCGATTGGCGCAGACCCGGGGCTGTTGTGGGCCGAGACCCAATGGTACGCGGGCGACGCGGAAGGCGCGCGCTCGAGGCTAGAATCGTTCAAGACGGACGAGGCGGCAACGCAGTGTGCGGCGTTGGAGTTGCAGCTACGCGTCGAGTACCTCGACGGCAAGGCCGACGCGGCGGAGGTTTGCTGCCGGCGCTTGCTGGCACTGGATCCCGTGAGCAAAGCGGCGCGCGTCTTCCTCAGCAATCTGCTGGTGCGCCGCGGGCGCTATGATGAGGCGCTGGCGTTGCTGGACGCGGCCGAGGCCGCCTACCCCGGGGATATCATCGTGGCGGAGTGCCGCGCGGAACTCCTCGAAGCGCAAGGCAACTCTGACGAGGCCGCCCAACTGCGCCGTTCCGCAATAGAGTCCCTCATCCCCCACCCGCCGGATTCGGTGGATGGGCTCGTAGCGGCTGCTTCGCTGCTGGGTCAGGCCGGAGAACCCCGAGCCGCCAACGAGTGCCTGCAAACAGCGATGCGCTTCGCGCCGGCGGACCCGTTTCTCGCGATTGAGAAGATTCGCCTCCATCGGCGCGTGCATGACATGGTCGTCGCAGCCGTGACGGCCCGAGACCTGCTGACACGCTATACGCGATGTCCTTTGGCATTGGCTGAATTTGCGGACGCACTCTGGGAGCTCCGGCACGATGCGCAACAGACGGAGAATCTGTGTCAGCAGGCTGTGGGCATGGATCCCACGTTGCTGAATGCGCGTTGCCGCCTGATCATGCTCTGCCTTAGCGCGTCCGACTGGGCCGCAGCGGAAAAGCTGATCGAGGAGAACCGCGCGATAAACCCCGAACATCTCGAGACCGAGAATCTGGCTGCCGCCCTCGCGGTGTTGAAATCGGGCCAGCCTTCCGAGCCGCTGGGCACAGGCGCGCCCGGCGCTCAAGCTGCGGCACGGATGTCCATCGTAGGGGAGATTCTTGCCGCCCGCGGCAGTTATGCGCGCAGTGTCGAGTGGTTTGCGCGATCCTTGGCAGCAGACCCCGAGAATCCAAGAGTTCTGAAGGCCGCGGGGCTCGCCCGGTTGCGGTGCGCGCAGTTTGATGAAGCCACCCCACTTCTGGAGAGCGCCTTCAATGGCAATCGTTACGATGTGACGCTGAAGAACGTGCTGGATTTCCTGGACGCGTTCCACGCATCAAGTACCGTGAATGATGGCGAGATAACGGTAGGCTTTCAGCACGGAGATGAATTGACCGCCGAGTACTGCCTGTTCCTCTCTCAGCGCTACGTGAAGGAAACCGCAGAACGGTTGCATGTGGCGGTCGAAGGCCCGCTGCGCGTCCAACTGTGCGCGTCGCGGGATGATATCAATGTGCTGACGGAGGGGATTCCGCCTTCCTGCGCGTGCGGGAGCCAACCTCAGGGCTCTATCTATGTCGATTCCACTGTCTTCGTGTGGTCGCCGCGCACGATGCGAGGGAGCGAGAGCGTCTTTCGCTTCGACGAGGCGCTGCATCGCGGCATCATAGAGCACGTCTTAGAGAAGGGAATCGGACCGGGCATTCCCCACTGGATGCGGGAAGGTCTGGCGCACTACACAGGGTCCCTGGCATGTCCAGAATGGCAGGCGCCGCTCGCTGAACCGTTGGCCGGTTTCCTTCAATCAGGAGGCGCTTTTCCACTCGATCGGATTGAGTCCATATTCGTCGCGAACCGGAACCCGCTGTGCCGTCCGTATGCGGGTTTGGTTGTGAAGCATTGGGTCGAGCGCTATGGCCTGGACAGTGTGCTGGGTCTGCTGTCGCGTGTGTCGGGTGGCGAATCGTGGATCGCCGCTGCCGAGGCGCAGTTTGGATCGCCGTTGGATGCGCTTGATGCGGAAGCGCGCGCGGAGATTCTCCAGCGATTCGCGGCGCTGCGCATCGATCGGCCCGTCAATGTAACGCCGGGGGCATTGGCATCGCTGGTGACGCAGTCAGATGCGGCGGCCATTGAAGGGGCGCGCATGTATCTTGCCCGACAGCGGTACGAAGACGCGGAGCGGAGTCTCGCCCCGCTCCTCGCGCAAGAGTCACCCAAGGCGGAGGCCTTGCTTCTGTCGGGGCGTGCCGCTTTTGGGCGGGGCGACTATGCCGCCGCCAAAGAGCGGATCGGTTTGGGTCTGGAGGTTGAATCGCTGTATAACGCGACGGTTGCGACGGACAAGGATTTCGAGGTCCTGGGCTTGTCGCTGGTGAAGCTCGGCGAGTCGGACGAGGCGGTTGAGGCGTTTCGGAAGTCTATCGCATTGAATCCATTCGACGCGACGGAGAACGGTCCCTACGGCCAGTTGCTGACGCTGTTAGGGGAGAACAAGTCACCTGAGTACTACGCCGTTCTGGAGCAGCGCCTGCCGGTGCGCCGGGCCGATCCGCGTCCGCGGCTTGAACTTGCCCGGTGGTACGAAGCGCAGGGCAATCCGGAGAAGGCGCTTCAACACCTGGAGTCCGCCGCCGGCATGCGGCCCGACTGGATCGAAGTTCACCGCGAACTCGCCGCGCTTGCCATGCGCCTGGGCAAGACAGATCTGGCGTATGCGTCGCTTCGCGTTTTGCATCGCAAGTTGCCGGAAGATGTGCGCGTGCTTGGGCAGTTAACGGAGTGCGCGCGCATCCTGGACCGCGTGCAAGAGACCGAAGAATTCGCGGAACGCGTGAACTTCCGCGGTGACGAGACTCCCACCGACACAACGAGCACGCCCAATCCCTGAGCGACGCACGACACAGGGCCCGCCTTCGCCCTGTTGGTGTCCGCTTTGCTTCCGCTACCGCGGCCCTGCCGCAAACGCTGACGGCTGAATGACTGTTCGGCTGCCGTGCTCACCTTCGCACGTGCCGGATGAAGAGCGCATTCGGGTCAAAGACATCGGGTAGGGGTTCTTCAGCGTGACGGCGCGGTACGGGTTCATGGAATCGCCGCACATTCTGGACGTGATAGAATTGGCGAGCGCCAAAGGGGTCCAGCTTGAGCGGCGCACCACGTTTTTTTGCCTGGGCAGAGAGACCATTATGCCAGGAGCGAAGCCAGCAATGGCACGATGGCGCGCCTACCTGTTCTCAGCAATGGCACGCCTCTCCCAAAGACCAACAGGCTCTTTCGGGCTTCCGGCCAATCAAGTCGTCGAATTGGGAGTACAGGTCGAATTGTAAATGCGGGGGTGATGTCTGGCGCAACCGCGGCTGTGCGCCCCAAGCCCCATGGTCACGCGTAGTGTTCACAGGCCTCGAAGTGGCCGTCATTCGGCGAGGTTAATCCCGCCCGCTGAATGCCTTGTCCCCGTCGCCTCTTGATGTCTATTGCAGAGCCCCGTACTGCCTTCCCTCGAGAATCCCCGGGCATCCCTGTCCTTCGCCTGCAGCAAAATAGCTGTGCGGGTCATGCTTGCTTGTTCATCAACTATCCACGCACGCTGAGTGCTCGAACTGTGGGCACTATCACAAGACATGTAAGTCGGTTGCAAATCCAGATCCAGGCAACTAATCTGTTAAGGGGATTGGGTAGGGGGAACTCGGACAGCGTGTGCATCTCACCGGCAAGGGGGAAGCAGTTTATACCTTCGTTTGCCGCAAGGGGGTTCTCCAGACAGAATGGACGAACAGGCAGATATCGACGACCTTCAAGCACGCTATGCACAAGACGAGACCGGCATCTCCGGTCAATTCGCTGCCATCGATGCAAGTACAAAGCACGCATTGTTTTCTGGAGCCATCTCTCTCATGGGGTTGGCCGTCGTGGTGCTCGCTGCAAACCAAGCTTACCTGAATAACCACATTTCGCAATTGACGGGGGACTTTCTCCAATACTCGGCCATCTCCTTGATCGGCTTGGTCCTGATTCGCACGGCCGTCAACGTCGTTGGAATTGGCCTCGTACGTAACATTCTCGTGATGGCCTTCATCTGCATTCTGATGAGCTCCGTGCTCAACGTGACCAACAATGTTCAGGCCCTCAATACCTGGCCCCTGCTGGGCATCGAAAGCAGCCTCAACCAGCCCGTGAAGGAAGTTCTCGAAGTTCTGTCAATCATTCTGGCGCTGATGGCCTTAGTAGTGGCAATCCTCTCGCTGAAACATGCCCGAGACCGTTTGCTGCAAAAGCAGACTCAGCTTCTGGCTGAAGTCGCTGCGCGGAAAGAGGCTCAAGCGGAACAGATGCGGCTCGAACGCCAGAATCTTCAGTTGCAGAAGATGGAAGCGCTCGGTCAACTGACCGGGGGCGTGGCGCACGATTTCAACAATCTGCTCCAGGTAATCAGTGGTTACACGGATATTGCGATCGGCTCTCTTGAGACTGGGCATCCGGCGCGGGATTTGTTGTTGGAGGTCGCCAAAGCCGGCGAGCGTGCCACCAGCCTTGTGTCCCAATTGCTGCTGTTCAGCAGACGTCAGATCATGAGGCCGGAGTCACTGGTTCTCAATGATGTGATAGCGAGTTTCCTCAAAATGCTCCAGCGTGTTATCGGGGAACACATCGCCCTGCGGTGGCGTCCTGGCTCGGGGTTGGGAACCATCCTGGCTGACCGGGGCATGGTCGAGCAGACCCTCATGAACCTGTGTGTGAACGCCCGCGACGCGATGCCCGAGGGCGGAATCCTGACGATCGAAACACGTGACACTCATGTCGACGAGCATTTCCGCGCCATGCACCCAGAGGCAAGTTCTGTGCGGTATGCGATGTTTAGCGTAAGCGATAATGGCTGTGGTATGGAGTCCGAGATCCTTAGCCAGATCTTTGAACCATTTTTCACCACTAAGGAGACCGGCAAAGGTACAGGATTGGGACTAGCCACCGTCTACGGCATCATTAAGCAGCATGACGGCATGATCTTCGCATACAGCGAACCCGGCAAGGGAGCGGAATTCCAGCTCTACTGGCCAGTGGTCGAACCGAGTGTCGTTGCAAACAAGCCTACACTTCCGCCATCTTCGACACGCGGAACGGAAACCATCTTACTGGTTGAGGATGAGGATATGGTCCGAGAGTTGGCCAAGAAGATCCTCAGAAATGCGGGGTACACCGTCTTGGAGGCTCGGGATGGGGCCGAGGCAGTAGCCCTCTTCAAGGAGCACGCCAACCGAATTCAGATGGCGATTTTGGACGTCGTGATGCCTGGCATGGGCGGGCACGTCGCGTATAGGAAAATGCGGGAAATGCGGCCCGGTTTCAAGACCCTCTTTGTGAGCGGTTACAGTGCCGATGGTATCCACACCGATTTCGTTCTCGACAAGAATTTGAACCTCATTCAGAAACCTTTCAACCGCGAAACTTTGCTTCATGCCGTGCGACGTGTGCTTGACCAGGTTGAGCAGTGATGCCGCTCCACGCAACGCCGCGATCGAAGTTCCGGGAGGTCCACCATTGCTCCCGAGTGTGATGAATCTCTCATTGGTTTGTCACGGCGAAGATACGTCATTCATGTACCATTGGGGCAAAGCCTGATGGGAGCTTACAGGGTGCCGGTCTGTCGCGCCGTGGAGTCAGAGATTGTCATGGAGTCGGAAACCTCTATATCCTTGGAACACTTGTAGTGATGATGAAACTGGGCCGACGCGCTTTCTTGAAAGGTGTGTATGGGACTATCCCACTGCTGGTCTTGCCGGCCTTGCCAGCGGGAGCAGAGCCAGGCAACGTCACCTGGCTTGGGGAAGTGCAACGTCCACCGCAGAACTTGAAACCGACTGCGTCCGCTCGCCTCGAACCGCTCCTTCAGGCAAATGATGGGACATCGATTACCACGGTGGCACAGTGGGAGCAGCAGCGTGCCTCACTACGCCGGCAATGGATGGAGTTTCTGGGCCCCATTACGGACAGGCCGCCTGTAAGGTTGGCAACACTCTCGGAAGACCGGACGGAAGGATGCCGCCGGCTTCTGGTGCGGTACGAGGCCGAGGCCGGACAGCCGGTGGAGGGTTATCTGCTCTACCCGGAGCCGTTGGTGGACGGTCCCCGGCCTGCGCTGGTGGTGCTTCACTCGACGACCCCGGACACGATCGATGAAGTTGCGGGCATCAAGGGACGCGATTCACGGGCGTTGGGGCTCAAGTTCGCTGAGCAAGGCTTTGTCGTCTTCTGTCCGAAGTGTTTCCTGTGGCAGGACCCGTCCCTCGACTATGAGGAAGCCGCTGCGAATTTCCGGAAGAGTCACCCAGGCACGCTGGGCATGCGCAAGATGCTGCACGATGCACAGCGCGCGGTGGACGTGCTGGTGAGCTTGCCCGAAGTCGATCCCAGTCGCATTGGGGCGCTGGGACATTCCCTGGGCGCGAAGGAAACGTTGTATCTGATGGCGTTCGATGAACGCGTTCGCGCGGGCGTGTTCAGCGAAGGAGGTATCGGGCTGTCCTTCACCAACTGGCACGATCCCTGGTATCTGGGCGCCGGCATCCGCGAACCCGGCTTCGCGCTGGATCACCACCAATTGCTGGCGCTGATCGCGCCACGGCCGTTTCTGATTCTCGCGGGCGAATCGGGTCCGCCGGGGACGTCGGTAGCCGATGGGGACCGCACATGGCCGTATATTGAAGCGGCGCTTCCCGTGTACCGCCTCTATGGTGAGCCCGCGCGCATCGGTTTGTATAACCACCGTCAAGGGCATACCATCCCCGCCGAGGCGTTTCAGCGCATGTCCGAATGGCTGCGGACGTATTTGACATCTGGGACATGATAGACTGCACGCACTGCTGGCGCGCCAAGGATGTGGTTTGCGAGCAGTTCTTTTGGCGAACACTTCATAAAGGCCATATTCATGATTACCATGCTTGCGGTGGCAAAGCGCGTTCCGTTCGGAATCTCCGCGCTCTTCATTGGTGCGGCCCTCGCCGTACTGGGTGCTGCATCTGCGCATGCAGGTGGGCTCTCGGCGGGCGTTGCGAAAGTCGACATTACGGACCGGGACGCTGGGCCGGTCAATGACCCGTTGTATGTGAAGGCACTGGTCGTGAAGAATGACGCAACGACCGTGGCCATCATCACCGTTGACGCAGTGGCCCTTGGCGAGATAGGACATATCGGTAACGACTACCTGCCCACCGTGCGCGCGCGCCTGCAAGCGGACCTCGGGCTGAATCCCGCAAACGTACTCATCAACGCCAGTCACTGCCATGGCGTCGTGTGCGCGGATGTGGCCGGGAAGACGATCCAGGCGGTCACGGAAGCATCGGGAAACTTGATCCCCGTTGATGTCGGTGCCGGTTCAGGTCACGAAGATCGGATCATGGAGAACCGGCGGTTCGCGTTAAAGAATGGGACAGAAGCGGACAGCCGCCACGCGTATTCGCTCCCGCCGGATGAGGCCATCGCGAGTGTCGGCCCGGTGGACCCGCAGATAGGAGTGCTGCGCCTGGACAGGAAGGACGGGCGTACGTTGGCGGTTGTCTACAACTTCGCGTGCCATCCGATACAGGGCGTACCCAGCGGCGGCAATACGGCGGACCTGACGGGGTTTGCCTCAAAAGCGATCGAGGATGCATTGGGCCAAGGCGCAACGGCCTTGTTCCTGCAGGGGTGCGCGGGGGACATCAATCCCGCTTTCTATAAGGATGTGGATCACCCGCGCGATGCGGAACCGTTGGGGACTATGCTGGGACTCAGCACGCTCGCGGCGCTGACTACCGTGAAAAGCAAGGAGGATGACCGCTTGACTGTTGTCAACGAGGTCATCGAACTGCCCCGGGCGAACACAGCGCAGCGCATTGCGGAGTTGGAAGCGGAGCGCATGCGGTTGGTTGAGTCGCTGAAGGGTACAAGTCTGAATCTGAAGACCTTTCTGCCATTGGCCGTGAAATACAGCTTGTCCGACGAGTTCCCTTCGTATTACGCGCACCGGTATATGCACGAGGAGATGATGGGCCGGGGCGATCTGAAGAAACTCGATGCCGAGAACCGCGCGAACATCCAGCAATATATCTACAACATCCACACCATGGAACAACTGACGCGTGTGCAGACGAACCTGGATTTGTTGAAGATGCACCAGGCGGACAATGCCGCGGCGGGAAGCAGCACGGTCACGGTCGAGGTGATGGGGTTGCGCATCGGGGACTTCGTGCTCGTCACGTTTCCGGGCGAATTGACCGTGCCGATCGGGCTCAACATCAAAAAGGCGTCGCCCCACCCGCTGACCTTTGTCGCGGGCTATACAAACGGTTACATCTACTACGCGCCCACCGCGGAGCAGCTCCGCAACGTGGGCAACGCCCAGGAAGACAGTGACTGCATCCTCGCGCCGGAGTGGCAGGCGATCTACGAAAGCAAGGTCGCGGAGATGCTGAAGGGGTTGTAGGCAGACACAGAGGGCCGCCCCTACAGGGCTTTGTCTATGGGGGACCGCGATACCCTGGGCGGCGCTTCGCTCTGCCCAGGGCTAGTATGGAATGGCCCTTCAGGCCGTAATGCCTTGTGTCCCGTCACGAGCCTTCATGATCTGGTGCCGGTATAACCTGACACTGGCTCTCCAGTGAGGTGAGATACTGCACGGCATCCTCTGCATGCGCGGCGATGGCAATGTCAAGGGCCGTCCTCCCGTGTTCATCGCGCGTGCCTAGGTCGGCGCCGTGCTGGACCAGGATTTGGAGTGAGTCGGCACGATTCGCTCGAGCGGCACCAAACAGGGCACGGTTCGGGTCCGCGCCGCGATCAAGTAACAGGTCGAGGACTTCCGGTTTTCCCCGAATAGCAGCGATGCCTACAGTCATCGGGTAGCCGTAGCCATAGTCTTTGAGTTCCGGCATAGCACCATTATCGAGTAGGAGACGCACCATTGCGATGTTGCCCTTCTTGACGGCAATTGGCAGGAGCGGCCATCTTGTCGGGCCATAGGACATCTCTTCGATTTGACCGTCGGTGGCATCCACCCCTAACAGATTGAACCGCAACCTCCGTTCGGCCAGTTTAATGTTGCCCTCATTGACCGCATCTTCAAGGGTCTTGTAGGTTTCGAGATAGTATGTCACCAGGAGCATGAGCACAAAGAGTACAGCACTGAATCGCACGAGCCTCCGGGTGGCGCGCGGCGCGAGCACTACTCCTCCTTTGCGGGCAAGGCGCGCGTTGAATACCCACAGTATCAGCCCGATTCCGGTGAAGAACCAAAACACAACGAAGAAGCTGATCGTTCCACCGCTAGTTGCACGAACCCAAAATTCGAACCACGAAAAGAAGGGACTTACCGAAAGACTGAATTCGAACACAGTGAATGCGTAGGTGGCGCCTGGGATAAAGATGAGGAACGCCGCAAAGGCAATTGACCGCCGTGTGTTGCGAGATTGAAGAACCCACTGAGCCAGCGGAGCCCAGAATAGCATGTGAAGTGGAAGAAGCGTCTGCCAAACGACTTGCCTTAACAGGCGCGCAAACACCAGCAGGAGATCGTCAGAAGGATAGTCGGCGCCAATCATCTTGTTCCTTGGAGACGCCCACCGGTTGCCCAGCTACTCCTCCGCTGCGGCGGCGCGTCACTGATAACGAGTATACCAGATAGTTGTGGCGATATGAAGCAAGAGGCACGCCGAGAAGGACGTGTGCGCTCACCGTTCGTGGCAAGCGGCCTGCAGACTATGGTTGAGAGAGCGCTGTGGCGTCGACTTTGTCTTGATCTCGTAACGTGGACAGCTTGTTGCGCACGAGGTCTTCGCGCCCGATGAAGCTGACTTCAACACCGCCGTAATCCCCACGGACAGCCCGGGGCTTCGCGTCGGAGAACAGCACGCCGTCGATATCGTTAAGCAAGTCGACCCGGCTGGGAGGCACACCAAAGGTAAGGATGTTCCCGCGCTTTGAAAAAGCCTCATCGGGCAGGTCATCCTCAGCAAAGCCGAAAACGATTAGGGC
>JADLGB010000121.1 GCA_020849535.1 Candidatus Hydrogenedentota bacterium
CGCCGAGAATGGGCCCTACGGATAGCTCGTCGGAGGCGGCGGCAGCGGCGGAACCCGCAGCATAACGAACTGAAAACGTAACCAACGCCAAAGGGATACTGTCAACTCAAGTACTGGTCAGGACACTTAATGCCTTGCGACTACGCGGCTTCTTCTTGAGGCCTGAAAGGCCGGCGCCATATCAGTCCAGGGCAGAGCGAAGCGGCGCCCTGGGTAAACGATGCCCCTTCCAATCTTGAGCGCTGAAGGTGCGGCACCATGCATTGTGATTTCGCGCGGTGAAGTTGACTTCGTGCGAAGCTCACCGACTGGAAATTGTCCCAGAGAGGATCCTCTCGCAAAGGCGCCGAGACGCAACGGTAGAGCAAGCGACCGCCGCTGATGGAAGTACCCAGTGCAGAGCATAGCCACGCCACAGCGTGGCTGTGCTCCCATTGGCGCGCGTCTGCGCGCCCTCTTTCTTGGCGTCTCCGCGCCTTTGCGAGAGGTCTTGTCTGTTCTTCAGTTAGAGGCGCGGAGGTAGGTGGCGCTGCCCTGGAATTCAATGCTGGTGTTGTTGGACGCGTAGTTGGTGTAGGTGCCGTAGAGGTAGGTACCTGCCTTGCGCAGGTTCCAAACGGTGTCGCCGAAGAGGTCCGCTCCGCTCCAGATGAGCTGGATGTGGTTATTCGAGACACTCCCGTCGATGGAGAACTGCCGCCGGCTCTGTTCGCCCGCCAGGCGGACCGTGCCGGTGCCGGATATCGTGCCGTCATCGGTGACGCTGGAAAGATTGAGGATGGCGAGTTGACTGGCCCGATCCTCGGTACCGCTGGTGGTGGACGAATCGAAGTAGGAAGCCGCGTAGGTGCCCGCGAGGCTGCCTGCCCCGCCGAAGCGCCATTCGGCCACACCCCGGCTCACGAACTCGTCGCTGCCGTTGAACTGCTGGTACGAACCCACGAGCACGGTGTTGGCGAGGCGCATGTTCCACGAAAAGCGGCTGCCTCCACGCGCCATGCTCAAGGCGAGTTCGTTACCGATTACGACACCGTCGTCGATGGTGTAAGCGACGAACTCAGGATCGGCATCCGATTGGTCCAGCACGAGCACCGAACCCGATACCGAGTTGCCGGTGACGGACAGGTTGTCCAGGACCATCACGTAGTCCGAGATCAAACTGCCCGCGCCGGCGGTGTCGCTGAAGGCCGTGATCCAGTCGCGCTCAAAATCCTCGGGGTCCGGGTCGTCGGCTTGGTACCAGGTCGCATGGCCAAATCGGGCCAACTGGTTGGACGCGTTGAACTGGCCGTATGCGGCCACGATGAGGCTGCCACTGTGATAGCCGAACCAATCCACCTCGCCGCTGGCCGGCGTGAAATTGCCCAGCGTGAAGTACGTTTCGCTCCCGTCGATGTAGCCCTGGAGCACGTCGAAATCGAAATCCTCAGCCACATCGCCCGGGCGTTGCTCGACGTAAGAGCCCACGCCGGAAAGCGCATCGTTGGCCGCATCTAACGTCACCACCCCGGTCCTGTCCCGCGAGGTGAACGCGCCTCCCGCGCCGTATTCGTCGCTGAAGGCTGCCGCCCAGGTCTGCTCGATGCTGGTGGCCGCCACCTTATGCATCACGAAATGGGCCGAGCGATCCAAGGTGAGATTCGAGTCGCGTTCCGCGTACAGGGCCACAATCCGAGTGCCGCTCATCCGCAGCCAGAGGGTGGGGTTGTTGCTGAAATTGCCGCTGCTGCTCAGGGTAAGGGTCGCGTCATTACTACTCGCGGTGCCCGAAATCTTGACATCGAACGGCTCGGAGTCGAAGGCGCTGGACCCCGTGTTGTAGAAGCGGAGCATCGAGCCGGAGCCCGTCAGGGCGTTGTTGTCCTGCGTAATCTTCAGGCGCAAGGCATACTCGCGGCGTCCCCCGCCTTGGGGCAGGTCATCGCCGAAGCTGGCCATCCACGACCCCGCGAAGCGGCCCCCCGTCGAACCGCCGCCGCCATCCCCGCCGTCATCGTCCCCACCGTCGTCCCCGCCATCATCCCCACCATCGTCATCGCCCCCGTCATCCGGAAATGGGGGGGTGTCGTCGCCTGAGACGGTTTTGCCCCAAACAAGTCCTTTGCCGTCAAGTCCGCAACCCAGGAAAGCCACGGGCAGAATGGCCAAAAGAAGCAATGCGAGAAGTATGCGGTGCACTGTCGTCTCCATGGCGTCCTGCCTTCGCAGTGCCTTTCTCACGGGGTATGGCCGGGCACGATCCTTCACATCAGTATACGGACGAACCGGCCCTTCGTTTCAGTCAACGATTTACTTGCCAGCAGGGTTGACGCGAACGCCGGCCCGCGCGCCCGGCTATACCTCGACCATCTTTTTGGCAGCCGCGGACTTATACGCGGCGACGGTGACTTCCACGGCCTTGAGTCCGTCGTAACCAGTGGCGGCGGGCTCGCGTTTCTGGTCGACGGCTGCCGCGAAGTCGCGCACCAGCCCCAAATCGCAGTTGTCGCCCCAGCCTACCCACTGCGCCTTCATGTCGGTGTCGTTGTAGACGTTCACCTTCTGGTTGAAGGCGTCCACGGAGACCACGCCCTTCTCGGCGATGATCTCCATGGTGACGTCGCCCCAGGTGGGGAAACTCTTCGCGCGGTTCCAGCTCGCGACGTGGGAAACCTTGATACCGCCTTCCATCTCGAAGTGAAGGCTTCCCACGTCGTCCGTGCCGATCCCGTGCCGGATGAGGTTGCCGTTTTCGCAGTAGACCTTGGTGATTTCCTTGCCGAACATCCAGCGAAGCAGATCGACCACGTGCACCGTGTGATCCATCGTGGCGCCGCCGCCGGAAAGTTTCACGTCGGCGAACCAGCCGCCAGGGAAACTACCGTTGTTCGTGCAAGACGCCGCGTAGATGGCGCCGTACTTGCCGCTGGCGATCTCGTCCTTCACGGCCATAAGCGGTTGCGCGTAACGGCACGGAAACGCCGTGCCGAGGCCCACACCGGCCTTCTTGCAGCATTCGACCATGGCCTTGGCGTCTTCCACGGTGGTTGCCAAGGGCTTTTCGCAGAGGATCCATTTGCCGGCCTGGGCGGCGGCTTCCACCATCGCGCGGTGCTTGGCGTTCTCCGAGCAGATAATGGCGCCGCCGATATCCGAGGCGAGAAACGCCTTCTGGTCAGCGATGAAGGGCACGCCGTACTGTTCCGCGGCGGCCTTGCCGCGGACGGGGTCGTCGTCCCAAATCGCGGTCAGCTCGACACCGGGCAGTTCCTTCGCGCTCGCCGCGTAGCCATGCGCGTGCATGTGGGCAAAACTCATGATCCCCAACTTCGCCATCAGTCAATCTCCTCCAGCATTCGCAGTGCGAACGCGTTTGATCGATCGGAAGAACACCTGGGCCACAACGGCCAGGAAAGGCCCGGGTACCGCAAACAGGACCAGCCACAGAACGATGGATAGGTAGTTCTTGACCGGCGACGCTTGCACCTCTTGCACGCCTTCGGCCCCTTGAACCGTTTCGGCGATTTCCTGGCCGACGAACGACAGGTGCAGCGCGGGAAACAGCCCGATGCACATCGTGCATAGGGCGCCCACCAGCAACGCCGCCGTCAATTTTCCCTTGGCCGCGAGCCATAGCATCCACACAAACAACACCACGGCTGCCGCCACGACTATGTAAGGTAGAACTTGCTGCATGGCACTCACGCTCCTGTTTGTCGCTCTGCGGATTGCATTCAGTTAAACGTGACCGGCTGTCCGGTCTGGGCCGACTCGAGCGCGCCCAGCGCGATACGCACCGCCCACACGCCGTCTTCCGGAGTCACCCGCGGTTCGCCGTTGCCCTCGAGCCACCGCTTGAAGTCTTCCCACTCCAGTTGATACGGGCTCACCGAAACCGGGCTGCCGGGGACGATCATGCCCGGCGTATCGCTCGCGTTGGCCCGCATCATGGAACTGATGGGCGCTTCATTGCTGTCGTACTGAATCATGCCATTGTCGCCGCACACTTCCACCTTGACCTGGAATCCCGCGGGGTGTGCCCAAGTACCGGTGGTGGTGGCGATGATGCCGCTCTTCATGCGCATGGTGACCATCGAGTAGTCGATGGCTTCGCCGAAACGCTCCTTGAGGTTCTGGCAGTAGATCCGCTCGGGGTCGCCGAACACGTAACGTATCCAGTCGAAGTCGTGAATGATGGTGTCCATCGTGACGCCGCCGCTCATCTCCCAGTCGCGGAACCACGTGCCCGCGCCGACCGGGCAGATGCCGCCGCGATACGTCCGCACGAAGCCGACCTTGCCGACCTTGCCCGCCTCGATCTGCTTCTTGATGGCTTCGAATTCCTGGAAGTAGCGGACCACGTGCCCGAGGAAGAGTTTCACGTCCGCCTTCTCGACCGCGTCGAGCGCCTCGTCGCACTGCTCCATCGTGCGCCCAAACGGTTTTTCACAAAACACGTGCTTGCCCGCCTCCGCGGCCGCGACCACGTACGGCGCGTGGTAGGGCGTGGGCGTCAACACGGCGACCACATCCACATCCTTGCGCCGGCACACGGACATGCAGTCGCCGGTGGCGTCCGCGCCGAACTTCGCCGCCAGAGCCTTGGCGCGCTCGGGGATGGTGTCGCCGCACACGGCGAGTTTGAACCCCGCGTTGCAGATGAACTGCGCGTGATGCGCGCCCATGCCGCTGCATCCGATGATACCTACCTTCATTCCGTCTCTCC
>JADLGB010000122.1 GCA_020849535.1 Candidatus Hydrogenedentota bacterium
CACGAAATGCGTGCGCTCCATGCCCGCGCGCATACGCGTGGGGCCCGTATCCGCGCGGTCGAGTTGCGCGGCCCACTGTCCCGTCCATCCGATGGCGGCGATCAGGCCCCGGCCTTCGTACTCGAAGTTGAAGAAGGGAAACGCGCTGATGGACGACGGGCGGCCTCCCGTGGGCGCCACGCGCAGGCTCTTGCCGGCTTCAAGTGACGTGTCCTTGGGGTGGAAAGTCCGCTCACCACATGCGTCGCCTTCGAGTTCGTGCAAAACGGGTGCGTGCCGCATGTAACCGGTTCTCAGGCGCACATCAAGCGCTTGAATGTCTTCCAAGATGGGCGTGTCTTGCGTCCCCGTGTTTTCGAAGAACAGCACCCAGTCTGTCGCGGGGTAGCGTGTGAACGCGGTGACCACGCCGGTAACGCGCAGGCCGGTGGCTGGATCCGTCCACGTTACCGTGTCAATCGTCCGATCGGGCTTCGCCTCCGTGCTCGACTCGCGCGTCCAGCTCTCGATGAACTCCGCCGAAGGTTTTCCGCCATACACGAAGGAGAACGGCGGCTGCGTGCCGAGGAACAGGAGCTGGCTCTGATTCTCGTCGAGACGGCGCTCAGCGCCATCCTTCATGATGAACCGCGCATCCGCCCAGTTGGCCTGATCGTGAGAGGCGCCATCTTCCGTGGCGTCCACTTTGAGAACGATGCGGTCCGCGCCTTCCGGCACGTTCACGTCCACCGCAACTGGCTCCTCGCCGCCATGAACGGTGGGCGTGCGAAAGACTTCGACGCCCGCGATCTCGACGGAGAACTGAACGGTCCCGCGCGTCCCCTGCGTGTCGTGGTTGTTGTCGATTCCCACGGAGGCCATGAAACGCGCCGCGCCGCTGGGCACCTTCACGGAGATCTCACTGGTCGCGTGCGTCCCCAAACCATGCTCAAAGGACTTTGTGCCGATCGTGAGTGGGGTTTCGATACACGATTCGCCGAAGCGCAGCACGCTGTGGTCTTGACGCAGGACCTCCAGTTCGATGCGAGGCGCCGCGCCTTCGCGCATCACGCCGCGGAACGTGCTCGCCGTCCAGTCCCGCATTTCGCCGACCTCGGCCGGGGACGCCATGATCGCGTCCTCGTACTCGGCTGTAGGTAGGTTCGCGCTTGACCAAGGGGCGTCGTCTGCGGCACATGCGACCACGCAGAACACGGCAAAAGCGATCCCACAGAATACCCTATTCATAATCGTACCTCGTGAAGCGTTCAGAAACAGCAAAGAACCTATCCGCCGATTACTGCGATTCAAGAAGGAGACGCAAGAGGTGGCATGGGCATCCCTGCCCATGGTCTTCGATTCAAACGAACGCAGAGAGCTAAAACGGCCAAGCCGGAGAGAGGATGAAGAATTCGTCCACAGATTGCACAGATTTTCACAGATGAAGAAACAAGATAACGCCAAACTGCGACAAGAATTCAAGATTCTGAGCGTGAATAGTACAGATGAGAACAAGAACGGCGGTTGACCCCAGAAGCGCCGAGCCCCCGTCATCCTCGCGAAGGCGGGGACCATTTCGCAGACGTGCTTCAGACACGCCTCTCGCAAAGGCGCTAAGGCGCAGAGAAGAAGGAGAACAGAACCCGAATTCATCTTCATTCTTTCGTATTCCTTTACGCCTCCGCGTCTTGGCGAGAGGAATTCATTCTCCACATCCTTCGCCGTGCTCAAGACTCTTCTATTTCATTTCCCACACGGCATCGTACATGGCCACGAGGTTCTCCGCGGGCACGTTGGCGAGGATGTTGTGGACCTGCTGAAACACGAATCCGCCGCCGGTCCGCAACGCGCGCACTTGCTCCTGCACGTGGCGCCGGACTTCTTCCGGTGTGCCCAGAGGCAGGATCCGTTGCGTATCGCAGCCGCCGCCCCAGAAGGTGATGTCCTTCCCGAAGTCACGCTTCAGGCTCGTGGCGTCCATACCCGCACACGAAATCTGGACCGGGTTGATCGCGTCCAACCCCGCGTCGATAAGATCGGGCAACAACTCGCGCACGCCGCCGCAGCAGTGCAACATGATCTTCACATCGGCCAGTTCTTTGGCGCGCTTCCACATGGTTTGGTGGCACGGCTTGAAGTACTCGCGGTACATCGCGGGCGAGATCTGCGGGCCGGCCTGCGAGCCGAGATCGTCGCCGAACAAGATGATATCGATCGAATCGCCCACGGCCCCGAGGAAACGCTCAAGATTGCTGAGATGAAGCTCCAGAAGTTTGTCGAGAAATGCGTGAACCTTGTCCGGGTCTTCCGCCAGCATCATGAGGAAGCCGTCGTTGCGCCAGAAAAACTGGCCCATCTCGAGTGTGTTTCCGCCGAAGAGTCCGATGATGGCGCGGTCGGTGGAAGCACGCAGTGTTTGAGCGCCCGCTGCAAGGCGTTGCAGGCCTTCCGGCCCGCTTGCCAGGGGCCCGGGAGGCGAAGCGACCGCGCACCACATGCATTCGTCCATCGCGGTGGGGATATCTCCGAGCGCGCCACGTTCGAAGAAGGGATAGTAGGCCTGTTCGAAGTACCACGCGCCGTCCGGCATCGTTGCGATGACGCGGCCGCTCTTCGAACGGATGACCCAGCGATTTCCATTACGCTCCGGCAAGGCCCAGATCGGCATTTTGCAGGGCGTGCCGTCGGGCAGGATCCAGTCGTCCCAGTGGGCATCCTCCAGCGCGAAGGCGCGCCCCAGCTCGATGGTGTCGATATGAAGACGGTCGAGCGCGTCGGCATCGACTATGGCGAGTTGCTGCACGGGATCGTACACGCGCACTGTCACGGGCGGCAGGCCGAGGGCCTCGCGCAACTTGGGGTAGGCCATCGCGGCGATGCCGGACGAGCGATGGCCCGAAAGATCGATCGGCACGCGATCCGGTTCACGATGGTTCAATGATGCCAGCACGCGCTCGCGTGAAGTCATACTCGGCTCCTATTCGTTTTCAAGCTTGCGGTACCACACGAAGTATAGAGCGATCGAAAGCCCGGCAACCAGAACACCCGCCGTGGCCGCTTCCACGTAGCGGTGCAGCACCACGTAGACGGGCAGGAGATACATGGCGACCAACCACGGGATCCCCGTCACGATGGTAAGCCAGTCCATCCCCGCCTGTGCAGGCGCGGGACCCGCCTCGCGCGCGACCGGACCCCAGAATCCCCAGGGCCGCACCTTTCGGTAGAACTCGATCAGGGTGGCGCGGTCTGTCGGCTCCGTCACGAGCGTAGTGATCACGGAGACGCAAAGCACCCCGAGGGCAATCGCAGGAAACGTCACGTACAAGGGCAGTGCGGAGATCTGCGGCGTCAGGGCCTGCACCAACGAAAGTGCCATTCCGGTCAGTGTGCCGATCGCGTAGCCCCATCCATTCATGCGCCACCAGTACCAGCGCAGCACGTTGGGCAGGAGCACGCCCGCGCCGAGGGTGCCCATGATCCACGTGAACATCTGGTTGATGGAACTGCTGGCGAAACCGACCAGCACGCCCAACACGATGAGCAGCGCAGACGAAGCATAGCTTGCCACGATTAACTGGCGTTGCGTGGCGGAGGGATGCAGGTACTTCTGATAGATGTCCTTGACGATGTAGCTCGCGCCGCCGTTGACGGTCGAGTTGAACGTCGCCAGGAAACCCGACAGGAGCGCCGCGAGCACCACGCCGCGCACGCCGGCCGGCAGCATGTTCTGAATCACGGCAGGTAGCACCGTCTCGGGATCGCCCTGCTCCGCGAGGCCCACGATGCCCATGACCGCCAACGCCATCGCCATCGGCCAGCGCACGGTGTGGATTACACCCCAGAGCGCGCCCAGCTTGGCGGCTTCGCGCGGGTTCTTCGCGGCCAGAAAGCGCTGGAAGTCATAGAGCTGCTCCGGCCCCGAAAGGGACAGCAGCATTCCCTTGGCCACCCACACCAGGAGCAGCGCGCCGAACAGTTGGTATTCCGTTCCGCTCAGATAGTCGAACCGCCACTGCGGCGCGATACTGCCCCATTCGGCGGGCACCTTGGCCTGCAAGGCCTCGGGTGTCACCTGTGAAAACCCGAGCCAGGCGATGAGGATCGCGCCCGCGGTCAACACGATGGTTTGGAAGATCTCGACGAGGACCACGCCGTGAAAACCACCGGCCACGACGTACACACCGGTGATGCCGAGGATCAGGGCCGCGCAGGTGTGCTCGTTGAACGGCAGAAACACCGCGCCAAACTTGCCCATGCCTGTCGCGCCGTAGGCGAGGAAGGCGGTGATGGTCAGTACCGCGTAGAGGGTATAGGAGGCCCGCGCAAGTTCACCGGCCTTGCCCGATCCGAAGCGCGTCTCCATCCATTCCGCGCCGGTCATCACGCCCGAGCGCCGGATCCACTTGCCCATGTAGGCCATGTAGAACACGGGGATGATGAACCCCCAGATCCACTGTACCCAGAATCCCTTCAGCCCCATCACGACGAAGAGACTGACTATCCACATGGTGCCGGTGATGTCGAAATAGGACGAGCTGCCCGACATGGCCAGGGCCCACCACGGTAACTGCCGCTCGCCCAGGAAGTAGCTGCCGATGTTTCGCGCGGCCTTGCGCTTGACCATCGTGCCGAGGGTGATGACGAGTGCCAGATAGATGATGACGACGACAATGTCGAGCGCGCCAAGCCGTATGGACATGCCAGAATTCCCCCCCGCGTTCGCCTCTGCCAGCCGCGGGCACCTGCACGATGTGCCCGCCGGCACCAAGCGACATACGCACCACTATCCCTTGTTCCGGCGGGGTGGTTCAAGTGACAGGGGGGAGTAGAGAATCAACTCGTGCGCAGGTTTTGGAGTGCGGCGGCTTGCCGCTGCTTTTCTTCAGGGCTACCGCGAAGGACCTCATTTCTACTGTCCCCAGGGCAGTGCCATTAGCACCACGTCTTCAGCACAATTACGCAGGCAAGCCTGCTCAGTCAAAGCAGCGGCAAGCCGCCGCACTCCAAAGCGCGCCGGAATCGCGCGTTAGTGTGCTGCTGCGGAGCGGGGCTTCTGGTTGGATTCTGCCGTGACTGGACGCTGCGCTGCGGTTAGAATGGCTGCCAGTTTCGCTATTCGGGCCGGGGGACGAACCGGCAGGAGAATCCCTGATGGACCGCAGGACCTTCATGGAGCTGATGGCGGCGGGCGGGGGGTGGGTGATCGCGGGCCGTGCGTTTAGCGCCGAATCCGCGGTGCCCAAGCCCGGTCGCGACGTGCCGTACAGTTTCGACGACCTGTTTCCCCCGCTGCCGCCGGTGCGCCAGATCGTGGCTTGTCCGCTCGCCGCGGACCTGCCATGGGACGCGATTACGGCGCTCACGTGCTTCCAGGGTCTTGTCAACCGCGACGATCCGCGCATCTACTTCATCGGAGAAGAAAACGACCAATACTGGCTCGACCATTACCATGCGCGCTACGGATTGAAGGTAACTTCACTGGAGGAGCCGTTCCAACTCTTCGCCCGTTTTCCGGAATCGTGCAAGGGATATGTGCTCTGCGACGACGGTCTATTGGACACCGTCAACATCGCCACCCTGCAGGGCGGCCTCTCGGATTGCATCCCCGCGACGCCGCGTATGGCCTCAAGGCTTCAGGCACTGGGACTGGCTCAGGTCGATGATCTCACCGGGCGCTGGACCAACCGGCGCGAGGCCTACGCGTGGGCACTGGACAACCTGTTTGCGAAGGCGAACCAACGTCTCATTGGCGGGGCATGCGTGGATTATCCAAGCTGGACCGCAACCGGCGTGCTCATGCGCGACTTCCTGGTGGCGCACCGGGTGTTCACGTGCGATCTGTCGGCCAGCAAGCGCGATCGCGAGGAGTACGCACTTTCTGAACGGGTCTTCGCAGCCGCGCAGGCGCCGGGCTGTGCCCTCGGCTGGCGCTGCATCTGCTGTAACGAGCACGAATACGTGGCGCTGGCGGCGCGGCACGGTCACAGCGTGCTGTGCGCGCTGAACTGCCGCAACCTCACGATTCACCAAGCTATTGAGAAACCTACAAAGCCACGTGTCCAACGGCGGTTACGGCTCGAAGACCTTCCGCCGACCAAGGCCAAAACCTACATCACGTTCATGAACACCGATGGCGATGCGGTGTGGAGCATGTTGCAGCGCAACGCGAAGCGATTCGATGAGCCGGACCACGGAGCCTTGCCTTACAACTGGGGGGTGCTCCCCATCGCGACGGAGCTGATGCCCGGTGTGCTGGACCACCTCTACGAACTGAAAACGGAGAGTGACTACTTCGTGGCGCCGACTTCCGGTGCGCTGTACACCTATCCGTATCTGCATCCTGACGCGGCAGGATATCTGCGCGAGTCGCAACGCTATCTGCATGAGGCGGGTCTGCGTGTTTCGTATATCGCCAACTGGGATGACGACTTTTGGTGGCAGGAGATCGACCTGCCGGACCTCGTGCCGCTTCTTCGCGAGACGCTGCCCGATTGCCTGGGATTCATGCGCGGCATGGGCGCATCGGCCTTCGAGCGGGATTACCTCGGCGGCGGCGCGCCGTACATCTACTGCGGGGAAGCGATTCATCGCGATTCGAATGTGTATCAGACCCTGTGCGACTTCATCGACGCGAATCCCAACCGGCCCCTCTTCTGGTTCTGCCTCGTGAACCATAACGTCACGCTCGCAACGATTCGCGAGGCGGTGAAACGCCTGCCTAAGCGAGAGGTGCGCGTGGTGCAGCTCGATGAGTTCTTCCTACGAATTCGCGACGCGTACGACCGGGGTCTGATCGGTGGCGGCACGCTCTATCCCGACAAGCGGGGCGTGATCGAGATCATGCGCAAGGAGGCGGTGGCCGCGTGGCCCGCTCTGATGAAGACCCTGAGCGAACACGCCGCACGCGCGAGCGTGCCTGAGGCCACGTTCTTCAAGGGCATCGACGACCCCATTCTTGCGCCCTTGGCCAAACACCACTCCACACCGCCCGCGGATGTCGTCGCCTTTACGGCAATCTGGGATTCCATGGCCTTGACCCGGCTGGCGCTGGGCGTACGCGGCCTCTATGCAAACAACAAAGCGCGCGCCGTGCAGGATTTTGCGGCCGAATTCAGCGGTGTGCCCGGCGCGGAACTTGTCGGCACGCTGTGGAAATGCTGGAATGCATGGAATGAGTACAAGCCTGATTACCCGGAGGCGGCGGACGCTGCAAAGCGCTTAACCGCTCTCGCAGACTGGCTGGCGTTGACCTTGCGCCTGGAGTGATCGTTCTACTACAAGACAACCTGCACACCCGCAAACAAGGGGGAGAGAATTCGACATGAAGGCCTCGCACGCACGAGTTGGGCTCACACTGGGGGTACTGACCATGGTCCTCTTCGCGCCAATGACCGCGGATCCACAGGAAGCGATCGAGCCTGTGTTGCGCGCATTTCCGTTGTCTCAGGTTCGCCTGCTTGACGGGCGCTTCAAGGACGAGCAGGAACGCGACCGGGCCTACTTGCACGCGCTTGAACCGGACCGCCTCCTCCATTGCTTTTGGGTGAACGCGGGATTGCCCGCGCCCGGCGCTCCGTATGGCGGGTGGGAGGCGGCGGAGTCCGAAGTGCGCGGACACTTCGTGGGTCATTACCTGTCTGCCTGTGCGCTCATGTACGCGTCTACCGGCGATGAAGAACTCAAGGCGCGGGCCGATGCGATGGTGTCCGAGTTCGCGAAATGCCAGGAGGCCTTGGGCGGCGAGTACGTGTCCGCATATCCGGCGAGTTTCATCGACCGGGTCGAGGCCGGGCAGCCGGTCTGGGCGCCGTACTACGTGATTCACAAGATCATGGCCGGGCTCTACGATGTACACGTGCTCTGCGGCAACGCCCAGGCGCTCGACGTACTCGAGCGCATGGCGTCGTACTTTGGCAAACGCATTGACGCCTTGCCGATCCACGTGTGGGACCGCGCGCTGCGAAACGAATTCGGCGGCATGTCCGAGGTGCTGCACAATCTGTACGCTATCACGCGCAAGCCCGAGCATCTGAAGTTGGCCCATGCGTTCGATCAAGCGGAGATTCTCGGACCGCTCGCATTGGAGCATGACAACCTCGCGTACTTGCACGGCAACACGCAGATCCCGAAAGTCATCGGCGCGGCGCGTCACTACGAAGTCACCGGCGACACGCGCTATCGCGATCTGTCCATCTATTTCTGGGATCGTGTTGTTGATACTCGCACTTACGCGACCGGCGGTAGCACCATGTACGAGCATTGGCCGGAACCCGGAAAACTTGCCGCCACGCTCGGCCATCTCAATCACGAAACCTGCAAGACGCACAACATGCTCAAACTCACACGGCACCTCCTCGAATGGATGGGCGACACGCGCTATGGCGACTTCTACGAGCGCGCGCTGTTCAACGGGATCTTGGGAACCCAGGGGCCGGAGCCCGGTCAATTGCAGTATTACGTCCCGATGGACAGCGGGTATCCGCGCATGTTCGGCTCGCCGGACAACGCCTTCTGGTGCTGCTACGGAACGGGCATCGAGTCTTTCGCGAAGCTCGGTGATAGCATCTACTTCCATGACGACGAGTCGCTTTTCGTCAACCTGTTCGTCGCATCCACCGTGGAGTGGACAGAGAAGGGGTTGCGCGTGGAACAACAAACCACGTTCCCGTATGAGAACAAGACCGCGCTGACTGTGCACGCAAGCGTGCCCGTGGAGACGGCCCTGAACATTCGTGTCCCGTCCTGGATCGCCGCGTCGCCCGTAGTCCGAGTCAATGGACAACCGCAAGCGATCAAGCCCCAGGAAGTGAAACCATGGCTGCGGATTACACGGCGCTGGGAAGAAGGCGATCGCGTGGAAGTCGCGCTTCCCATGAAGCTCCACACAGAATCGCTGCCAGACGATCCCCGGAAGGTGGCGATACTCTACGGCCCTGTGGTGCTCGCGGGTGTCTATGATGGGCACGCCGCGGATGCCGTGTGCATCGACAATCATCACGAGGGCGTCGCCGCGTTGAAGCAGTCCGTCCAGCCCGTTTATTTTGTGGGAAACCCCGACAGCCCCGAAACGTGGCTTGAACCCGGTGCAGTCGACCGTCCGCTCTTCCGGGGCAAGGACGCGAATGCGGACATGCAGTTCATCCCGTTTTGCGACGTGACCGTCGAGCGCTACGGCCTGTATTGGCCGGTCGTCGAAACGAATAGCCCGCAGCACCAAGGGCTGCAGCTTGCAGGGGATCGGTACCTGCGCGAGGTAGACCGCGTCTTCATTTTCACCCGGGAGTTCGAGCACGGCTCCGAGCGCTTGCACGATCAGCAAGGCGAGAAGACTGCGGCAGGCGCCGTCCCCGGCACGGCATACGTCTATCGTCACGCGGAGCCCGGGGGTTGGTTCAGTTGGCAGATGGCCGCGCCGAAGGATTCGCCTGCGGAACTCTTGGTCACGTACTGGGGTGGCGACATGGGCCGCACCTTTGACATCACGGTCGACGATGAAATCATCGCCACGCCAACCCTGAAGCCCGAACGTCCGGATAGTCTCGTGGATCACGTCTATCCGATCCCCCAGGAATTGACGAACGGGAAAGAACACATCACCATTGCGTTTCGGGCCAATCACGAAACAATAGTGGGTGGTGTGTTCGGCTGCGCGGTACTAAGGCAGGATTAAAGCCGTAACGCCGCGACACCCGATACGCGCGGCACGACGAAAGGCATGACGCTATGTGGTACCTCTGCTCATTGTGTGTGCTGACGGCGGTGGGAGTCACAACGCCGGAGTCCGTCGAATTCCTGCATGTGGACGGCGGCATTGTCATATCGCACGACGGCTGCACTGCCCAGGTGTCGCTGGCTGCGCCCAAACTTGTCTTCGACGCCGGAGAGACTCCACCGTCCGTATTGCCCACGACCGATGTGGGCGACCTGGTATCCAGCAAGATAGCCACCGTCTCGTATCCGGCCATACCGATAGGAGCGGGCAGGCTCGAAATGACGCTTTGTCTGCAATGGTCGTCCGAGGACAATGTGCTGCGAAAGCGGGCGTGGTTTCGGCTGCAAGGCACAGAAGCCGCACTTCTCCTGCGCGAGGTCATCCTGGATACGATTGCCGGCGAGTCGATTGCTTACACGCCATCACCACCACAAAGCTATCCCGCATTCTGGAAGGGATTCTACGCGGGCATCGAATTCCCCGTGGCCGCAACGCGAGTGGAAGGGAGCAACGTCGTTCTCGCGCATCGACCCGGACTCGTAGTGAGACCGGGTGTCTGGTATGAGACGCGAAAGGCCATATACGGTATCGCGAAGCCCGGCGAAGAACGCACGGCCTTCATGGCCTATATCACGGCGCACCGTCCGATCCCGCGCGGATTGCACTACAACTACAACAGTTGGTGGACCTCCTCGGTGCCCTTCACGGAAGGTGAGATTCTCGGCCTGATGCAGTCCTTCGAGGACAACCTCCACAAAGCGCACGGCGTGGCGTTGGATACTTTCGCCATCGACATGGGCTGGAGTCAGCCCAAGAGCATCTGGGACATTGACACCGCGCTCTTTCCCGAAGGCTTCACGCGCATCAGTGAAGCGTCGGAGCGCATGCACGCGCGGCTGGGGTTGTGGACCTCGCCGTCGTCCTTCTATCCTCCCGCGCTGGACACAGAGTGGGCAAAGGAGCAAGGCTACGAAACCACGCCGTTGTCCCACGCTTCCGGAGCGACGCGCATCTGCTGTCTTGGTGGTGAACGCTACAGCGGCGCATACCGCGACCGGCTTGTCGAGATGGTGACGCGCTACGGCGTCCGGCACATCAAGCTCGATGGCTATGCGTTGTTCTGCGATCAGACCGGTCACGGCCACCAGCCCGGCGACTTGGCTCCAGAAGCCCTCGCCGAAGGCGGAATTCGCGCCTTCGAGGCCGTACGCGAGGCCGCGCCCGACACCTGGTTGGAGGCCACCTGCTTTGGATGGAATCCGAGCCCATGGTGGCTATTCCATGTGAACTCCGTGATTGGCACCTTCGGCGACGACGCGCCGCACGGGCGTTCGCCCTCTCCCGTGTACCGCGAGTCCTACACGACCGCGCGCGATTTCTTTAATCTTCAGGGCGCTGCGCTCTTGCCCATTCCCGATGCGGCGCAGGAAGTCCTCGGCATCATTCACCAGAGCCAGGACCCCTTCCTGAACGACGGCGTTACGACCCTGCTTCGCGGTCACGCCTTCGTGCCGCTCTACATCAATCCCAAGTTCATGGATGCGCGCCGGTGGAAACAGTTGGCTGATCTGATGTCGTGGGGCCGGGCCAACGCCGATGTGCTCGCGGACACAGTGCCCATCCTGCCGGTCTCGTGGCGGGATGGCAAGGTGCCCGCGTTTGTGAACGACGCACCCATGCCGCGCGAGCCATACGGATATGCTCACTGGCTCAAGAATCGCGGTATCGTTCTGCTTAGAAATCCATGGATGACTCCCGCGACGATTGATGTGCCTATTGACGTGCGGCCGGGGACCGCTCCGCTCACCGCGGTGAGTCTCTATCCGGAGGCGCGGCGCTATGCACGCGACGTGCAGCCCGGCGCCACGCTCGACATCCCATTGGCCCCCTATGAGACGCTCGTGCTCTCGATTGCGCCGGATGCCACAGCGGATACCCTGCCGGACGCTCACGCAGTCATCGGTACTCAGCTCGACGTCAGATCAGATGCCAGCGAGGTCGCCCGGGTTGAGTATACGATGGAGGGTCCTGCCCTCGGTCCGGACTGGATCTGCCGCATCAATCCCGCAACGCCAACATTGCGCTTCGTCTCAACGGCGAGCGTTGAGGTGCTTGCGGGTGAGGCACAGCTTCTCGTGTTGTTGGAAGGACCCGGCGTATCTACGGCGCCGCGGCTGCACGCGGAGATCAACGGTGCGGAAACGAAACTCGCTCTCGTATCCTCCGATGCGGGCTTCGCGGCATCGACCATCGAAGGTACAGAGCATTGGGCCTTCTATGGAGCCGGCCTCCCGCAAGGCACAAGCCGCATTTCTCTGAAGGGCGAAGCCGACGGCGAAGGCATTCGCATCTCAGCGTGGGTGTTCGCTACAAAGCCGGGTGCGGAGACTGCCGCATACGCGAACGCCCTGCCCACCCCCGAAGTCCTATATCTGGATGCGGGATGTCTGCTTGAATGCCCGGAAGTCGCGGCAGTCTCCAACGTGCTCCGGGAATCCGCACCGGTCGAGCGCATCAACGGTGTGTTTCTCGACACGCTCGATCCGGAAAGTGAAACGCAAGGTTGGGGCAAAC
Organism: Candidatus Hydrogenedentota bacterium; assembly: GCA_020849535.1. Taxonomy (GTDB): domain Bacteria; phylum Hydrogenedentota; class Hydrogenedentia; order Hydrogenedentales; family SLHB01; genus JAHDWY01. The sequence goes on from JADLGB010000122.1 coordinate 12,266, forward strand.
TGGAACGCAACCAAAGCGTCTGGGGCAAGCCGCTTCGCATCGCGGGCCAGCAATATGTCCGCGGCCTCGGCGCGCACGCGCCGTCGCGCATTGTCTACGCGCTCGATGGCACGTACAAGCGTTTACAGGCACTTGCGGGCGCGGACTCCGCCGTCAACGGAACGATCACCTTCGAGGTTTGGGCCGATGGAAAGAAGCTGTGGAGTTCGGACACGATGACCCGCAACGACGCGCCCGAATCGGTGGACGTCGACATCACCAACGCACGCCGCCTCGAACTGATCGTAGGCGACGCGGGCAACGGTATCGGTGCCGATCACGCGGACTGGGCGGAGGCAAAGCTGCTTCGCTGAGAGAGTTGTGGCTCACCTCTCTTCCTACACAGTCGCCTTTGTGGCGCCGGTCGAGATGCCGCCGTCGACGAGCAGGGTTTGTCCCGTGATATAGGCGCTCGCGTCCGATGCGAGGAAGACGACCGCCCCATCCAGGTCGTGCGCCTGTCCCGGCCGTTTCAAGGGTATTCGATCGCAGAGGTACTCGACCCAACGCGGGTTCTCGTACAGGACGGCATTCTGCGCCGTCTTGAACCAGCCGGGTGCGAGGCAATTCACCGTAATACCCTCACTGCCCCAATCGTCGGCGAGACTCATCGTGAGCTGTTTGATGCCGCCGCGGCTCGCGCAGTAGGGGCCAAGGCCCGCGTAACCCGCCACGCAGGTGACGGACCCTATGTTGATGACGCGCCCATAGCGATTGGGGATCATGCTGCGCGTCGCAATGGCCTGCGCGACGAAGAATGGCCCGCGCAGGTTGGTGTCGAGCACGAGATTCCAGTCATCCCATGTGACCTCCGCCGCGCGCTTCCGCACATTGCACCCCGCGTTGTTCACGAGGATATCGATCCGGCCGCACGCCGCAACTGCGGCGTCTGCCATGTGCTGGATGCTGTCGTACTGCCGCACGTCGAGTTCGAGGGGCACGGCCTTGCGTCCGGAGGTTTCCACTTCCCGCTGGAACTCAGCGAGCGACTCGCGCGTGCGGCTTGTGATGACAAGGTCCGCTCCCGCGCGCGCGAGGGCCCGCGCCATCTGCTGGCCCAGTCCCCGGCTTGCTCCGGTCACCAGGGCGGTCTTTCCCGTCAGATCGAAGACAGACTCAGACACAGCAAGAACTCCTTATGGGCGCAGGATGACTTTCATCAGCCCCGGTTCCCTGTGGTACAGTCGCGCAAACCACTCCGCCCCTTCGTCAAGCGGTGCCACGGCGCTGATGAGCGGCGCGACGTCAATCGCGCCTTCGGCCATGAGACGCAGGCATTCCGGATACTCCCCGCACGACGCGCACGAACCATACAAGGAGAGTTCCCGCGTGACGATGGCCTGCAGCGGCACTTCCGCCATCGACGCAAGATTACCGACCAGCGTCACACCACCTCCCTTGCGCAGGCTCTGAATCGCATTCATCAGCGCCGCACTCGTACCCACAACTTCAAACGCTGCGTCCGCGCCGCGGCCCCCGGTATGCTCGCGCACCGCCTCCGGTACGTTCACCTCGTTTGCATTCAACAACACATGCGCTCCGAAACGGCCCGCCATCTCGAGACGCGACGCGTCGATATCGACGGCGATAATCGAATGGCAGCCTTTGAACCGCAACACCTGCACGATGAGCAGGCCGATCATGCCAGACCCCACAACCAACGCCGAGTCATCTTCCCCCACGTGCGCTCGCGAAACCGCGTGAACGGCGATGGAAACGGGCTCCACCATGGCCGCGTGTTCAAAGGTGAGGTTGCCGGGGAGCCGATAGAGGATATGTTGAGGCACGGCGACATACTCCGCAAACGCGCCGTGCCGCCGGTACTCCTCGCAGGACACCCCGAGCACGCGCCGCTGCTCGCAAAGATTCACGCGGCCCTCGCGGCAATAGTCGCAGCGGCCGCAATACACGGTCGAGTCGAACGTCACGCGCGCGCCACATTCCCAGGCGGCCGCGGCAGATCCAACGGCCTCGATCGTGCCCGCCGCCTCGTGCCCCATAATGATTGGCGGACGCCTGCGCCCCGTCGATCCGTCCATCCCGTGGACATCACTGCCGCAGATCCCGCATGCGGCGACGCGCACGAGGACTTCGTTCGGACCCGGCACGGGATCAGGCGCCTGCTGCAACTCGAATGTGTTTTGTGCGGTGAGCGCAAGCGCCTTCATTGGTCACTCCGGTTGCGGTGTCGTTGATGGCGTCAGCTTACCACGAAATCGAATTCAGATCCCCGCACATTGCGGGCGAAGGCGCACCACTGACTTCTGGCGAAGCCCTGCTTCCCGCTCTCAGAGTGCGTATTAATCCAAAAACGGCAGTTGAGCCTGGGAACGCCACGCCCGTCATGCTCGCGTACGCGGGGACAGCGTGGCAAACCTTGAGGACAGCACTGATTTGACAGTCAAATATCACTCACCCAAATGGTAGTGGCGCCGTTCCTTGCAATGCGTTGCGCCGATACATCCTCACGACGCGGAGCGCACTCAACTACTGTTTCCGGGTTCAAAATGAAATCGCACGGATTCCGGACGCTGGACAGATAATCCAAGCGATCGGAGTCTGCCCTTGCACGCTGAAGGCGTGCCGCATTTCTAGCCAGGGGCAGAGCGAAGCGGCGCCCCTGGGTCAGATTATCCCCCATAGACCGAGCCCTGAAGGGGCGCCGCACTACCTTGATATACCCATCCTTGCGACGCCCCTACAGGGCTGGATCATTGGGATATTTCATAACCAGGGGCGCCGCTTCGCTCTGCCCCTGGCTAAGGTTGCATGGCGCTTTCAGCGCTCAGAGGGGTTTCAGCACAAGGTGAGCGCAAGGAACAACGGGGACTGGGTACCTTGTGGCGTAGGCTTCATTGATCTTCACGGTCACTTCCATTTGAATCAACCTGTCAAGCAGGTCATCTACCGCTACGCGTGTTGCTCGCGAGTGGGAAAACATCGATTTCCGGCGGCAGTATATCCTTCAGAAGCTCCACCTCGGGTTTCACACCCGGTCCAGTCCATGTGATCGACCACAGTTCACGGCCCACGAAATCGCTCTCCGCCGAAAAGACGAGTTGATTCTGGAAAATCAGGAAATGGTCCGGATGGGAGCTTCCCGTACCACCGTGTAACTCGAACTCCATCACATTGCCCCCGTCCGTCCAGTGCAGCTCGGTCCCGGCGCTTTGGCCGTCGGCGGTGATCATGCATGCACTGAAGACCAAACGCGACGCCATCGCGTATAGGGCCGCCGGATGGCTGCTCGCCGGCCCGGCTGCCAAGTCCTGCAGCAGATACGTTCCTTGCTCGGTGCCGTCGCTCACGTGCAGTTCCACGCCCAGATTCGCCGACTCCGCGCGGAAGTACAACTTGTCGCCGGAGACTGTGAGCATTTCCGGGGTGGACGATGCCGGGCCCGAAAACACGTCCTTCACGAGCGTTGTGTTCTCCGCGTTTCCGCGTGTCATCCAGAGTTCCACGCCGTGCACGGCGTCATTGGCGGCAAAGTACACCGTGTCGCCCAGCGCCGTCAGAGACGAGGGCCGCGTGGCCTTCGCATGTTGAGTGGGGTTGATGTCCGCCACGAGATGCGCCCCGGATGCTGAACGGCTCGCAACCCAAATCTCGGGCCCATGCACCCCATCGTCCGCGGTGAAGTACACATCGTCACCGACAGGAAGCAGACTGCCCGGCGCTGATCCTTGAGGCCCCGGACACACGTCCGCCAGAATTCTGGGCTTGTCTTCTTCGAGTGCCCACACTTCTTCCCCGTACTCGTCCGTGTGGGCAACGAAGTAGACGCATTCGCCGGAAGATTTCAGATTGCGCGGCATCGCGCTCGCGGGGCCTGGATTGATGTCGTGGAGAAGACGCGGCTGCCCGCTTCCATGCTCGACCTTCCAGAGTTCCGCCCCATGCTCGCTGTCCACCCCGCGGAAATACGCGCTTGATTTCATGATTGCGAGCGGGCCGGATTCAGACAGGGATTCGCCCGGAGCAAGCGCGATACGGGCAATACTTGTGGAATCCCCCGTTGCGCAGTCCACGCGCCAAAGCTGGGCCATCCCGGATTCAGTCATACACAGAGCGTAGAGCACGCCCCCAGCCGGATAGAGCCCGAGAAAGGCCTCGGCTCTATAGTCCGCGGGCAGGTCACACAGGCGGACGGTGCCCTCCGTCGTGCCGTCGCTTCGCCAGATGCGCCACTGTCCATCTTTCTCTCTCGCCACGAAGCAGAACTCGTCGCCATTTGCTGTGAGCATGTACGGCTCGGAACTGGGAGGCGTCGTAACAGGTTGGGCGATATCAGCGATCAGGTATGTGCCGGTTGCCGTGCCATCGCTTCTCCACAACTCCTGACCATGTATACCCTCGTTGGCCTGGAAATAAGCGATGCCGTCAAGCGTCACGGTGCGGAAGGGTTCGCCCCCGTTAGGTCCCGGCCAGATATCGCTCACCATTCGCGTATTCTCGGGGGTGCCATCGGTAATCCAGAGTTCCTCCCCGAGAGAAGGTGTCTCGGCCGTGAAGAAGGCGCGGCTTTCGGCCGTCGCGATCGCATATGGATCTCCACTCTCGGACTCGGGCATGATATCGAGCACCAGATGGGTGCCGCCGGGAGTGCCATCCGACACGTAGAGTTCGCGGCCATGCGCAAGGGTACCCGCCACGAAGTAGAATCGATCCTTCGCGACCGCCAACGCGCCGGGATCGCTGCTGGCTTGGCCGGTCTCGAAGTCGGCCATCAGGTAGGTTCCCTCGGAAGTGCCGTCCGACCGCCACAGCTCGGCGCCATGGGCTGGATCGCGCGCTTGAAAAAACACCGCATCCCCAGAGCGAGCCATTTCGATGGGCGTCGAGTCGGCCGGCCCCGGGACGATATCCGCGACCAGCGTCGTACCTTGAACCGTTCCATCCGTCCGCCACAATTCCAGCCCGCTCTCCTCGGTCCTGCCGCCAAAGAGGAGACAGTCATCAAGTGGCACCATCCGGCACAGGTAGCCTTCGATCGCCAGTCCATCCACATCGATGCGGCGGGTTCCTTCGGGGGTGCCGTCGGTACACCATAGCTCCCCCTCCTCCGAACTGTGCCTCGCCCGAAAGAACAACAGGTCTCGAAACCGGACAGGACAGAAGGTAATGGCACCCTCGCCGGGTACCTGATTGACGTCCGCAATCATGAGTGTGTTGGACGCGGAACCATCGCTGCGCCAGAGTTCCGAGCCATGCACGCCGTCGTCGGCGACGAAGATGAAATGGTCCTGAAAGGGAACCATGAAACTCGGTATGCTGGGTTGTCCGAACTCAGGGTTGATATCTAGGACTAGTTGCGTGCCTACTTCCGATCCGTCGCTCTTCCAGAGTTCGGTGCCATAATTGCTGGTACCCGCGCGGAAGTAGATGGCATCGCGAAACGCATCGAGGACTTCGGCGTTCGAACTCGCCCCCCAGCGGGCAATGTCGCGCGTAAGCGTGACTTCTCCCTTCTCGACGTCATAGACCCACAACTCTTCGCCATAGATGGCGTTTGTGGCGTTAAAGAACACTTTGCCGTTTCCAGCAACCATCTGCCGGATATTGGCCCCTGGATTGGCGGGGAGTAGCGCCGGCGGATCTGAGGCACCTTGGGCGCCTGCATGCTCCGGACAGAACGCAAGCGCGACAGCACACAGCAGCACTACCGCCGCTGCTGACGGAGATGTGCACCTGCCAGTGCGCGAAGGCGCCCATTCCCACGGTTGCCTCATGGTGCTGATTGCGCGCAGCTCCTGGCCCTCAGGCCTTGGTGAGGCGTACCGCTTGCCTCTGCACTTCTTTTCGCATGCCCACCCAACGTCCAGCCCCACGCGGACGTCCACCCGTCAATCCAGGATGAGTACCGCCCCGTGCCGGCCAAGTGTTTCGTCGGGAAAACCCCAGCGGCAGAAGGCCGTCCTTTGTCCGGACGCGTCAGTTGTGGTCAACGCGGCGTTGATCCGCCAGCGTTCACCAGGATGGATGTCCGTTGCCTGCCGCCCAAACTTCTGGACTGGAATCTTGCCCTCGACGGCGAGCGTGGCACCTTTCCGTGTCAACGCGAATTCGCACGCGGGGACCCCATCCGGCGATCGATCGGTGCCGTACTCCGCGAGAGTCTGCGATGTTTCGCACGAGTACTGGATGTGGAGTGCGGGCGCGGCCGAGAGCGGCACGGGGAATGTATCCTGAAGGTAGAGGTCCAACATTGCGGCATCGGATTCCGGACCCGCTGAGCACGTCAGTGCGACCAGCAGGGTCTCACCCGCGATCGACAAGGACATTCGCGGGTTTGCGGCGCGAGGCCAGCCGTAGAGCACGTACTCTGACGACGTTTCATTGGAGCCCAGCGGCTCCCACAACGTTTCGTTGAGAATGCCATCCACGGCCATTACCCCGTCCTCCATCCCGCGTGGAATCACGTGTGCGACTCCCCGCTCGAAACTCGGGAGGAGGGCATCCACCTCGCGTGCCCATGCGAAATCTCTCGGCAAGAGTTCACGGTAGAGAATCGGTAGTAGGTACTCGGAACGCTCCATCTCGACACAGAACTGAGTGGTCGTCTTGCACGCTGTGTGTTCCGTCGCCACCACCGTTGTTTCCGTCGCGTGGCCATCTTGCTCATTGAGGAACACCAGGCTTCCCATGCATCCATCCACAGTCGCCTGCCAGGCGATTTCGCCTCGAAGGGTCCCGTACCGCGGGATTGACGCGGCGGCGTCCGCATACCCCGCATAGTCACCCACTGCCGCGTAGGCACCTTCGCGCTCGCCCGGCGATAGCTGGATAACCGCCAGACTGGTCTCGCTGATGGCGAGTATCTTCTGCGGCTCGCCGCTGTCCGAGATGCCGACTAGCCACGACTCGACGAAGTGCGGCGTTGGCGCATCGTGTATGCGCGCTTCGAGCACAACAGCACGCGTCCCCACGAAGGGCCGCTGCAGCGCTTCAAGATCGGCAATCGTGCTCGATGCCGCAAGCGAATCCCACTCAGCCTGTGCCGCCGCCCCGCTTGCAGTCACCTCGCCGGCCGCCGGCTCGTCGCGCTCCTGGGCGGTCACCGCATCCGGAGTGGATTGCTTCAGTGCCCACGTGAGAGAAGCCAAAGAGCAGAGCGTCACAAGAGCCACCAAGGCAATCGCCAAGTTGCGCTTCCGTTTCGCGGGCAATCCAGGGAACTTGTGCCGGATTCGCACCCGCGCGTGCGGCATGGATCGCGTGTCACAGGCGTACGACATGAACTCCGGAGTCTTCTGCAGCCGGCGTTGAATGACCTCGGCACTGTCCGGCCTACGGCTGGGATCCGGGCGCAGCATCTCATCGACCAGTTCAGCCAGCGCGTCTGAAACGTCCGCGCCGCTGCTCTTCAGCGAGGGGATGCTGGAGCTGGCCACCATCTTCGCGAGCTGCAAAGGGGTGTTCGCCTGATAGGGAGGGCTGCCCGTCACTCCTTGATAGATCACGGCGCCCAAACCATAGATATCCCAGGCCCGCGTGGGAGTCTCGCCTTCCCAGGCTTCCGGTGGTGCGTAAAGCGGCGTCCCTTGAAAGATACCGGATACGGAATGAATGAACGTGGACTGTTCGCGCTCCGCGAGGACCTTGGCAATGCCGAAGTCTGCAAGACGCGCCATGTTCAACTTGTCAATGAGGATATTGGACGGTTTGACATCCCGGTGGACGGCGTCCATCGCATGGCAGTATGCGAGGGCCGACGCCACGCCGTGCGCGTAGTGAATCACGTCGGCCGTGTCCACTTCCGCGTGCTGGAACTTGCGGGAAAGGGGCCCGCCGTCGATGTGCTCCATCTCGATCACTGGCAACCCGTCGATAATGTCGAAGGAATGAACGTGAACCACATTCGGGTGCGAGAGCGAAGCGATGACCTTAGCCTCGGTTTGAAACCGCTTGACGAATGCCCGGTCAGTTAGAAAGTCTCCGGGAAGCACCTTGAGCGCCACAAGCCTACCCAGGACGGTGTCCTCCGCGGAGTAGACCACACCCATGCCGCCCCTGCCCAGTTCCGCGATAACGCGGTACTTCCCCAGAATGTAGCCGGCTTCGAGACGGTTCATCATCTCACACGCACTTCATACATCGTGTAACTACCGTGCTCCCGGATGAGCAAATGCTAAGACCACGCGCTTGGATGGTAGGCAAAAGACCGCGGGTTGACTGATACTCCGCACCTTTTGCCGCCAGGAAGTCCATTGTATTGCGTTGCGCGTCCGAAAACCAAGCGAACAGGGGGAAGTTGCGGCTGGCGCCCCAAATGGCGATGATTGCCTGTATGAGTCAAGCGGAAGCGGGGAAGAACGAAGACCGGCGAATCGAAGTGCCCGCGGCGCCCAGGGGCTTCATGCTCCTCCTGGCCCTCGGCCCGGGCCTCGTGTGGTGCGGCGAGTACATCGGGTCGGGCGAGGTGATTCTGTCCACCCGCGTGGGCGCCCTATTCGGTACGGCGTTGCTTTGGGTGCCGGTCCTGGCCATCTTCGCGAAGTACTGGATCGGCCTCGCGGGCGCCCACTACACCGTCACCACCGGCGAAGGCATGATCGACATGATGAGCCGCATGCCGGGTCCCCGTAATTGGGTGATTTGGCCCGTCTTCATTGGACAGGTCAGCGCCGGGGCCTTTTCCACGGGGGCTCTCGCGAGCGTGGCGGGCGTGTTCGCGGCGTACTTCATCCCGCTTCCTCCGTTCATCTTGGGATGGATTGCCGTGCTGCTGGTGATCTCGCTTGTCTGGTGGGGCAAATACGACCCGCTGAAACACGTCATGTCGGTGCTCGTGTTGCTGATCATTGTGGGGACCCTGACCGTGGCCTACGCCACGTGGCCCGGGCTTCGCGCCATATTCGACGGCGTCGCCGGGTTCCGCATCCCCGAGCCTCCGGCGTGGGCGGCCACCACTGACCGGCCCACGTCTCCCTGGTTGGAGATCATGCCGCTCTTGGGCTGGGCCGCGGGCGGATTCGCCAGCCAGGTCTGGTACACCTACTGGGTGATGGGCGCCGGCTATGGTATGACACGAGGCCGCGATTACGGGCAACCACTGGACCCAGCGGTTCTGCTGGCTGTGGACTCCGCCGATGCCCAGCGGCTCCGCGGATGGCGCCGCGTGGTCACCGTGGACGCGACCACGGCGGTTCTCATTGGGATAACGGTGACCGCGGCTTTCATGATCGCGGGCGCGGGTGTGCTTGGGCCGCTTCATATCGCGCCGGAGGGCCCCGACGTCGCCATGACTTTGTCGCGGATATTCGGCGAGCGCTGGGGCATCTGGGGCGCGCACCTCTTCGTAATGGCGGGGCTCGCGGCGATGCTAAGCACCATGCTCGGCCAGTTCGCGGGCTGGCCGCGCCTGCTGTCTGACTGTGCCCGCCTCCTGATCCCAGGCGTGGGGCGTTGGCCTTGGAAAACGCAGTTCCGTTCGGTGCTGATTCTCTACGCCGCATCGAACATGATCATCGTATACACGCTCGGACTCAAGCCGGTCTTTCTCGTGCAACTGAGCGCGATTCTGGATGGACTTCTCCTTACCCCTCTCCAAGCGCTCGCCGTGGGCTGGGTGCTCTACGCGGTTATGCCGCGATTCTTCTCACCCGAAGTGCGCCCATCGATCAGGGCTCACCCGGTCCTGGCTCTGGGACTCGCGCTAGCCTTCGTCGTCTTTGGCTATGTGTGCCTCTTCCAACTGGGGCAGGCGTTCTGAAACCGCTCACTCGCCGAGTGAATCCCCCAAAGTGGTCAAGGTCACACGGGCGTGGGGGTTCGCGTCTGGGGGCGGCACACATGCGAACTCAATCGTGTTCGCGCCGGATTGCAGGACGGGCGCCTCCGTTTCAATCGTCCCGCGCGTGAGTATTTCGCCCGCCTTGTCGCACACGGTGTAGTCTTTCGGCGGCGTGAACTCGAGCATGTGCCCGCTTTCCAGGGCGACAGGAAAACGGACCTTCATCCCGTCGAACGTCAGCTCCGGATCCCGCAGAATCACGGGTTTGTGCGGCACGCTGCGAATCGGTCCCAAAAAGACGCGCACCTCCTTACCCGGTGGCAGATCGTTCAAGGCAATGCGCAGAGCGCCGATCTGCGCGTAGTTCAAATGCGCATGGTACATCGGATACGCAAAGCTCATGGCCTTGGATAGATCGTGTTCCCAGTCACTCCTCGGTTGCGAGTACGGCCATTCATACTTCTCAATCGCATAGTCCGCCGTGTCGATGAGTTCGACGTAACGCCACCCCTCGAAGTTGAGCCGCACGTAGTGCTCGGACAGGGCGAAGGTCACGTGCTTGGGAGAACGAATTTGCAGATTGAGCAGCGCACCCGATCCATCGCCGTGGACCCACAGACCCATGCCCTTCCCGTCGAGACTGAAGGCGGGGTCAAACTCGCGTTCGACGGACACCCACGCACGATTGGGCTCGACATTCGTATTTGTCGCGACCAGCGACGCGCTCCATTTGGCATCCTTGACGGGATTGTCCACAATGGAAAACGACGCACTTACCCCTTCCCGCGCGGTCAGTTCGCCGTATTTTGCACAGTCGGAGAAGTCTTCGATCAGCGCGGAATTCGGCGAGTTGTAGCCTTCGGCCGCTAACTGCGTCTCGATGAGAATGCGCGGGACCTGTGCGCCGTGAGGGTTTTCCACCTGCCACGTGTCCCTGCCGTCAACTGCGGCCAGATCGTGACGCGCGAAGTTCGCGGGCCGGAACACCTGCGTTTCGGGTGTGTCGCCTTCAAGGTGGAAGGCATGGCCAGGTTTTGCCAGCAGGTCGCGCACGGACTGCGTCACCGCGCCCGACAGCCGCAGTGTTTCATACCGGTTGATGATCGAGGCCAGCCGCTGCTGGTTGTAGCTCGTGGAGATCGCGTCCGGCGAAAACCCCAGCAATAGCGAAAGGCTGCTGTTGGTCCCCAATGCTTTTCCGCACACATACTCCACATCATCCGGAAGCGAGCGTTTGGGCTGCACGCCGCTCCACCCGAACACGCCCCACCATCCCAGGTTCGTCGGCAGAAAGTGCCGCTGCCACTCGCTGTTCGAGAGCATGTGGATGTCGGCGAAGGTTTGGGGTGCGCGCTGACAGGCGTCCCAGGCGCCCATGCGCGAACGCACGATCCACAAGTGATGGCCGAACGTGCTGTACTCAAACAACGGCGCGTTGTCCAAGCGTTTGAACAACTCGAAGATGAACTTCGATCCATAGTACCAGGCGAACTGCCCGCCGCCCGTCAGATCGACTACGTCGGATCCGTCGAGCGCGTCCACGTACATCATGTCGAACCCGCACTCGTTGTAGGTCTGTGCCGTCTTTTCGATGACCTTGTTGAAGAGTTCCGTCGAAGGATCCGGCGCGAACAGGCCGAAGACTTCCTTCAGATGGTGTACCTTGGCATCGCGTGCATGGGCCGTGGCCTTCGTGCCGTAGGCGCCCCGCGTGCATTGCGTGAATGCGAAGGGAGCTTCCTTGGACACAGACGCGTACACGATCAGTTCGTCGTCGATCTGGATGGTCGCGCTGTTGCGATGATGAAAGCCCGTCAACGCGGACATCTTCTCGGTCGTCTCGACCACAGGCACGGCGTCCGCCTCGGCGGACAGGTCAGACGCCAGCGTGAACACGGCATCCTTGGCGAGACCGGGGTCGGGCACCGGCGTGACCCACGGTGTGTCCTTCGCGATGAACATGGCGTACGTGTGCAAACCGACGGCGATTCCCGCCTCGTGCAGCTTGTCCACGGTGGCTATGAGGCTGTCATATCCCCGGGGATACTCCTTGGGATTGGGCACGTAATCGCCAAAGCGGAACGCATAGCCACCGTGCAGGTCGAGTTGATCCACCCCAAGCGTGTTCAACATGGCAATCCATTTGTCGACGGTTGTCTCGTTTACCTTTCCCGAAACATCGAGAAAGTAGGACTGCTGGTTGATCGGCGCATCCAGTGCCCAAGGTCCTCCCTTATCGGACTTGGGTAACGAGGGCGCGTCAGTCACGGCATCCTTGAGCGCATCGCGCAGCTCGCCCGCGGGACAACCAATCACGGCCAGCGCCGCACCCTTCATGCCCAGCGCGGCGAAGCATTTGGCCCCGGTCAATGTGGGTGTGAACCCCGGAATTTCCGCGCAGTATGTTTCCAAATTCACTGCGAGTGGACTCACCGCGAAGGGCTCGCTTGGGTTGCCCGCGAGCGTCAACGGAATCGCAGCGAAGTGCAGTTCCCGCAGCGAATCGCCTCCGGTATGCGAAACGAGTTCAAACTCGAGGCGGCGCTTCCGCGGGGTCACGCGGAATCGCGCCTCGCGCGCGGCATCGCCGAACTGCACGGCGAGCAATCCATCCACCAGGTAAGCCGCAGTGGCCGGGCGCGCGGTATCGTCGATCCACGTCGCAAAGGGGAGCTTCCTGGCCGCATCGCAGTAGTTCGTGCCACTGGCTTTGTCGACGAACTCCGCGCTTATTCCATCAGCGGCGATGGCATAGCGGAACGTGTCCGTTTCCAAGACCAATGGCGTCGCGGCCTGATCCACTTGCGCCCCCGCAGCCGCCAGAAAACAGAATAGTGCCAGCACTTCTCTCGAACCCCCATGAGTTTTGAACAGTACGTCAGCGCCCGACCGCTCACGAGTCTGACGGTACCTGCCAAGTCGCGTGCGGTTCAAATCGGGCTGCGCGGACGCCCTTGAACGTCGAGCCATATAGTCAGAGGGATAGTCGTGCACTCAACGCAGTTGTGCCCACTCGCGAGATTACTCTATCCCGCGATTTCTATCGCCTGAAAGGCCAAAGTACTCAAAGCCCAGCGCGGCAGAGCCGCAACCAAACAAGGAGAGTTATCCGCCGATTGCACCGATTCAAGAAAGAGTCCAGCAAGGAGGAACCAACACAGGGGTACGGGCGTCTCGCCCGTAATTTGAGAACACTCAAACGCAGAAGCGTGGCTTTCGCGGAGAAACGCGCAGAAGCAAGCGGACGGCATTCTGGTACTGCCTCGCTTTTCACGCCTGCGGCGTGACAGCACAGCGCTTCGGTCAAGTGATCGACTTGACGGCCTGTATCGTCTGCCACGCATCTCGTTGATCTTGAGCCCTGGCAAGGGCGCAGGAGCATAGCCCCGGGTGGAGCCGCAGGCGGAACCCGGGGTATCCATGCCCTCTCCTTACGAAAGCCCCGGAGGGGCGCAGGATTCTCCACCACGGTCCCGATATCACTTCTTTGCGTATCCTTCCAACGCTCCTGTTGAATTGGGCTGACCTCAGCCGCTTGGACTTCCCCGCCCGCGCTGGGGCTTGATCGCATGGTGCCGCATCCATCCACGGGTTCCGCCTTCGGCTCCACCCGTGGCTACCTCCCTACGCCCTTGCCAGGGCTGTGGCTACACGCGGCGCTCGAACGGCCTGAAAGGCCAACATGCTTCCGGTGCATGCGACTGTAGGCCAACTTAGTTCGAAAGCCGCATAGAAGGTGCGTAGCTTTTCTTGCGATCCTGCAAGTTAGTAGTCCAGGGTTGGTCGAAGCGCAGCGAAGTCCTACCCTGGGTACAGGACCAAGTCTTTACTACCCTGTAAGGGTTCAATAACATTCGGTCTATGCATCCCCTTCGGGGAAGTATCATGGATAGGTGCTTTGACCCAGGCTAGCCCCTCCCTGCGGTCCAGGCTAGCCTGGGCTGTGAGTACGTAGGCCTTTCAGGCCAATGAGACAGCTAATCAACGCTATTTGGGACTGGCAGGTGCTTCTCTGGAACGTTACTGCGGGTGATGGCGGGAGCGGGCGCTCTCGCTGCTGAGGGAGCCTACAAGGATTGGCCAGGGAACCAATCAATCATTTTCTGTCCAACTCCCGGATGCTGCGCGGCCGTTCGGTAACTACGTGCTCACCTGCGCACGCTCGCGCCCATGATACCGAAGATCACATCGTTCGCGACTGCTTCCATGCGCAGCGACTCGACAGTGACTCCTTCCTTCAAATCGAGGCGTATCAATTGCGCCTCGGTATCCAACGCGACCGGCTGTGTCAGGTCTTGCACCTCGATCGAACCAGCCGGGCCCGAGCGTCCGCCGATGTTCTCGAATCCGTTGACTGCGGAATCGTGGTAGCGTCCGCACCACGTGCTCCAACAATCGCCGATGTCAAATGGATTCACGAGGTCATGCACGGCTTCGCTGCCATCCGCATAGCGCAACGTGATCCGGAGGTTCGTCACGTGGCTCTGCACAGGAAACGTCATACCGGAGATCATCAGATAGAGTGATTTCCCCTGTGCCGCGATTGGAATCGAGATCTCCAATGGGAATCCCCCTCCGCGTGTCACTGCAGCAATGTTGGGTCCTTCCTTCGACGTCTTGAAGGGAATGCCATCCGCAGTCCAGGCAATACCGTCCGGCCCTGTCTTGTTCCGCCACGCCGCATCGCTGATTTCCTGATTGCGGCTCCCGTGGTACTGCAACAAGTGCTGCTTCCAGTAGTCCCAACCAACCTGGCTGGCCGGCATCGCCGGAGCCTGCGCGGCCTCCGTGACCCGCTGCAGCACATCCGTGACGCGGGCGTTGCAGATACTGGCGAGATCGATGAGGGTCCATTGCGCCAGGTCTTTTCCAGCCTCGCCGGGAGGTGTCCATGGTGCGCGTTGCGGCCTTGATTGAACGCGCCCAGGCAGAGGAGCAGGCACCTCCATGAAACCGGGCGTATATCGCACCTGAAACGCCCCGGAAGTACCGGCAGTCGATTCCACGAAGAGCCAGTTGACACCCGCGAACCCCGGCTCCACCGCAGCCTCTGTGCTTGTGCCATCCACCAGCACCTCATCCGCTTTGTCCGCATCCAAGGGCAGGCGCAAACGCACCCTGGTGTCAACCGGTGACGACCACTCGATGCTCACCGTGTTTCCATCCTTGCGCCACGTGTAGTTCAATGCCGGTGACTCAATCGATGCTTCATTCCAACCTTCGGGAAACTGCGGGCACAAAGCTACATACCCTTCGGGGCGGTTAGGCGCGATGCCAAACAAGCCTTCCGCGACGGCCCGGCCCCACATGCTGATGGCATCCGCGAATTCATCGTTGGCGCGCTGGCGTCCATCCACGAACGAGTGACACGCGAGTCCTCCTGGCGTGGGGCCGTTGTAGACACCACACAATGTGCCCCGCAGTATCGCGTAGGCCTCGTCGGCGCGGCCGGCCAGGTAGTTGGTCAGCGCGAGATTGAATTGCTCGCCGTAGGAGAGTTCGTAGGTGCTGTGTGTGTAGCTGCGCGCGTGATTGGGATACCAGTTGGAACTCCAGACGAGCTTGCCGCCGCCGGGAGTGCTCTCGGACTTGAGGTTCGCATCGGCCCATTGCAGCATCCAGACAATCTGGCGTGCGTCCGCCGCGCCGAACTCCGACGAATGATAGATGGTCGGCAGTTCGGGCTCTGTGTGAAGCAAGCCCGCGCCGCGTGTATCGAGATACTCCGCGAAAACGCCGCGCTCGGGCATCCACAACTTCTTTTGCATCGCGCCGCGGATGTGCTCCGCCTGCTGGCGATAGGGAGTGGCATCCTTTCCGAGACGCTCGGCCAGCGTTGCGAGAAAGTTGTTCGCGCCCAGCATATACGCCGACGCTTGCGTGCACTGCCCGCCTGGATACCAGTGCGAATCGCTGATCCACGTGTTCAGGCTGTTCTCGAAAAGACACTCGTTGTTGGGCTGCAGCCGGCGTTCTTCCCACGCCAGAATCCCCTGCAACACGGGGAAGATGCGTTCCATCAATTCCGCATCGTTCGTGTACTCGTAGTACTGCCGGACCTGGTCGAGGAAGACCTCGTTCATGTTGTAAAAGACGCCAGGATCGTATTCGAGCAGAGACCCCAGCGCGCCCTGGTCCGGCCCTTCGCGGACTAAGCCAAGTGTCGTGTGATTCTCGATCGACTTGCGGATGCGCTCCGTCCAGCCGTAGCACATGGGTCCGTACCATCCGCGCCACCCGAGATAGGCGAAGCGCCACGACCACCCCCCGTGCAATATGGCCGTGTCGCCCCAGATGCCTTCCGTCGAAAACGCCAACATGCGGACCGCCGAATCGAGATACGGGTCGGGGGTGTGGGTCACGATGCGCGAAGCGATGCCTTGCGTTCGCGTCAGCGCCGCATCCATGGCTGCCTGAGGATTGGCGATCAATTGCGCAATGTCGCCGCCCATCCCAACCACGACATACAGTGGTGCGCCGTCAGCAGGTACAGGGCCGGTCTCCACGACAACCACGTTCGAGCGAGTAGTAGGCGCATCACTCCATTCGGCCGCAGTCAGCAAGGAAGAAGGCGATTCCAGAAACGCGGCTGGCGCGGCGAATCCTCTTCGTCCTCCCCAGTTGCTACCGGCCAGGATGACCGCCTTCCATTCGGGCAGATAGCGCGCCGCCGCGAACACCTCCTGCATGTACACGTCGTTCTTGTCGAAAGCGCGGCGCAGCGTGAAGGTATTCGCATCCAGCGTCCACTCATCCTTGGCGCACTGCTCCGGCGCGTACTGGAACTCCGGCGCGGGCATGTTCCAGTTCGTGGAAAACGCGGATGCTCCGCCATACGCCCATACCAGGTCGCAGCCTTCCCCGCCGCTCACCGTGATGCTTAGCGCGAGACCCGCGCTGGACGCGAGTGGGACAGCGGACAGCGCCACGTCCACTCCGGGAAACGCCGCGTCCCGCACGGTGTAGTCCATTCGGCCATCCACGTAGGACACGTCGATATCCGCCCATTCGTGCAGCCACTTGGCCGCCGTTTCGCTCTTCAGACCCACACGCAAGTGGCCGAGCAGCCCGCCCGCGGAATGGAAGTCGAATAGAAAACGTGGCTCCATGTACGCCAGGACCAGGGGCCGGAAGCCGTACCGCTTGAGACTCTGAAGCTCGTCTTCGCTCCAGATGAGCGTGCGGTCGGCGGGAGGGAAAAGCGGGCGCCGGTGCGTGCGCGGATTATCTTGCACGACACCAATCGTCGTCTTTGGATCAAGACTCGCGGAAGCGGGTGCACTGCCTATGTGTAGTCGCCACCCGCCCTCGATGGGCACGTAGCAGTTGGTGGCGTCCGGTGGCGGCATCTCAGAAACGGCGACGAAACCGAGAACCAACGTTGTGGCAAGGATTGCGAGAACGCGCATGGCCTTGATTGCTCCTCTCTCCACGAGATGCGAAGACTGGGTGCTCCATCCACGCGCCATCGTACCACAGCATCGGCGGCAGCGCCTCGCTGCGAGTGAGGTGGCATGGGCATCCTTGCCCATGGTTCTTGGGGTCTTCCCCGACGACGCATGCGAGGCATGGGAATTATGCGAGCTATGGGAAGTATGGGAGGGGCTCCACATCAGAGGGGATGTCTTCTCGTCCTTTTCCAAACCCTGGACGCAGCAACTGCTCACCTCTGGCAGGGCAATGAATGGACAGGAAGAAATATGGCGGAGAGGGGGGGATTC
>JADLGB010000123.1 GCA_020849535.1 Candidatus Hydrogenedentota bacterium
ACTCCTGGACCGGCAAGTTCCTCAAAGGCACTTTCAAGATCCACGTGCCCAAACAACGCCGCAAGCCCAACAAGAAAAGTCTCGTGATCCGGGGCGCGCAGCACAACAACCTCAAGAACATCGATGTGGAAATCCCGCTCGGAATCTTCACCTGCATCACCGGCGTGTCCGGCTCCGGCAAGTCCAGCCTCATCAACGAGACTCTGTTCCCTGCGGCCCAACGCAGCGTCTACGATGCGCCGCGCGCGCGTCCGGGCAAGCACGACCGCATCGATGGGCTCCAGCACATTGACAAAGTCATCGACATCGATCAGTCGCCCATCGGCCGAACCCCGCGCTCGAATCCCGCCACCTACACGGGACTGTTCTCGCCTATCCGCGAGATCTTCAGCAAGGTCCCGGAGGCACGCGCCCGCGCATACCAGCCGGGCCGCTTCAGCTTCAACGTCAAAGGGGGCCGCTGCGAGACCTGCGAAGGCGACGGCGTGATCCGCATCGAGATGCACTTCCTGCCCGATGTCTACGTACCGTGCGAAGAGTGCAAGGGCCAACGCTACAACCGCGACACCCTCGAGATCCGCTACAAGGGGAAGAACATTTTCGAGGTGCTCGACATGACCGTCGAGGAGGGCTGCGAGTTCTTCCGCAACATCCCCGCGGTGGCGTCGAAACTCAACACCTTGAACGACGTCGGCCTCGGCTACATCAAGCTCGGCCAGGCCGCGACCACCCTGTCCGGTGGCGAAGCCCAGCGCGTCAAGCTCGCCACGGAACTGTCCAAGCGCCAGACCGGCCGCACGCTCTACATCCTCGACGAGCCTACCACGGGCCTCCACGCCGTGGACGTCGACAAGCTCTTGGAGGTTCTGCACCGTCTCGTGGAAAGCGGCAACACGGTGATCGTCATCGAGCACAACCTCGACGTGGTGAAGACGGCGGACTGGATCATCGACCTGGGACCCGAAGGCGGTGACAAAGGGGGAGAAATCGTCGCCCAAGGCACCCCCGAAGAGGTCGTCCGCCAAAAGCGTTCCTACACCGGCCAGCACCTGAAACATCTGCTGCCGGGCGCAAAATAACGGAACCACGCAAGGAGGCGCGGTGCATTTCAATCCGATGCTGATTCCGGCGCTGGTTCTCGGGTACGCGCTGTTTTTCGCCGGCTACCGGGTCTGCGCCCGTCTAGAACGAGCCCGGACACAGATCGGATGGCTTGTGTTTGGTGCCCTCCTCGCGATCCCCGGCGTTCTGATGCCCTTGTACTACCTGCACCTGTATGACCGATGGGCACTGTTCTTCACCTTTCGCACGTTGCCGCTGTCCGAACTCGCAGCATCGGGAGCAGGCATCCTCGCGGGCACGCTGGCCAACTACGCGGTCCGTCTCCGGGCGAACCCGCATGTGATGACCGTCGGCATGCTCATGATCCTTACCCTCGGCCTGGCCGCGCCCTACATCAAGCCCATACTCGCGCCGGTTGACCCCTCGGTATACCGAAACCAGTGGCGCGACGGCGTGTGCCTCCAAAGTACCGCAAGCTGTGGCGCGGCATCCGCAGCCACCATGCTCCGCCTGTACGGTATCGACGCCACGGAACGCGAGATCGCCCAGGAGTGCTACACCTACGTCTCAGGAACCGAGAACTGGTACTTGGCGCGGGCGCTCCGCAAGCGAGGGCTGAAAGTGGACTTCATTTTCGCCCACCCGCTCTTGCAGGCCCTTCCGGTTCCCAGCATCGCGGGAATCAATATGGGCCAAGCCGGACACTTCATCACCATCCTCAGCGAAGACGAAGACCACTACGTCATCGGCGACCCCCTAAATGGCCGTTCCGAGATACCAAAGACCGCGGTGTTCGACCGAATTCAGTTCACAGGCTTCTTCATGCGCGTGACGCCCTACGATGAACCCAGCAGCGCATCCAGGGTCATGTCCAATTGACGCACAGTCGCCTGCGCTGAAGAGACCCCTCCCCAACCCTCCCCGCACGCAGGGCGGGAGCTGTTCCTCCCATACTTCCCATGCCTCCCATGATTCCCATTCCCCGGAAGGCACTTGGCCCACAGTGCATTCCGTCACGGTTGCCCACGGCGGTCGTGCTCCTTTAAGATAGCCGTCAGGAACCGCGCATGAAAACACGAACCACCTTTCCGCCTGTCCGAGTCCTTCCCGAGAACGTGGCGAACAAGATCGCCGCGGGGGAAGTGGTGGAGCGCCCTGCCTCGGTGGTGAAGGAACTCCTCGAAAACGCCCTCGACGCCCAGGCCACGCGCATCCAGGTCCGCCTTGTCGCCGCGGGCCGCCGTACCATCGAGGTGGCCGACAACGGCCACGGCATGTCTGAGCAGGACGCGCTACTGGCAATCGAGCGCCACACCACCAGCAAGATTCGCAAGGCCGCCGACCTCGACAACATCCAGACGCTCGGGTTCCGCGGCGAGGCCCTGGCCAGCATCGCCGCCGTTTCGCGCTTCGAGCTGGTCACGCGCCGCACGGGGGACACCGAGGCCACGCGCCTCCGCGTCGAAGGCGGCGTCCTGCGCGATGTCGAGAAGGTCGCCGCCCCCGAAGGCACTCGCGTCTCGGTCAACCGCCTGTATTTCAACACTCCCGTGCGCGCGAAGTTCTTGAAAGGCATCACCACGGAATTGAGCCAGTGCATCGACGTCGTCCAGCGGCACGCGCTCGCGCAACCCGGCGTCGCCTTTCTGCTCACCCACAACGACAAGACCCTGCTCGACATCCCCGAACGCGCCACCCTGCGCGAACGCGTCGCCCTGATCTGGGGCCTCAACTTCCTGAAAGACCTCGTTGATATCGACGTGGAGCGGGGGGGACTTCGCATCACGGGCTTGATTGGCACCCCGCAATTGTCGCGCTCTCAACGCTCGCATCAGTTCTTCTTCCTCAACCAGCGGCCCGTCGTAAACCGTTCCCTTCAGTATGGTTTTGAAGACGGCTACCGCTCATTGCTGACCATCGGGCGCCATCCTGTCGGCATTCTGCTGCTCGAAACCCACCCCCGCTTCGTCGACGTAAACATCCACCCCGCAAAGCGGGAGATCCGGTTCCGCGACGAGCGCGCCACCCGCGAAACCATGCGCGAACTCGTGCGCGAACGCCTGAGCAAACTCATGGAGAGCCAGCGGCCAGCCCCAGCACAGCGCGTACCGGAGCGGGCACCCGTTTCGCCTGAACCACTCCGAGACCTCGCACAACAACCGGCGACCGAGCCCTTTCTCACTCCGGAAGAGTGGGACGCCGCGGAGCCAGTCGAGTCCTCCTCTGTGGAGTTCGCCGTACAGGAGCCGCCGCTCGAGAAACCCTCGCCCCCGGTGCAGACGGACTTTGCGGCCGTCCATTCCGAAACCACGTCCGGGGAGGTGGAACCCTTCGCCGTCTATAGACCGATGGACCACGTCAGCGACGCCCCCATGCAGTTGTTCGACACCTACCTCCTGGTGCCCCAGGACGACCGCCTGCTCATCATCGATCAGCATGCCCTGCACGAACGGCTAACGTACGACGCCCTCCGGGCCGATCTCGAAGACCACGACTACCAGGCCCAGCAACTCGCGGTGCCCATCCTCGTCGATTTGCCGCCCTCACACGCCAAACTCGTGGAGAGCAATCTACCGCTCTTTTCCAAACTGGGCATCGAAATCGAACCGTTCGGCGGCGGCACTTTCCAGGTTACAGCCATCTGCCATCTCTACGAAGAATCGAAAACAGCGGATGCCATCTATCGCATACTCGATCAATTGGCCCAAGGTGACTTGTTCAGCCGTGAGGATTTCATGGCGGACGTGTTGCGCCTGACCGTGGAGGCGTGCCGGGGCTCCGTGAAAGCCGGCGATCGCCTTTCGCCCCAGGAACGCCGCGAACTTCTCGACGGCTTCCGCAGGATGAAGCCCCCGTACACCTGTCCTCACGGCCGCCCCATCATCACCGAGTTGACACAGGTTCAAATGGAAAAGAGCTTCCGGAGACGACAGTGATTGCCATCCTCGCGGTAGTCGGGCCCACAGCTTCGGGCAAGACCTCGCTCGCCGTCGAACTGGCCTTGTGCTTGGGCACGGAGATCATCTCCGCCGACTCCATGCAAGTGTACAAAGGCATGGAAATCGGCACCTGCGCCCCCACCCCGGCCGACCAGTCCCGAGTCAAGCACCATTTCGTCTCATTCCTGGAACCCGACCAGCCGTTTTCCGCCGGTGAATTCGAACGTCAGGCCCGGCCCATGGTCGAGTTCATCAACGCGCGGAACAAGACGGCACTCGTCGTGGGAGGCTCCGGACTATACGTAAGCGCTCTGCTGGACGGCCTCTTTGAAGGCCCTCCCGCCAGTGAGCCGGTCCGGCGTCATTTGCACGATCAGGCCGAAGCCTACGGCGTCGCCCCCCTCTTCGAACGCCTGCAGAACACAGACCCCGACTACGCTCAACTGATCCAGCCAAACGACCTGCGCCGCATCGTGCGCGCCCTCGAAGTCCAGGAACTGACGGGCACGAGTCTCTCCGAACACCACCGAAAGCACCAGCAGTCGCGCCCGACCCTGCCCGCCATACAAGTGGCCCTTGACTATCCCCGGGAAGTGCTGTACGACCGCATCGCCAAGCGCGTGGACCGCATGCTGGATTCCGGGTTCATCGATGAAGTAAAGGCCCTGCTCGACGCGGGCCACGGTCCCGCGATCGACCGGCTGCGTTCGCTTGGGTACCGCGAATTCGCAAGCTACCTGCGCGGTGAGAAGAGCCTCCAAGAGGCACGCGACGCCATGATCATGCTCACCCGCCGCTACGCCAAGCGCCAACTTACCTGGTTCCGGGCTGACCCGCGTATCCACTGGCTGCCCGCCACCGAGAATGACCCTCCAGAGTCCTTCGTCGAGCGGGTCCTTCAGATCTCCGGTTTGAACGTGCCCTGATCGGCCCTTCGATAGACGGAACTCTCGGTGACAACGATGGACACGGGCGCGTCGTGTGCTTCCAGTTCCAATTGCTCCACAACCTGAAAGTCATACGCCAAACCTATCGACACGCCCGTGAACGCATTCAGAAAACGATCGAAGTAGCCACCCCCGTATCCGATCCGGTCACCCTGCCGGGTGAATGCAATGCCCGGCACCAAAACCGCCGTCCCCTCCGGAAACGAGTCCAACACCGGCAAACCGTCCTTCGGCTCAAGAATGCCGAATCGCCCCACAGCCAGCTCGGACACCTGCCTCACACGGTGCCATTCCATCGCCCCACCGCCCAAGGCCCGCGGCGCACCAACCGTGCGCCCTTGCGCCGCCAGCAGATCGAGCAGCGGGCGCGTATCCACCTCATGGTCCTTGGACGCCACATACATCAGCACGAGCGGCGCACGGCAAAATTCCTGCAACGTCTGAAGCCGCGAAAGCACCGCCTCGCTCCGGACCGCGCACTCTTGACCGCCCAGCGCCCTGCGCTCCGCCAGCAACCGCGCCCTGAGATCCCGCTTTGACTGCCCGCTCTTCATACTCGTTCTCTGGCCTCCGCCATTGCCCAGCATGCCGCCTGCGGCATCCCCGCGGCAAGCCTCTCTCTGTCTTTGTCCGTGCCCGTCCGTGTCAGTCCGTGCAAGTCCGTGTTCCCCTCCCCATCCGCCTGCAGAAAGTTCCGCCCACCGGAAGCTTTTTCACAACCCACTCCCGCCGCCCCAGCCCGTTTTCTTCGCAAAGTCCCATTTTTCTGTACCTGTCGCACTACTCACAGATTGGCACAAACGTTGCTCCTTTCACTGCAGGTCTGCCCCATAGCAGGCCTACCGTGAGTGGTTGGCCCGGCGTGGACAGCGGTCTCCCTAACCGTTGTCCCATCCCTAAACGCCCGCCGGGCCTCCCTTAAAAAGACCGCCTTCGGGCGTCGCGATACAGAAACTCGCAATGGGAACCAAACGGGGTTAGCTCCTATGATACCGGGATTGTACGCCGCGGCAACAGGCATGATCGCCATGGAAGAACGCCAGGCCATTATCGCCAACAACCTCGCCAACGCATCCACCTCCGGCTTCAAACGCCAGAACGCCATCCAGGAAGGCTTCTATGAAGTCCTCCTGGGCAAGATGGGCACCGCCCAGATGTACAACGCCGAGCGTGGACCCGGCGGCGGTTTGAAGACCATTGAAACCTACTCCGACTTCGCAGGCGGTCCCATTCAGGCCACAGGCAACCCGCTTAACATTGCCATCATGGGGCCCGGCTTCCTTGGCGTGAGCACGCCCGCCGGTGACCGCTTCACGCGCGATGGCGATTTCACCATCGATGCCGAAGGTCAGCTCGCCACCAAGGAAGGCTACAAGATCCAGGGCGCCGGCGGCGGCGGCATCGACGTATCCGGCGGAAACATCGAAATCGACTCGTCGGGAACTATCTGGGTGGATGGCCAGCAGGTCGACCAGCTCCGGCTGATCGAATTCGCCGAACCGCAATTGCTCCAACGGCAGGGAGACAACCTCTACGCGGCCTCAGAGGACGCCCTCGCCCAATCCGCCCCGGCGACGGAAACATCTGTAGCCGGCAAAGCCCTCGAGGCCTCCAACGTTCAGGTACCCGCTGAAATGGCCCAGATGATTCTCGGCCTTCGTGCGTATACGGCGAATCAGAAAGTCATCAATGCCGTCGACGAAACCATGGGGCGGCTCATCAGCGATGTGGGCGCACCGGCCTAGCAAAGGAGCATGACACATGATCCGGGCATTGTTCACCGCGGCCACCGGCATGATTGGACAGCAGACAAACATTGACACCATAGCGAACAATCTCGCCAACGTGAACACGACAAGTTTCAAGAAGAGCCGTGTCAATTTCAAAGACCTTTTCTATGAAACGGTTCGGCCTGCAGGAACTCAGACTGGCGCAGGGGAAATCCTCCCCGAAGGCATCCAAATTGGCCACGGCGTCCGACTTGGCTCCGTCGCCAAGCAGTTCACCCAAGGAAACCTGAATCAAACGGGCAACACCCTGGATATCGCCATTGAAGGGGAAGGCTTCTTCCAGGTAGACCTCCCTGACGGCACCACGGGATACACCCGTGACGGCAGCTTTCGCGTCAATAACAACGGCACCCTGGTAACCGTGGACGGATTCCCCATCACTCCCGGCATCACGATCCCTCAGGATGCCGTCGTCGTCAGTATCGGCCAGGATGGCGTGGTGGAAGCCACAACTCAAGCGTCGCCGACTCCAACAAACTTGGGCACCATTCAACTGGTCCGTTTCATCAACAATGGCGGCCTCGATGCGCGCATGGGGCACAACATCCTGCTGGAAACGGAGGCATCCGGCCCGCCAATTCCCGGTGAACCCGGCTTGGACGGCAACGGCCTTCTGGTCCAAGGATTCCTGGAAAACTCAAACGTCCAGGTTGTGGAAGAAATCCTCAATCTCATCATCGCCCAGCGCGCGTATGAAGCAAACTCGAAAGTGATCCAGACATCCGACGAGATGCTGCAAACCGCGAACAACGTACGGCGCTAACAGGCGCTAGGGGAGGCACGAGATGAGCAAGGTCTTCGCAGGCTTCATGGCGATGCTCGCCATCGCTGCCCTCGGCGCCGCCGACACCGTTACCCTGAAAGGCGAAGCCTACGTCAAAGGCCCCAAGGTCACGCTCGGCGACATCGCGGACATCCAGGGCGAGCACGCGGAAGCGTTGTCCCTCGTGGAACTCGCGCCCGCCGCCATACCGGGCGGCTCCAAGAAGTTCGACACCGCCATGTTGAAATCGCGCATCGCGACCGCCGGTCTGCCTGTGGACACACTGACGTTTTCCGGACCCGCCAGCACGGTCGCAACCACCCTGCACAACGAACTGACCCCCGATATGATGTCCGCGGAACTCCGCACCTTCATCGAAAGCGAGATGCCCTGGAACCCGGACGACACGAGCATCGACATCGCGGTGCCTACTCAGGAAATCATGGTGCCCGACGGTGCCCTCGAAATCCGCTGGTGGCCGAACCCGCAGTACCGCTGGGTCGGCCCGGGCGTCTTTCGCGGCGAAATCCAGGTCGACGGCGAGGTCAAGCGCACCATCCTGCTGCGTGCGGAAATCGAAGCCTACGCCGACGTGCTCGTCGCCGCCACGGACATTCCGCGAGGAAAGCTGATCTCGGCCTCGGACATCCAGGTCGAGAAACGCGCCATGTCCATGCTCAAGGGCAGTGTCCTGTCGCGCATGGATGAGGTAGCCGGCCAGGTTGCGCGCAGCACGATCTTCCCCGGCCAGGTCATCACCTCTCGCCAACTCGCGCCGCGCCAACTCGTCAAACGCAATCAGAATGTCACTGTCGAAGCGAAGGCGGGCGGCCTGGTGGTCCGTTCCCAAGCCCGCGCGCTCATGAATGCTTGCGCAGGAGACGTCATCGTCTGTATGAATCCGGATTCGAAAGAGGAATTTCAGGGAACCGTTCGAGGCGACGGCGTCGTCATAGTCGAATAGGGAGAGTCTTTTCATGCGAATCGGAGTCCTGATCGTTCTAAGCTGCGTGGGCGCGTCCCTTGCCCTGGGCGACTCACTATTCACGCAAGATGTCGCGCGCCAGGGAACGCTGGTGTCGATGAAGAAGAACCGCTTCCAGAAAGGCGATATCATCACCGTGCTGGTCCGGGAGTCCATCCAGGCGCAGACCGACGCCAACACCAACACCAAAAAGGAATCGGACGTTCAGTCCACCGCCGACGCGGACTCGAACTCGTTCCTCGTGTCCCCAAAACCCAACGGATTGGGCCTGCTCGATGCGGAGAAACTCCCCAACTGGCAGTTGGAGACGGAAAACGAGCAGCGGACCACCGGCCAGACCAAGCGCACAAACCGTTTGATCACCACAATCACCTGTACCGTGACCGGTGTCCAGCCGAACGGCAACGTCGAACTTCAAGGCGAAAAGACCGTCACGGTCAACCGCGAAGACTCCCGCATCTTCGTCAAAGGCGTCGTGCGTTCCAGAGATGTGACCCCCGAAAACACCGTCGATTCCACCCAGATCGCCAACGCGATTGTCGAACTGAAAGGCAAAGGCCCCCTCTGGAACAACCAGCGCCGCGGCCTGATCACGCGGTTCCTGGATTGGTTCTCACCGTACTGATGACTGCGAGGAACAGTATGAACACGGCATTCCGGTTTCTTGCACTAACCGCCGCCCTCGCCATGCCACTGGCAACCGCCCATGCGGCACGGATTAAGGACATCTGCGAAATCCAGGGCGCCCGAGGCAACCCGCTGAAGGGCGTGGGTCTCGTCGTCGGTCTCGCTGGAACCGGCGACAAAAGCGTGGACGCCGTCCGGCGCCAGTTGCGCATGCTCGACCGCTTTGACATCGAAGTCGACAAACTCGATGACCTGATCTCCGAAAACACGGCCGTCGTGGTCGTCGATGCGACCTTCCCCGCATTCGCGAAGGAGGGCACGCGCATCGACGTCCGCGTCAACTCCATTGGCGATTGCGAAAGTCTCGAAGGCGGCACCCTCACCGAAACCTACCTCTACGGCCCGGGTCCGGCGGGCGCGGACAGCACGGTATACGCCCTCGCCCAAGGCCCCGTGTCCGTCGGCGGGTTCAACGCCGAAGGTGGGGGAGGGGGCGGCGGCGCGGCTGTGCGTAAAAATCACACCACCGCGGGCCGCATTCCGATGGGCGCCTACATCGAACGCGAAATCCCGTCCACCATTACCGACGGCGAACGCATCATCCTCCAATTGAAACGCGCCGATTTCCAAACCGCCGAGAATGTGCGTCTCGCGATCGACGGGGAGTTTGGCGTTGGCTCGGCGGATGCCCTCAGCGCCAGCACTATCAACGTGCGAATCCCCAAGGATGAGCAAAGCCAACTCATCAGCTTCATCGCCAAGGTCGAGGAAATCCAGGTCGAAGCGGCCCTGCCCGCGCGCGTCGTCATCAACGAGAGAACCGGCACCCTCGTCGTCGGCGGCGACGTCATGATCAAACCATGTCAGGTGGCCCATGGCAATCTGACCATCGAAGTCGCGACCACGCCCGCTGTCAGCCAGCCCGCGCCGCTTTCCGAAGGTGAAACCGTCGTGACCGCCACGACCGATCTGCTCGCCGTCGAAGAGCCCGGCTCCTTGATGCCCGTGAACGGCACCTCCGCCGCCTCGGTGGCCAAAGCGCTCAACCGCCTGAAAGTCACACCCCGCGACATGATCTCAATCTTCCAGGCCCTCCGCGAGGCCGGGGCCCTCGACGCGGATTTGGAGATCATGTAGTGCTGTACGTCAACCCACTCGCGACGCCATTCACCGTCCGCACCGAGGCCGCGCTCAATCAGGCGTCTCGCGAAACCGCGGTGACCGAGGAATTGGAGCACTTCTTCGCCTACCTGCTCCTCCAGGAAATGCAGGCGACGGTCCCCGAAGACGGCCTGTTCAACAGCGGACTCGCCTCGGACTTCGAACGCGACATGTTCAACGACGCGCTCAGCGGCGAAATTGCCAAGAGCGGACAGTTGGGCATTGCGAAAATGGTGCGCGAACAGCTTCATCAGCGAGATGGGGGATTGCACGCCATGCTCGATCTGTCCACTTAAGTGGACAGTTGTGCCTGCCGATAAAGAGGCGAGACGGAGTATACGCTCGTGGAAAAACTGCTGGAAACCCTGTGCGATTTGCTGGACGACGAAATCGAACGCCAAGGAAACGTGTTGGCGGTTTGTAATGCCCAGCGCGAGGCTGTCTTCGTGCGCGATCTCGATGCCATCTCCGCGCGCACCGAGGCCCTTTCAACACTCATACGCGACTCCATTCAGGCACAAACCAAACGCCATGAGACCCTCAAGCCCATCGTCGAGCATTTCGGCCTGCCTCCCCACGAGCAGACCATGACTCATCTCGTCGCCGTGACGCCCGAGCCCTGGAAGACGCGCCTCCGGGATATCCAGGTCCGTATGCAGCGAACGATCGAGGAAACGCGCCGTGCCGTCCGCGCAAATGCAAAAGTGATGCGCCGATCGAAACGTGTCAACGACAGCCTGATTGACGCGCTCCGGAACGAGCACCAGAAGTCCAGAATGAGCTACAACAGCAGCGGCTCGGATTACGCCACACGCACGGAGCAACCCGTGCTCGTGGATCACAGAGGATAACACCGGCATCATGGGCG
The DNA here is from genome assembly GCA_020849535.1 of Candidatus Hydrogenedentota bacterium. Taxonomy (GTDB): domain Bacteria; phylum Hydrogenedentota; class Hydrogenedentia; order Hydrogenedentales; family SLHB01; genus JAHDWY01. The sequence continues at coordinate 11,143 of JADLGB010000123.1, forward strand.
TACTTCGCGTTACCCAGGGAATCCTCGCACAGCGGGCCCTCACCAATATCCAGAATCAGAGCCGCCGCATCCTCGAATTGCAGACGCAGCTCTCCACGGGCCTGCGCGTCAACGCCCCCTCTGACAATCCCATCGACGCCCGCCGCGCCATCAACACGCGTGCCACCATCGCGAAGAACGAACAATACCTTGAAAACATCTCCACGATCGGCCCGCGCCTCGAGGAAACCGTCACGGCCATCCAGACCATGTCCGACAACCTGCTCCGCGCCCGCGAACTCACCCTCCAGGGGGCCAACGGCACCAATGATCAAACCTCGCTCGACGCGCTCGCCGAAGAGATCAACCAAATCCTGGAAGCCGCCGTGAACACCGCCAATCACCAGACCGGCAGCCTCTACATCTTCGGCGGCACCCGAACAACCACCCCCGCCTTCGATGTCACCCGGGATGTCAACGGCGACATCACCGCGGTCACGTACCAGGGCAACACCGAGGACATCGAGATCGCCGTGGGGGACGGCATCAAGGTCACCACGAACGAACCCGGCTCAACGGTCTTCCAGAGCTCTCAGGATATCTTCCAGACCCTGATCGACATCCGCGACAACCTCCTCTCCGGTGACCAGGCCAGCCTGCAAGACGCCCGCCTGACGGAACTGGAAACCGCTCGTCAGCAGCTCAGCCAGGCCATGTCCCGGGTCGGCGCCGTCCAAAACCGCCTCGAACGCACCGAACTCGAGTTGGAGGATTTCCAAATCCAGCTCGAAGAACTCCTCTCGGACTCCATCGACGCCGATTTCGCCGATGTCGTCATCAACCTCAACGCCCAGAGCAACGCATTTCAGGCCGCCCTCAGCGCGGCTGCGCAGGTCATCCAGCCCAGCCTGCTCGATTTCATCCGTTAGCCTGTCTGCCCGCTCCGCCGGATCAGTCCGATCTCATTGCTCACTTCTCCCATTGCAAAGATCCGCCTTCGCCGCTACTATACGTCTGCAAGGTAGTCCAAGAACGCGCAATAGCCTGGCAGTCAGTATTCCCGTCGTCCCTGTCATTTCTTCTGCGACCTGACCAATAGGCCGGCGCCTCCCCTACGGGGCGTCAGCCAATTCAGGAGCGAAAGTTCTTTTGACCAGCTCGTCGCGCAGCAGATTCTTAACAGTCCGCCTAACCCCAAGGAGTCTGTCCACATGAAGCAAATGAACCGTCCTATTGTTTTGGCGCTGGTTGCTTCGAGTCTTGCCTTATCGACCGGGTGCCCTTCCGGCGGCCGAGATCCCATTCCAGGAGCGACCCGCACCTTTGACGGCATCGAGTTTCAATGGTGTCCTCCGGGCACGTTCGCGATGGGCAGTCCCGCGATCGAATCGGGACACGAAGATGACGAAACACTGCACGAGGTGACATTGACAAGTGGATTCTGGCTCTCTAAGCACGAAATCACGCAGTCGCAGTGGATAGATTGGATTGGTGAAAACCCGTCCAGTAACGAGGGAGACGATCTACCCGTCGAAAACGTGACTTGGGAAGACGTTCAAGATTTCCTTGTCGTGCTCAATACTGCCGTGTCCGGCGCCACATACCGTCTGCCGACCGAGGCAGAATGGGAGTACGCCTGCCGCGCGGAGACTACGACTCGATTCTACTGGGGAAACGACGCTGCTGAGACGGAAATCGACGACAACGCCTGGTATTCAGAAAACAGCCTCGCCACCCAACCGGTGGGGGAACTGGAGCCAAACGCCTGGGGCCTCCTGGACATGAGCGGAAATGTCATGGAATGGTGCCAAGACAAATACGGGGATTACCCGTCAGACGCCGTAACCAACCCCGTCGGGACCGATTCCGGGAACAGTCGGGTTGTGCGTGGAGGGTCCTATGTCGACGCGGCATTGGACTGCCGTACGCCGAATCGTGACTTCCGCAACCCTGATGTACAACTCTTCGATGTCGGGTTCCGTTTGCTGCGAACCGCGGACTAGCCCGGCGACCCTGCGGGCTAGGGACTGCCGGTTCCTGCATTCCTATTCGGGCCGTGGCCTTTGGCGTACGGCCCTTTTTGCTACTGGCATCCAGCATTCCGCGTGCACCAACGCAGCGCTTCCTCTTTCCCATGCACTCAGGCCCAATGAGTCCATTTGGCCCACGGTCCAGTCTCCGGGACCGCTACGGCATCATCGCCCCGCCTGTGCCAATTGTGCTCAATCCAGGAGCGCGTCGAGCCTTGTCCTATACAACAACCATGTGGGGGCAGAGTCAAGCCTCTCTGCCCAATCCGCCGGATCGGTCCGATCCGTCCAATCCGTCCGATTTCTTCCCCGAATTGAACCACATTCCCCGCTACGGTAAAATCATCCGTTGCCCGTGCGTAACCTCGAAAGCACATATTCCGGCCATCCGGCCACCCAAAAGGAGTCTCTTCGGTGAGAATCGTCTGCGCGGTGTTCGTCTGCGTCCTCATGGCCTCGTGCGCCTCGGACAGTGGCAGCGTTGTTGAGAAGGTCAAATACGACTTCGGTATCGGCGAGAAGCCCGAAGGCTACGAAAGCGGCACCGACAAGGTCATGAGCCGTCTCGACAACGTTGGCAAAACCGAATTGAAACGGATGAACCTCGAACGCCGTCACGGCGAGGTGAAGTTCCAGGAGGAGGGAAACCTCTCCGGCAAGTACTACAAAGAAGTGAAGACCTACGAAACCTATCGCCCGATGGATGCGCGTCCTCTCACCCGCACCTCCTATGGCGAACGCGGCTACGTAGGCTACATTCAATACGAGTTCCGCATCTTTCAAAGCCCGCGCGTGACCAACCGGGTGGAAGCCGAAGCCGCCTCGGCGACCATCCGTACCGATGTCTCCGGCCGCGAGACGTACCGGTACGACTTCGGCCCGTCCGGCGCCTGGGATGGCGCTCCAGGGGAACTCACTCGGGATTAGAGAAAACGGCTGGCGGCACGTCAGGTAGTCGTCGGCGAAACAGGGGGATTTCGTCGTGGTTAAGCAACGTGCATTTACTGTCTGCCTGGCAATCGCCGGTCTTCTTCTGATTCAGCTCGCCAGCGCGGGCGGGCTCCAAGAATATGTCGACCAGCCTGACCCATCCTACCGCTACCAAGCCGTGCAAACCATCCCCATGCAGGGCATGACGGCCCACGTGCTCGACATGACGTCGCAGACGTGGCGCGAAGGCGACGTCGCCCCGTCCAAGTGGGAACATTGGGTCACGATCATCGTCCCCGACAATGTGACCCACGATACCGCGCTCCTCGTCGTCTCCGGCGGCAACAACCGACATGACAAGATCCCCTCCGAAGTCCCTCCCCCCATCGCAATGATTGCGATGCAGACCAAGTCCGTCGTCGCAATATTGCAGGGCGTTCCGTGTGAGCCGGTTTCGTTCAAGGACGAGTCTCGCACCCGCACCGAAGACGAGATCATCGCCTACACCTACAACAAGTACCTCGAAACCGGCGACCCCTCCTGGCCGCTGCTATGCCCCATGGTCAAGAGCGCCGTGCGTGCCATGGATTCGATCCAGGACTTCTGCGGTTCGCGCGCGGAGAAGAAGACTCCGGTGAAACACTTCGTCGTGACGGGCGCCTCCAAACGCGGCTGGACTACCTGGCTCACCGCCACCGCGGACCCGCGGGTCGTCGCCATCGCCCCCATCGTAATCGACATGCTCAACCTCGACGAGCAGATGAAGCGTCAGATGGCCTACTACGGGCAATACAGCGAGGCTATCCAGGACTACACCGATTTCAAAATCCAGGATCGCATCGGGACCAGCAAAGGCCAGGACCTTCTCGAAATCGTGGACCCCTACGAATACCGCGACACCTTGACCCTGCCCAAGCTCGTGTTGCTCGGCTCCGGCGATCAGTATTGGACGGTCGAGGCCGCAAATCTCTATTTCCCCGGCCTCAAAGGCGAGAAGCACATTCGCTATCAGGCCAACGCCGATCATGGTGTGGACGACAGCACGGATACGATCAAGGCCCTGGCCGCCTTCTACAACGACATCCTTACGAACACCCCCAGGCCCTCATTCACCTGGGACCTGAACAGCGATGGTAGCTTTGAAGTGAAGCCCGAACAACCCCCACTGGCCGCGCGCCTCTGGATGGCCAAAGCCCCCGCGCTCGACTTCCGGCTCCAAACCATCGGCCCCGCCTGGACCAGCAGTTCCCTCACCCCCGACCCGGATGGCGTCATTCGCGGTAAGGTCGAGGCCCCCGCCGAGGGCCACGTCGCCTATTACGTCGAACTCGAATACAAGAGTTCCCTCGGCTACAACTACACCCTCACCACCGAAACGTCCATTCCCGGTGTCAGCACCGGCGACACCGGCAAGACCATACTCCTGATTGCCACCACCATCGGGCTCCTTGTGCTGATCGCCGGCGCTATTTGGTACGCGCGCCGATAGACCCGGCCCTATTCTCCGGGCTCGCCCTGCAGCGCCTCGCGCGTGGTTTCCGTCACGGGAAACTCGCCTGCGGGGACAAACTCCACGTGTCCATCCATGAAGGCCACGTTTGCGCCCGCAGGCTGGCGGCGTCGGCTGCCGCTCTCTGCCACGTTTTCAAACAGCACCGGGATCTCGGACTGCGCGGACGCCGATGCCGCCGGATTGTTGATGTCCGTGATCAAGAACCGCTCCACACCCTCCCTTGGGCGCCGCAGCGTACCCGAAGGGGTCTGAATATCCTGCTCGCGATCCGGCGCCTCCACACCCTTCCGCCTGCTATCACGAAGGACGCGCACGTCCTCATCCGTCCAAACTACCCAGCCCGGATAGGTGTAGCTCTTCGCGGCCACCCGCGTCATCGTCTCGTAATCAATCGGCGACTTCGCAGCGGCCTCATGAAGTGTCTCCAACAGTTCATCCGCATCCGGTCGCGACGGATTCACCAACACCGACACATCGCTGATGTACTTCGGATAGACCTTCTCCAGGTCGAACATCCATAAACCCTCATAAGGCGTAAGTGGGGGATACTCTTCGCCGCGGTTTTCATTGGCGTACATCTTGAACACGAGCGCCAACTGCTTGAGATTGTTCTGGCTGGATGCCCGATGCGCCGCCTCGCGCGCACGCCCCAATGCGGGCAACACCACCGCAATCACCAGCACGCACGCTGCTGCCAGCACGCCGTACACAAACGCACGGCGCGACCGCCACGAACGCTGCGCCTCCTCGCGCGTGGCGGCCTCCTCCACATAGGCCATCGTGCGCGTCGCCAGTCCCACAGGCGGTTCCACTGGCGCCAGGCTATCCAACACACGAAGTGCCGCTCGCTGACGTTCCAGTTCCGCCCGCGCATCTTCGGAGGCATCAAGCAGCGTCTCCACCGCGCGCGTCTCTTCACAAGACAACGTGCCAAGCAGATACGCCCTGAGTTGTTCCACCCGTTTCTTGCCGGAGTTCTCTGACATCACGGCAAAAACTCCTCCAACTGGTTCATCAATACACGCACGGCCTTGTTCATGCGCGACTTCACGGTTCCCACCGGCACACCCAAGCTCTCACTGATCTCCTCATACGGCATACCTTCGTATCGCGCCATCAAAAACACCTCGCGATGCTTGATTGGCAATCGTGCCACCGCGGCCTCCAACCGCTCACGCAGTTCCTCGGCCTCGGCCAGGCCATCCGGCGCAGGCGTGCGCGCCGCCAAGTGTCCGATGTGTCCCTCGGTGTGCCCTTCCATACTCGCCGCTTCCAGTGAAACCGCGGGCCGCCTGCGCCAATACCGCATCCGGTCGCGGCAACAGTTCGCGGCAATCCGGTACAGCCACGGACGAAAACTCGCGTTGACGTCAAACCGGTCCCGGCTCAAATACACGCGCAATATCGCCTCCTGAAACACGTCCTCCGCCTCCGCCGCATTCCCGATCATGCGCCGGAGGAAACGGTACAACGGTCCTTCATAGCGGCGCACAAGCTGACCGAATGCGCCCATATCTCCCTGACACGTCGCGCGCATCAGGTCTTCATCGCACACAGGCGACACGCTATGTTCTATGGAGCCATACGGCATGATTCCCGTCCAGGTTCACTCCGAAGCGTCCAGCACAACCAACGTCACCGTGGCCTTCGCCACCAGTTTCCTCGTTTCTTCCCTCACCGCATACACTTCCGACTCGGACACGATGAGCTTCCTTCCATTCCGGATGACCTCCCCACGGCAGCACAGATACTCCCCAATCCCCGGACGCAGCAGGTTGATCTTAAACTCAACGCTCAACACCATCTCATCCTGTGCCACCAGCGAAAGCGCGGAGGCACCCGCCGTGTGATCCGCGAGCGTGGCGGTGGCCCCTGCATGCACAAAACCGTTCTGTTGAGCGTGCCAGTCCCGCACCGGCAGCCGGCTCTCACACCACCCTGGCCCCGAGTCCAACAACTCGATACCGAGCTGACGCACAAAACGCGCTCCCGCGAACATTTCCTGTACCCGCTCCGCGTGAGCCGGATTCCTCGACGTGAACTGCTCGTGCATGGTACTGCCTCCATCCGCGCGTCTCCGTGTGGCCACGCGGTTCCGCCGTTACATTAGCCCTTTTGCGCTTCTCCTTCCACCTGCGGGAGTGAAGTATTGACCGAACCCGCGTGAGGCGGTAGCATGAACTTCGGCGGTAGAACGGGACTGACCCCGTCTTTCGCGTAGGCCTTGCCGCAGCGAAACACGGGGTCTGTGCCTGATCCAATCATTGAGAAGGATACTGAATGCTTCAGAGAAGAAATGGGGTAATTGTCATCACGACGTTTGCGTTTGCCCTATTCCTCTGGGCACTCACAGGCTGTCCCACCAAACGCACCCCGGAGGGCTGGTCTGTCATGCCGCAGTCCCTTGATTTCGGCGCCGCCACCCGCTCTGACACGCTCATCATCAGCCACGGCGGGAATGGGGGAGAGGGCGAGTTTCAGGTGCACGGTGAAGCTCCGTGGCTCTCCGTCACCCCGAAGAGCGGAACGCTACAACCCCAAGGAGGACCCACGATCATCGCGATCACCGTCACCCGCGCTTTCATGAAGCCCGGCGGCAACAGCGCCACCCTGCGTGTCACGCTTCCCGGCTCGGATGAGGTCGAGGTCCCCGTGCGCGCGGACGCTATCCTGTCCGCGGACTTCACCGCCACACCCGCCGAGGTCCTCGAAGGCGACCCTGTATTGTTCAACGACACCTCGCGCGTTCTCACCGGCGCGGACCCCGTCACCGAGTGGCACTGGGCGTTTGGCGATGGCGCGTCAAGCACAGAACGAAACCCCGTTCACGTTTACGCCGCGAAAGGCCGCTACCCGGTCACGCTCACGATTCAGTCCCGCGGCCTGACCGATACACGCACGCGCGCCGCCTGCGTCATCGTGAAGCGCCCGGCCGCGCCCAAGGCCCAGTTCGCCGTGTCCACACGCGCGCCGATTGCCGGTCATCCGGTGCAGTTCGTTGACGTCTCCCTGCCCGGTACTTCTCCGATCGCGCAATGGTCCTGGGACTTCGGCGACGGCGCGTTCAGCGCCCTGCGCGATCCCATCCACATCTACACGGCCGCCGCGGTATACGACGTGCTCCTCACCGTCACAACCGATGAGGGTAGCGACACGGAAATGAAACTTGGCCTCATGGACGTCCGTCCGGCTCCGCCCATCGCTTCCTCAGACCCCCAAAACAGCAGTTGATTACCCCGCCGGCACCGGCTCCCTCCGCGAAAGCGGCTGTATCACAGTCCTCCCGGGTGAGTAGCAAGGCCCCGGTTTGGAGTGCCACGCCGTGGCGTGGCTGCTTTGACGGAGCAGGCTTGCCTGCGGTTTGCTGAGATGGCATACAGTCCTTCCCATTTCCAGACGCAACCGACAGAAGTCGATTCACCCCGCAGAACGCAAAGCTGACAGATTGCCCGGTGGCGGAAATCCGCAAAAAGCCCAATGAATCGCCCCATCTTATTCCCCCTTTGAAGGGGGTGGCCCGCAGGGCCGGGGGATGTTGCGCCTCCACATCGACTTCTGTCGGCCCTGCCTTCCCAATGGGATGACAGACGAGGGCGCTTGTCCCAAACGCTGATTTCCACGCCGTCGTCCAGCGGAAATTCTTGACGACGTCAGGCACACCAAGGATCAAGAGACAGAAAAAACACTAACAAGCCGGGCGAGCGAGTGTGGCACAGTCGCCCTCGGCTGTGTCCCATTCTTTATCTTCTCTCCCCTCAACTGTGCTCCGCGTTCTTCAGGATCGGCCGGATGCGCCACTCCGCCTTGTCCCCGAACCGCATCTGGCCTTCGCCATCCTTGCCCGAGTGTCCCGCGAACGCGCCCCCGTACACCACGTACATCGAAGCAAACATCAAGAACACCGCCACCAGCGCAACAGCCATTCCTCCGAAGACTGTCTGTGCAATCGGCACTCCAGACGCCACCGGCAACTCTGGGCAAAGATCCTTCTCCCGTGGCAATAACAAAACCAGCGCCGTCACAATCATCGCGTTCACGATGATGACCCACTCCGTCAGCAGACGCTGTTCCGTGAACCCTCCGAGTGCACGCTCGAAGTTGCCGATAACCATCACCCACAGGAAGACGAGGTACAGCAGTTGGCCTTTCCCCAACCACGTATTCGGAACAACCGCCAAAGGCCGTCGCAGATGCGCGCTCAACAAACCAATCAACAGAATCGAGAGAAGAACATACGTCAGATTGAACCAGCCCGCCGCCGTCATCGAGATGAACCACAGCATGGGCGCGCGCATCACGTCCTCCACCATCTCTCTCGATCCCGTCCATTCGGCCACGTTCTTGTAGAGATTCACATACGTCAGCAGCAACAGCACAAATGACACCGCCGCCACCTGCGTCCACCTGCGCACCGGCTTGCTTTCGTCCTCTTGCTTCAGACGCGGCGCGTGCAAGGCGAGCAAACCCATCGCGACCGCGATCCCAATGCCATTGAAGAATCCGTACGACTGTTCAAGGAAGCTGTGCCAGTTCTGACTCTGCCAGAACGCCCAGAACGCCTCAGAGGCCGCCGCCGGACTTGGACTGAGTCCCTCGGGATTCAGCCGCTCGGGGTTGCCCGGCGCCACCATCATGAGTTTCAACCACGCCGCGCCGGAGAATCCCAATCCACCGATGAACGCGCTCACCAGCGACACCCACGCAACCTGCACAAGGCCGTTGCGCGCCAGGTACAGTAGCGTGCCGAAGAGCACGCCCGTGATACCCGCCCAATCGTCTCCGCGCGGCGGCGTCATACGGAGTCCGCCAATTTCCGTAAACGCATTCGACAACAGCACCGGAAAGAGTAGAAAGCCAACAAACCACCCCAGCGCCATATACAGAAACATCCGGGATTCGGAGCGAAACTTCCCGAAGATCGCGAAGTACAGGGCAACGCCCGCCAGTGTCCCAAATGCCCACCCCAGATGCGGTCCCACATCCTCGAAGAACTGCGGCCAGTTGGTCAGCGTGTTCTCGGGATCGAACTTGGGCATTCCGGTAGTGCTATCGATCGCCGAAAGATCCGCCAACCGATAGGTGAACAGCTCCGCGACATGCTGCGTTCTCCCGGTGGCGTCCAGCACCATCTTCCCAATACCGCCCACCAACGCGCCCGCCCCTGCATAGATGGCCAATGCCGGCACGTGAAAGAGGGGCTCACCGATCTTGTTGCGCGAGAAGCATCGGTCCCAGAGGTCGAACGCACAGATCGCCGCCAGCGCGAACAACGCTTGAAGCCAATCCGAGTCGAACCAATAGAACGGGTTCTTCTGCCGGTGCCACGTCGTGTCCGCGCCTTCAGCGCCCACGCCCCAGACATAGTGTTCGTACCAACGCACCAGGGGCTCTTCCAAAAAGACAAAGACCACCCAGAACGCGAAGACCCACAGGAGTGGGCGAAACGCCTGCGTGAGACGCTCCCGATCCACGACGGCGGGCCATGCGGTCCCCGCGCCGCCCATCCCCGCCCACAGGAATCCAATCCAGAACAACCCGAAGAACCCATACAACTGGGACGGTTCATGACCGGAGTGCGTGTATGCGATGACCTGCATGTACGAAATGGACCCGCCAAACCCCCATCCCAGCGCGCCGAACATCCCGAAGTACGGCACTCGGCCCCGCCAGTCCTCGCGACCGGATACGAGGCACACGGCAATGGCCGTCAGCGCGCCGGGGATCATCGCGCCGTATTCGTGCCCGAAATTTCCGCGTATCCCCCAACCGATGGAGAGCGACAGCGCCGCCAGCATTACGGCGGAAGCCCGAAGGCCCGGTGCTTTTGATACGGTGCTTGTCATCAATCAGCTCCTCGCGCAGCCTTATACGCGTAGTTGATAGGGATCTGGCACCGCCCTGTCCGTTACGTGCACTCCAATAGCTCGCCCATGTACCCCAGCAGTTGCCGCGCACGCGCCGATGCCGTGTGGTGCCGCACCAAGACCTCGTGCCCGCGCAATGCGATCGCGGCCACCTCGTCCTCGTGCGAAAGGTAGTACGTCAGCTTCTCTTCGAGGTCCGGCAAATCATCGAAGAACACCGCCGATTCCCCATCCTGGAAATTGTGCGGAATGCGAATCGGCAGCCGCTCGGCAAGCAACATGCAGCCATGCGCCGGCAACTCCCAGTAGCGGACCGTGTCGTACCCAAACCCGTAGATGTTCAGGCCGATACGCGAATCGTGCAGCGCCTGCGTGTACTCCTCCTGCGTATACTTGCGATCGAAGGATTCCCCAATGATCGACTCCACACGCTCCAAATAAACCCTGCGCAACCCATACTGGCGATGACCCGCCCAGAACAACCCGTGGCCACGCTTCGCGGGCAGGACGTGCGGGACCTTCTGGTCCGCATACGCGAAAGGCAGCGGCCGCGTCTTGGCACCATAGTCGTGGCAAGCGAGCATCTCGCGCTTGAAGTATCCCGTCACGCTCGATCGCCCCATGAATTCCAAGGTTACGGGAAGACTGTTCAGGGGATCGTCCTGCTGATCCACGACGAACACAGGCGTGTCCGCCGCCGCGTCCAGCAGAGCGTGCATCACCTCATGTCCCACGTGCTGCTCGATGTCCCCCATCAGAATCGCATCGAATGCCCCCTCGCGCAGGAGCGAGACAAGGGCCGACAACTCCAGTCTCTCCCCACGGCGGCTGAACATGCACGGATAGTGCGCGAGTTCCGATGGCCGTTCCCCGTGCAACGTCGGCTTCCAGGGATACTCGACGACGTTCTGATCGCCCAGCACCGTGCACAGTCCGTCGTACAACACATCGATTCCGTAGTGCGGGCGCAGCGGCACAATGTACAGAAGCCGGGGAAGTCGCGCGCCCGCTGTCCAGGGTGGGGCCTCCTCATAGACGCTGCGGAGGTCCTTCACGGGACAGCACGTGGACAGACGGCGCTCGATCTCGTGCAGCGACGACAAGTGCCGGATCGTTCTCAACATACGCGCCGCCATATCCTCGTTGCCGATGCGGCGCCAGAACTCCGCTTGGCACAAATACGGCAACTCCATGCGCGGTGCGTTGTAAACCGCATCGTAGAACATCGATTGGGATTGGAAGAAGCGGCCTAGCCGGCCATCGATGTCGCCAACCTTGTCCCACGCGAGCACGCACAGTTGGCGTTCTCCCTGGTACGCCGCCCGGACCTCGCCCTCATGCAGCAGATGATTGGGAACGCGGTCAAGGATTTCGTAGGCCCAACCCGGATGCCCGGCATTGAACAACGCCCGCGCATGAAGCAAAGGGTTGTACTCCGGATGAACCGCCCAGAGCAGAAACCCGGCCGCACGCCCTTCCACTTCCGCATTTGTCGCGGAGTTTTCAAAGGTATCGACCTCATCCTCCGGCGCGATGTCATTCGTTCCATAAAACGCCAGCCCCGCCCGATCGACCTGCGCCCCTACTTCGGCGACGGTGAACCGTCCACCCGCGGCGTCGCGGTGCAACACCACGACCATGAACATTCCGTCCCGAGAGAGCAGGGGAGAGGTACGGCCCGCCACCACTTCCTGGGTTTCGCGCTCGAATACGGCAGCCTCCAGCACGATGACATCAAAAAAGCCCGGATCGTAGGGTAGCTCGATTCGCGCAGGATCGCCGGCGTGATACGCGGCCCACACCTCCGGCGCGTCCACGCAGTGCGGTCCCACACCGTACACGCACACACCCGGCCGCTCGCAGAGCGCGCGCGCAAGCGACCCGCTCCGCGCGCCCACATGGAGAATCCGCCGCGCGTACTGCGGGATAAGCTGCGAAAGCGCCTCCACCAGGCCCAAGGCGTCAAGGTTTGTGTTCATGCGATCCCCGCCCCGCAACATCAATCCAGAAAACCTACCATATGCCACAGGACCAGGAAAAGCACACGTCCCCTGGATCACATCCCCAGGCACCGGCCCGTGCGACACCGGCATTGTGGGACCATCCATGTGGGCCGTCCGTGTGGGACCGGCGCCCCCGCCGGTCATCTTCCTTGCCCGTCCGTGTCCTCCCTCCCCCCGGAATTTCGCCATCGTTGGCGCTGTTGACCCCATGGCCGTGAATCCGCGGGCGCCGCCGCGCCCGCCCAACCCAAAGGACAGGAAGTTAACAAATGGACATTCTCGCCTTGATCATGCGATGGGCGCACATCCTCTCCGCGGTGACCGCCGTAGGTGGCGTGTTCTTCATGCGCTTCGTGCTGATGCCCTCGGCACAGGCCGCCCTCTCGCAAGAAGCTCACGAGTCCTTGCGCGCCGCAATTCTCAAACGTTGGCAGCATGTCGTGCACACCTGCATCCTGCTGTTCCTGGTCAGCGGCTTCTACAACTACCTGCTGATCACTCGCCATCTCCACGAGGACCAGCCGATCTACCACATGCTGTTCGGCATCAAATTCATCCTCGCGCTGGCCGTCTTCACGCTGGCCCTCATGCTGTCCTCGACCCGCCCCTGGTCTGCCGCCGTCCGCGCCAACGCGCGCTTCTGGCTGGCCGTGCTCGCCCTTCTATCGGTCGTGATCATTGGCATGTCCGGCGTCATGCGCGCCTTGCCGCATACGCCCTCGCCTGGCAACGCCCCTGTCATGGCCAGCGACGCGCAGAACCCCCAAGACGTGTGACCAAAAAGCCGCGGCCCCTCATCGTGGGGCCGCGGCTTCAGATTCGCAATGCTTCAAGTAAACCGGGTTCCGGCGGGACTAGTCTTTCCACGTGTCATCAACGATGTCTTCCGCGTCCTCTAGTGTTTCGTCCACGACGATTTCCCCGTCACCCTCGACAAGGTCCTCGTCTTCATCGACGATTTCCTCATCCACCACTACCGCCACCGCGGGTTCCCCCACGACATCCTCATCGGGCGCGGCAACGAATTCTTCTTCCTCTTCCCCTTCCACTTCGTCGAATTCTTCCGCTTCGACCTCATCGTGCGCTTCGACATCCTCGATGTCCGGCACCAGAATCTCGTCCTCATCCATCGCCGCGGCGGCCACAACGGACCGTTTCACCGGCCGTTTCAGCGTCGGTTTCTTGGCCGGCTTATCCTCCTGCATTCCCACCCGCACCAGCTCGATGTCATCGGGCCGATCCTTGGGACACCACTCATCGCCCGGGCACTTGAACCCGTGCTTCTCGGCGCCCCACTCGGCAAACCGCCTGCCACACTTCGGACACATGTATTTCACCGCCATCGAGCCAATTCCTTTCTTCACTTCAGTTGCGGAGGTGCTGCCTAACGCGGGTCAAGGCGCCGGATTATACCAAATGAATTTCAGGAAGAAAAGGCCCGCCGCCGCAGGATCATCAACTCCGCAAATCGCACATTCACAATAAGTTACGACACAACATCCCGCGAAATCGGAAAAGGTAAGCCGCGCCTCCCCTTCCGAGAGCCGCGGCTTACCGCACAATATCCCAAAGACAGGCTACACCTGACGGTGCGCGTGCCTTCCTATATACGGAGCTAATACACCGAACAGCGCCGCCGCCACGGCCACCAGCAGGGAAGCACCCACGGCAATCGCGATGACTTCCCAGGATTGAACGGCGTACACCACGAGATAATCGAAATACCCCATCGCCCCCGGCACGGACTGAACGGTCGCACCCTGCAAATAGGCAATGACCGGCACGCCCACGATCACGAATCCAAGCACGGCCAACAACGCCGCCGTCGCCATCATCCGGAATCGATAACCCTGCCGCTCCCGCTGCACCAGCGCAGTCACCTGCAAGCGATTCTCCATGCGCGCGTGAAACCCGGCCGGCACTGCACGCATCGGCTCGCTCCGCAACGCTTCCTCGATCATCCTGTCCATCGCGTCCATTTCATTCAGCTCCATGTGCCTTGGTCTCCTTCTCCACGATCTTCCGCAGTTGGTGCCGCGCACGGTGCATCCAGGTCTTCAGGGTGCCCATGGGGATGTTCATCGTTTCCGCTATCTCTTCATAGGAAATCTCGTCGAGGTAATACATCGTCATGATCGTCGCGTACCGTTCCGGCAACTGGGTCACACAGCGGCGAATCAACTCCGGGGTATCCGTCGCACGTTCCGGTTCCGACGTGGCCTCATTGGCATGCGCGTGCGTCAACTCCACCTCGCCCCGCCGCTTCCTGCGATTCAATTCCGTCAGACACACGCTACACGTGACCCGATACAGCCACGTCGAAAAACTACAGTCACCCCGGAACCCGCTCAGCAGCCGGTACGCCTTCAGGAACGCCTCCTGCGCCATGTCTTCCGCCAGCGTTCCATCCCGCATGAACCGGTAAGACAGGTTGTACACCACTCGCTCGTGACGACGTACCAGCACCGAAAACGCCTCGATGTCGCCCGCTTTGGTCCGGTTGACCAGGGCCAGATCGGAGTCGTCGACCATCCTGACCTTTCCCATGTTGGGCCATACGGCCGCGTTCGGCGCCGTCATGAACTGCTCCTC
>JADLGB010000124.1 GCA_020849535.1 Candidatus Hydrogenedentota bacterium
AGAACGTGAGCGCGACCGCGATCAGAATGGTGAAGATGGCAACCGCTATGATGAGGGCGGCGCCGCGGTTCTCTGTTCCGTGTCTCATCTCCGCTACCTTGTGAGCGACCGGCTGGCGCGGCGCCCCGCATCGGGAGGCGTTCGCCGGGCGGTCCCCGTTCCGTCGTGTTAAAGGCACCCTGAAGAGGATGGGCCTACACCCACTCCCCTGCCCTGGTCCGCGGCGCCCCGATTGCCGCAGGCACGTTCATCTCTATCCGTCTGACAGACACCCGGCCGCATTCGCCGGCCGCGGCGTCCGAGCCTTCTCTAAGGTGCGGCCACCAGCGCCGTGCGCGTATAGGCCGTCGGTACGTCGATCACTTGCTCCAAATTGCGCTCGAACTGCGGCGCGGTTGGATACGGCCGCTCGTACGCAAACGGCAGGCGCAAGGTGACCACCTCCGGCAGACGCGGCCGCAGGGGCGATCCCGCTACTGCCAATTCGTCGGAGTTCCAGGTCGGATACTCCCAATTGCCGTTTGCAAGCAATACGTTCCCGTGCCCGTAGCGGAAGAAATTCTGCGTCGCCGTGCTGTTGAGCGGGTGCAACGGAACCACATTGGGGCCCGCGCCAAACAGCGGCGTCTCTAACCCAATGTTCTCCGCAACGACGTAGTCGCGAACATTGAGCGGCACATAATTGCCGCTGGAGTCCTTGGCCAGCCAGCCTGGGCTTGTGGCAGGATTCGCGGGATCACCCCACACATCGGGAAGTTCTTCCGGAGCACCGGTGGTCAATCGCGGTATCCAGTACTCCTGGCCGCTGATCATTCGGATCCAGAGTTCCCGTTTCTTGGCGGCCAGTAGCTCCTGAAGCCGGGAGTCGAGCCGCACCAGGACGTCCGGGTCAGCAGAGTCATCCCCGATCACCGCGTCGAGTTCCGCCTTGATGTCCGTCCCATTCTCAGGATCGACGAACAACTCGTTCCAGTCGAAGGGATAGGTATCGAGGTCCTCGACACCGGGCTCGATATAGCGCACCAGCGCCGCCGTACCCACCTTGACATCCTCCATGAGATCATCCGTGGGATCGGCGGGGGTGCCGTTGTCGTTGTACACCTGTATGTTCACCGCATTCGTATTCAATTGCGGTGCGGTAAACGGGTCTGTAATCCGGAAAACATCGGTATTGTCCTTCACAACCACGGGGAAGATGGCGTACGTGATACGCCCGAGGCTGGTGCTGCCATCGGCGCGGCGGATCAATCCCACCATGACCATGCCCTGGGGCGTGCCGAAAAACTGGTAATAGTCGCCGTAGTCGCGCATCGTGAAGACCGTCGAAAGGTCGCGCTCGACGACATTGAACGCGCCGCGCGAGGTCTCGTAGGCGTCCGCGGCGAGATAGGCGGACTTGACGGCATGCAGGCTCGCCACAAACAGCGTGACGATCGCCGTCATCATGATCGAAAAGATCGCCGTCGCCACCAGCAGTTCGGTGAGCGTGAAGCCGCGACTCTTGCCAAGCTGTCTCATGACCGCGCCTCCGGTGCTACGCACATCAGTAGTCCGTGACGTAGGTCACGAAGTTCTCGCGCCGCCCATCGGGAAAGTCCACGGAGAAGACCACGCGGACGCGATTCTCATCCAACGGACCCGCCACGCGGCTGACCACGGTCGCCATGCCATCTATCACGTGCGAATCATCCAGCTGGGACCCGTGGGTATATACCGCATTTGCTGTACTGTATTTGTAAAGATCATTCGCCCGCGCCATGCCCAGCAGATTGCTCACGCCGGTCATGCGCATGCGGCCCAGGTTGGAGTCCGCCAATTCGGACGCGATCGTGCGTTCCTGGGCCACGCGCGACGCGCGCAACCCCGAAGGGAACAGCTTCATGATCGCCACGATCCCAATGGCTAGAATGGCCATCGCGATCAGCACTTCGATGGGCGAAAATCCTCGTTCTTCACGGAATACTCGATACATTTACCCAATCCTTACGAGGTCATTTTCACCCGCCCCGTCGTCCGGAACAGTTCGATCCGGACCGGCACCTTCCACACTCCAGCTGCGTCGGGGTTCCCGGTGGCCGGATTGATATCGCCCGGAGCGACCGCGAAGCGGTCCTCGAGCGACGCGCTCGGCACGGGTCCAACATTGAGTGTGAAACGCGCCACGGGTGAATCCTGAGGTTCTACAATACCCGAGGGCTTGAATATGTGCGCTGGAAAAGCGAAATCGATGACCTCCTGCTCAGTGGTCGAGTTGAAGGTCAAGAGAGCATCGGGATTCGGCTGAATCTTCGTGTAGTACGTGCCAGTGACTCCTTCGGCGGAATCATAGAGGGTGATCGCCGTGAACCCCTCCTGCTGCGACTGCGTCGTCGTCGCCCCGATGAGTCCCTCGACCCCGGGAGAGGGGTTGTCATTGTTGAGCACGGACAGCACACAGGCCTTCGCTGGCATACGCCGCCAGATCGCCTCACGTTCACGTACCATGACAAAGGCCGGAGCGGCGATGTTATCTGCCGGCAATAGTTGCGGAGTGCTTTCATCGGTCGCCTGGTCTTCCAGCGCCTTCAGTTCGGCGTCGTTCATGCGGCGCGCAATTCCATACGAACTGATGACCCGGACGGGCGCCCCGCTCACACTATCTTCAACTGCTTCCAGTCCGTAGACGATCGCGGTGTCGACGTTGTAGGTGGCCGCGTGCACCTTGATGCCGCGGAGCGAAGAATACAGTTCGCGCGCCGCGAGGTCGGGATCATCGGACAGAAATCCGCCCACGCGGGCGATGGTGGGAATCGCCACGCCCGTCAGCAGCGCGAAGATCGCGATGACGATCAGCAATTCCGTCAGCGTGTACCCGCGCTCTTTGTGTTCACGTTCGTGCACGTCGCACTCTCCCGGACGCATTCTCGCGCGTCCGACACTTCTTCTCTATCGGCACGGGAGACGCCTCGCCGTACCGCCGAGCATTATTCTTAGCTGTAGTGGCCCGCCCAACTGGCCTCATTGTCCCAGTTGTTGATGTCGTCGCCGCCACCCACGTAGTCGAGGCCCACCTCGTCTGAGGGGCCGGTATAGCCCGTGTCGTAGGCTTGGTTCGATACCAAGTTCATGCCGTTGGACCACACATACATGGTAAGACTCTTCGACGCGGGATAGCCTACCGTGAAGGTATCCGAAGTGTTTTCCGGATCGAAGGTATCCACGGTTTGAGGATTGGTGGCTTCCGGTTTCGGCCCTCCAGGTACCGTCTGGTCCGCCAGGTAGATCCGGAACGGGATGATTCCCGTCTCGAACGGATCCGAACTCGATGCGTCGATCACGCGCCAGGGACCCGGGTAGAAATTGTAGAGCTGTCCCCACGGATCTTTGCCAAGGTCCATGTACGTGTCACCTAGCTTGCGGCGCACATCTT
This sequence comes from Candidatus Hydrogenedentota bacterium, assembly GCA_020849535.1. GTDB lineage: Bacteria > Hydrogenedentota > Hydrogenedentia > Hydrogenedentales > SLHB01 > JAHDWY01. Next base: position 3,410 of record JADLGB010000124.1, read on the forward strand.
CTTTGATATGCACTTCAACTGGCAGGCTGGTCCATTCTGGGTCGGTTTCCGCGTTCTTGCCCTTGCGCAGCAAGATGTAGAACATCTTCTGGTACTGCGGAAGGGCCTGGTTGAGCGTTGCAGGCTCACCATCAGGCCAATCGAAGAACCCGCTCCGGAAATCCTGACGGTTGACGTCAGTCAGCATCTTGGTGAGGGCCAAGTCAATGCCCTTCACCTCGGAATGGGCCCGGGCCATTCTTGCCTTGGCGATAAACTCGGGCACTCTGGGGATCACGATGCCTGCCAGGATGGAGATGATCGCAATCACCACCAGCAGTTCCACAAGCGTGAAGCCGAATTCGCGTTTCATATTCGTCAGTCTCCTCTCGGCGGGATGCTTATTGCCCGCTGA
>JADLGB010000125.1 GCA_020849535.1 Candidatus Hydrogenedentota bacterium
CCACGGCAAACGAGAACCGGCCCTTTCAATGACCTTCGCGATACCTGACACGCGACGCGAAACCGGGCAGCAAAGTCTTAAGTGGCGCGCCTGGAGCGATTCGAACGCTCGACCTACGGCTTAGAAGCTCTATTATAGGCTACCCGCCTGCTGGTAAACTGTTGCAATGTATGGTTCGGGGTTGCGGCGGACGGTAGATTCTTGCAGTGTTTTGATTATCTGTGTTGCACCGATTGTTGCACATCCTACGCAGAGGCCCTGGATTCGCGGAAAAGTCTCTTACCACGCTCGCCGATCTCGTCGTGGTAGTGAACTTCATTCGCCTTGAGAAACCTGTTCAGCTCTTCGCGCAAATACCCAACGCGCCCCTGGCCCATTTCTACGCGCTTCAATTCACCCGCCTCGAAGAGGCTGTGCAGGGACCGCGCGCTGATTCCAACATAATCGGCTGCCTCTTCTCGCGTCAGAATTGGCCTTTGAGAGACTTTCAGATCGGCCCGCAGCATCTGAATCTCTTGTAGTACTGTGTCCAGTACTTCGCGCTCTTCTTGATTCATCTCAACCTCCCTGCAACTAGAACCCCGCCTGCGTTGCCCCAGGTTGAATGATCTCCTGGGTGGTGTCCTGACCTTGCTGAAACTGCTTTGGCGACGGCGCGGGGCGTTAGGCGCGCCCCGCGCCCGTCTTCAAGGGACCGGGTGAAACTGACGAAGCCCGGTCCCGCGGGCAGACTACAGGCCTGCCCGCCTTATGGAGCTGATTAAGCGGCCGCGCTCGCACCCACGTACTGGGTCACGGGCAACTCCCGCGCTTCGCGAAGCAGCGCCACGGAGACCACGGTGTTTGCCGTCGTGGTCACCTTCGCTGCAACATGCGAGAATCCGGCGGAGAGGGTGTAGTTCTCGATTTCGACGTAGGCCAGGGCCTCAACCGTCGCAATCGTGAACGTCGCCGCGCTCGCCGAAATGGTCAGGGTCGCGTCCCCTTCTTCGTCCACGGTCAGCGTGATCGTGCCCGCGTTGTTCGAGGCCGTCACGCCAGGAACGCCATAGGTCGCGTGGTTGATCAGGCTTACCAGCTCATCGGCATCCGCGGAGTCATTTCCGGAAATGGAGAACTCCAGATTGGCGGCCGTCGTGGTGTCTGTATGCGCCGTGAAGGTGTAGCTCACCCCGCGGACGGTGATGGTCAACGTCTGTGTATTCAGCACGGACGCCAAGGCAACGGTCGCCTTCTTGACCGCGGCGTTGGCTGTAATCGTCGCCACAGCCGCGGTGATGGCTTGGCCGCCGGTTCCGGCCTCGTCTGTCGCCTCCATGATTTGGAGCTGGGCCGTCTTCGTCGCGGCCATTGCTGCAACGTTCAGAATCCACAGCGCACGGGAGAACCCCTTCATCTTGAAGTAGCGCCCCGTCGTGTTCGTGTTGTTCAAGGCCATCGGGATCAGGCCCTGGTCAACCTTCAAAGCCTCGCTCAGTCTATTCACTTCTCAGTCCTCCAAGGGGGGCGGTTTCCCGCCCCCATGTTCAACATTCAAATGCGCCGAAAGCTCACGCCGCTTCCGACTACTCCAGGATGCCCGTGATCCTGCAAAGGTGATTCGGACGCGCCACGCCGATGTCCGCGCGGACATAGCCACGGACCTGCACTTGCATTTTCTTGAAGCTGTCGCCAGTCAGGCGGGAAGCCTCAAGTTGAAGCTCGGTGCGAACACCGATAATCACATTCCTGAACGCCCCCAGGAATGCGCCGCTGGCCGTCGTGGCGCTCCCCTGGGTAAGCGTGTTCGGAATCTGATTGCTCACGACCTTCCGCAGCTCTTCAAAGGAACGCGGCGGAGTCAAAGGCTGATACGTGGTGTCCTGCAAACGGTCCAGCGTGCCATTCGTCCTCGCGTTGAAGATGACCGCATTCGGTTGCCCATTGTTCTGGTACACCTTCTGCGAAGCTTGGCTGAAGGCGTTGTAGTTTGTCGGCGTGGCACCGTTCGTCCCGAGGCTGTATTCCTCAATTCCGTCCACGTTCCAAACGCCCAGCGGTTCATTGACGCCGCTCCCGAAAAGCCCGGCATGGTCCAGCTTCAACGCGATCGCCATCGCGACCATGTTTTCGATGGTCTCCGAGAAGGACGCGTCTTCGAGCAACTCGATCGAGAAGGTCGTGAGGACCGCACAGGCCTGCGCCTTCAAGAGCAGCCCGGCGAAGGTGCCGGCGCTTTCGGTTATCTCCTGATTCTCCCCACGCCAATATGCGGTCGGATCGCTGTCAACCTTTGCGATCTTCAGCTCCGCCCCGCTCATGGGGATGGTAGGAGCGCCCGCAGCCACAAGCGCGGATTTGTTGCGGGCCAGGTCGATGAGCATCGTACTGAGGGGAGAAGGAACAATGACGCCGCCTCCGGCCGCCGTGGCTTCACCCATGGCACGCCGCTCGAGGTCCGCGCCATCCCAGCGCCCCAGGAACGCCCCGCGCAGGTATCGCGTCAGCGACAGTCCGCGCGCGTCGCTCCCGTCGCTGAATCGCGGTGGGTGCGCTTCGCTGATCAGCTCGTGCGGACGGAAGGCCCGCGTCTCCCCGCCGTTCACGAAGAGCGGCCCTTCGTTCGCCAAGGGCGCCACGGTTCGCGTGTCACGCTGGCCATTGGCCTCCGCCGCGCGTGCTTGCGCCATGCGCTCTTCGATCTCAAGCGAACGCTGGGCAATCGACGGGTCCGATAGCACAAGGCTTCGCTCGGCGTCTTCCTGGCGCCGCGCAATGTCGATCTTCTTGCCCAGGTCCTCTGCCTCTTTCATGAAGGCGTCCCACTGCCGATTTTCCGTCTCGGTCATTGACCGCTTTGCATCTTCGGCACCTTTCAAGATGCCCCTGGCCGAAGCGATTACCTCGGCTCTGCGTTTCAACATCTCCTGTAACGTCATTGTCCAAATCTCCGCGAGGCCCGGAGGCCTCCACACTCAACATGGCGCACAAACGGGATTCAGGATGCCCGCGCCGCGGCTCCTTGCCTACTCCACACGCCTACGCCGTTTCGCACAGGTCCACAGCGCATGGCCCACAGGCCCCAACAAAGCACAGCTCCCAATGAGGGGCGGTTCGCACTGGTCCCCGCGCCCTCTAGCTGTGCCATTCAACTGATATTCTGTCCAACCAACTGCAAAAATCCAATTTCGCGGGCACACCTCTTCAGCGGGCATCGCGTTGAGCGGCCGCCACGGGGCAGGTATTTCGACCCCCTACCCATGGGAGGGGGTGTCCCCAGGGTGCAACGTGTTGGACTCCAGGCGTTTAGCCCAAACCCTGGCCCGATACGAAAGCAGGCCGATTGGTGCCTCTGCGTTCTTTGGGCGCTCGCGCAGCAGCTCAACAGCAGCACGATGCACGGCGCGGCCGCCGTGAATCCGGATGGCTACGCGCGTCTGCTCTATTGCTGCTGGCGTGCTATCTTTGCCGTACGTCTTCAAAAGGTGAGAGGCCACTTGCTGAGCCAGGGCCTCACGGTGCTCCCATTTACTGCCGTTGCGCTCGCGAATAGCCTGCACGTCCGCGGCCAGGGCGGACAGGAACGGGGCGGCTGGGTCTGCCCGGCGTTGTCTTGGCCGCGAGTCGTGGGCCTGGTCACAGCACCGCATGATAATCCGATAGCGCCGGTCTTGGTCCTCTTGCACCTCGGGTGGCTTGGCATCCAGGGCCGAACGAAGGCGCGCCAGGGCAGACCCTACGGGGGTATTCATTCCCATGGGCGACCCCTCCGGGGTGGTCTTTTTGAGTTCAGGCATGTCCCATCTTCTTCAAGCTATAGCCGATGTGCTCGGGGGCGTTTCCCTCCGGGGCGCTGGCCAGTGGCCCCCCCACTTGGGAGGGGATAGACTTTGATGGCGATCGGCGTTCCGTTCCGTTGGCGGTCGAGGAAGCACGGGTGTTGCGTGTGGAAGTGTCGAGATTGGCAAGCACCTGGTGTTGCGATTGGCGTTCCGTTCCGTTGGGCTGGAGGATCACTCCGGGGGTGGCAGTGGGGGGGCCACTGGCCAGCGCCCCGGAGGGTGTCCGATCCTCTAAACCATCTTTATCTACATCTAGTATTAAGAGACCGTGGGAGTTTTCCCCACGGTGCGTGGGAGTTTTCCCTGTGGTGCGTGGGAGTTTTCCCGGTGGTACCGTGGGAGTTTTCCCGGTGGTACCGTGGGAGTTTTCCCCACGGTGCGTGGGAGTTTTCCCTGTGGTGCGTGGGAGTTTTCCCGGTGGCTGGACAATGAAGGAAGTCCATCGGTCTGATGCCGCAAAGAAAGGCCTTTTCCCGTTTTCGTGAACGCGGTCAAGAAACCCTACTCTGACTAGCGTTCGTACGCCATCTTGCCACAGGTCCAGCTTAATACTGCGGTTCGTTCTTTTCTCGAAAACAGGAGATATCACGCGCTCGCTAACTGACCGCAGTTTGCCAATGAATTCAATGAGCAAGGCCTGTTCTCCGTAGGTCAGCGATTGGAAGGCGTCAGACTTGACCATCTCCGAATCAAGTCTTGTGAACGCCGTTCCTGCTTCAAAGTCGCGTTTTCCCATGTACGTGCCGCCCCCCGGCGTTGGTTTCGGTCAAACGGTGCCGAGGCGTAGGCCTCGGCTTTGGAATCTGTCTTGCACATGGCGTTCAAACTGTACGAACAGGTCCCGCGCCATTTCTGGCGTTGCCTTGTTCGCTCCATGGACCTGCAAGACGATGCCGCCCTCGAAGGTGACATTCGTCCCGCCGGCCATCTGTGCGCTGTCCTGGGCGTTGAATACGCGGCTTCCGCTGGGCAGCATGACCAGTTCCGGCCCACGCTCACCTACCCAAGTCAGACCGCCTTGGGCGACACCGCCAGCGGCCATTCCGGGTACTCGGGGCCCTTGTCCTGGGGCCGGTACCATGGCTTGCTGTTGGCGGAAAAGATTCATCGTCGCGAAGAGCAATCGCTGCGTGGTCGTCAGCAGTTCCATTAGCCACATGAGCACGCGTGCGAGTCTGAGGGCGGGCACGATAACGTTTTCGACACCCCACTTGGTGGCCTCCACGATTTCCTGCCAATGCTCGTGCGTGAACTTGGCAAAATCGCGCATGACCTGCTGGAGCATGCGCAACATGCGCCGCTGGTCATTGACGAAGACTTCCGCTTGGTCCGTCAGTGAGCGGAATGAACCGTCTGCCTCGTCGCTTACTTTCACCCAGGCGTTGGATGCACCCTCTATGAATCCCGTTATCAGGGCGGAGACAACATCGAAGATTCCGCGCAGGCCGTAGCCGATCGCGCCGCCCCATGCCTTGAGCGCGTCCCATCCCTTCCAGAAGACGCGAACGATTTCGGCCCAGTGTTCATGCACCCAACCGCGGAGTTTGTAAAGCATGGTCCCCATGCCTGCCAGGGCGCTCGTGAAGCCCCCAGCAATGAGCGCGGACGTTCCCGAGATGGGAATCCCCATTGCGCCGATGGCCGCGCCCACGGACCCTACAAGCCCGCCCACAGTCGGCAAGGCAATGAGGATGGGGCCCAGTCCTGTAAGGAAGGTGCCGACAGCGAAGGCGGCCTTCGCGATTCCCTCGGCAAGCTGTGGGTTCGCCTTGACCCATTCCGAAACGCTGATGACGATCTGACGCGCGAAATCTACAAACTCGCGAAGCGAAGGGAGAAGCAACTCGCCCAGCGCAATTCGCAGCTCGCTAAGGCTGTTCTTGAAAAGCTGAAGCTGGCTTTCCGTGGTCTTGTAGCGCTGCTCCGCCTCTTTCGTGAGGGCGTTATTCTCGGACCACGCATTCCGTGACAGCTCGAGGGTGTTCCGCACCATGTCACCCGCCGTGGAGGTACGAAGCAAGGTGTCGCGGAGCTGGGATTGCTTGCCAACAAGATCCTGAATTGTTCCGAATAGATTGCCGCCGGCGTCTTTCATTTTCCCGAGGCCTTCAAGGAACAGGGTGATTGCCTCGGCAGGAGTCTCGCGGAATGCTTTCGCGAAATCTTCAGAGGATTTACCAGCGATCTTCGCAAACTCGTTCAGGGACTCGCCCCCCTGGAACACGGCCTGCGCTACAAGGATAAAAACCTTGCTCATCGCGGTTCCGCCCAATTCGGCTTCGATTCCGAGATTCGCCAGGGCCGCGGCGAATCCTGCTATTTCCGCTTCGCTCAGTCCCGCGATTTCACCAGCACCCGCCAAACGCAGCGACATTTCCAGGACCGCGCTTTCGGTCGTGGCGCCCTTGTTGCCCAGTTCCGTGATTGCGCTCGCCAGATTGGAAAAAGAGTCCGGGCTCATCTGCGTGATGTTCGCGAATTGCGCCATCATCGTGGCGGCCGCATCGCTGGTCAGATTCGTCGCCACGCTCATGTCTGCAATGACACGCGTGAAGCTGAGGATGTCCTCCGTCTTGATCCCCAACTGGCCGGCCGCCTCGGCAATCCGCGCCAGCTCCGTAGCAGAGACGGGGATTTCCAGTGCCATCTGCCGGAGGCCCTCGGACAGCGCCGCCAGTTCCGCATCAGTCGCATCGACGGTCTTCTGCACACCCGCGAAGGCGCTCTCCCAGGAAATCGCCGCGCGGACGGCCAGGCCGGTGGCCGCCGTGATGCTACCGCCTATGGCTGTGAAGGCATAGCCGATTGTGCGCGAGGCCTGTGCCATGTGCCGGAATGCTTCCCCAGCCGCCGCCTTCGACACGCGTAGCGACTCCATGAGCGGCCTACGGTCGCCCTGGAGTGTGAGGATTGCTTGTCCTAGACTCGTTGCCACGCGTGAACCTCCAGCGCCGCGTCAAGGGCCGCGCTCAACTCGCCCCATGTGGCGGAGAACAGATGCGGATCATTGTCCAGCTCCGGCCAGGTGCAGGCGATAATGCATTCGGCCCACTCAAGTCCATCGGGGTACTGCGCGACAACCCCGCTTGAGTCGCCGCATTGACGTCCAGAGGCGTACTCTAAGCGGAGTTTCAACTTCCACGCCTCCGTAGTCTCCAGGGTACGAAGCTCGAAAGGCTTCTCCCCGAGGATTACTGTGAACGTTGCGGGAGTCATCTCAGTCGCCCCGCCGCTTCTATCTCCGCAATGCCCGCGGCCAGGACAGAGGGCGGGCAAACGCGCATGAGTCCTTGCACGATCTCGCGGCCGGCCGCGGTATCTCCCACGACTGCCCCCAGGCGCGCGAGGGCGGAATCGACGGCACCCAGCCATGCCGCCTCTTCGTCGCCGCCTTCCCATTCATCAGACTCGAGCGGCCGCGCACACACGGCAATGAGGTAGTCCAGCACATGCCCGGTGATGAAACCGCCGCAGGCATAGCTGAACCGCTGCCCCGGACTCCCGGTCCAGTCATCGGCGTCATTTCCTGCAACGAGAACAAAATGCGCTTTCTCTGCGCTCCCGATGTACTTCACCGCTGCGGCCCATGGAACCTTGACCCCCTTGCGTGTTGCAACCGTGTTGATTTCTCCTCGCACGATGGCATTCAACACGGTTTGTGGCGAACACTGCGCGGCCCGGCTCAGGGCGTTGGGCGTAATTAACATTTCCATACTGGCATCTCCTTCCATAATCAATATATCTTCCATGCTGGAAGTATGCCACTCCTTCAACCGGATGTCAACCCCGCGGCAACAGCTTCCTGAGCATCGCCAGCTTGGCCTTTTTCCCGGCGATTTCCTCCCGCAAACGCCTTATGTGGCGCCGAAGGATCGTCCGCGGCTCAACTTCGGACGGGCGGATTTCCCCCATCTTTCGCGATGTGCGCATGTGCGTAAAGTGCTCTGTGGCGGTCCGGTCGATTTGAGACCCGCAATGCTCACAATGCTGGAAGCCAAATGGGGCAAAGGTGACCGGGCTCATGATTGGAGAAAGGCAGTAGGCGCACTTGTCGGCCTGAAAAGGTCTTGGTGGTCTGGGCATGGTTCGCGCTCCTTGCGGAACGCAGGCAGGTGGGGGTACAATACCGGCGCGTGACTTGTACCGGGCTCCCGCCTGCGTTCAAGTTTGGCCTGGCGGACGTTTCCGGCGACCGCCAGGCCGCTTTCTATTCAAGCTCCAGTAGGATTCTGGCCAGCTCCTTCGGGGTTGTCTTCTCATCCAAGGAAACCGTCTTGCGCTGTTCAGCATGATTCCGCGTGCGGGAAACGTGCCACGTCGCGGACAGCCGATGCTCGCCCGTGTGCGTGACATACCAGCCGCCCACCCAGAACGCCCAGCGCAGCACGCGCCGCGCCGCGTTCACCCGGGCCGGGATGTCGAAAGGGTTTTCCCACAGGGCCGCTTCCGGCGCCGGCGCTTCCTCTGGCGGGGTCTGAATCGGTTCAGGCTCTTCAGCCTCTGCCTTTGGCGCCTTCGTCTTCGCGGCCTTTCCCTGCATGATTTTCGGTAGGACTGCCATCTTTCAGTTCCCTCAGTCTTTGTTCCGCACGCTTCAACGCTTGGAGCGCCTGACGCCGCTTCAGCATCGCTACTTCAATCTCCGCCAGACGCTCCGCTTCAGTCATGGGGTATCAGGCCTCCGGCTTGACCTCTTCGTCATTCTTGCACGAGTGCATAGACAGGATGTCCTTCTTACTGATGACGCCGACAAGTTCCCCATCATCATAGATGGAGATCTTCTCGCCGTCTTCGGATTCCTCCACGCGACCGTTTTCGATGTACCAGTCCAATTCGCCGTGGAGGTAGTTGTTTACGTCCGTCTGCATTGCGTGAACTTCGATCTTGTGTCCCATTTTGCGTGACTCCTGCGCTCTGCGCGCGTTCATGAACCGGGGACCATCCCCGGCTTACAGCTTGTTGATCTCCTCGCTGTACCCTTGCACGTGTGCATATCGCTGCGTGACCTTCACGTCAGAGTGACCCATCCATTCGCGGATAAGGTAGATCGACACCCCACTTCTTGCAAGCTGGCTTCCAAAGGTGTGCCGCAACCAGTGCGGGGAGATGTGCGGCACTCCAGCGTCTTTCGCTACCTGTGCAAAGGCTTTCTTCGGGTCGTATCGATAGAAGTGCTTCCCCGCGGACTGCCGGCCGGAATTGAATAGGTACCCTTCGCCCTGGTCGTGTGGCTTCAGGGCCGCGATGACGGCCTCATGCAGCGGGATCGAACGCCCCTTGTGAGACTTCACGCTGAAAGTTTCATCACTGGGGATGTTGAGCAGCTTCCCGCTCCAGTCAAACCACTCCCATCGGCAATTTACGATCTCGCCCAGCCGCAGGCCTTCGTATACCCCGAGTAGGCAAAACCAGTGCATTAGCGAACTGTGCGCCTCTGCCGCCTTGAGAAGCTTTCCCATCTGCTCTTGCGTCAAATACGGCGGTGGCGATTCCTCAAGCCTAAGCCGCTCCACCTTCTGGCAAGGATTCGGCCCGCTGAACAACTCGAGCGTCTTGATTGCGTGACCGTACCGCGCGCTGATGTCGCGAAGGTAGTTGTTCACCGTGCTCTTGCTGCGGCCCTGGTCAAGTAGGAAGGTCTTGAAACGCTGAATGTCCTGCCTGGAGATGTCGCCCATGCGGACCTCTTTCTTGATGTCTTCCAGCGGGCGCCCAGCTCCTCCAAACCATTCAATGAAGTCATCCCAGCGCTGGCGCTGCGTGACGCGCGTCTTCACTTTTTGGTGATTTCGCGCCCACACATCGAAGGCCGCGTCCGCAACCGCAACGGTGGGATTCCGCATCATCCCGTGTATTCGTTCGCGTGCCTGCTCCTTGTGCCACACATTCAGAAGCTGCAAAGCCTCCGGTTTGCTCTTGGTCTTCAGAGATTTCCGCCGCTGCAGCGCGCCCTCGCGCCACGCGACATACCACACTGAACCTCTTTTGACCAAGCTCGCCATGTGCCTTTCCTGTGCAATTGCTGGTAACGAATCGCAAGAAAAGAATGACACATTGTTGCACACTTGTCAACTGGCAAGAAATAAGATAGCGTAAGTCGCTATCTTTGTTAAACTTAAATGGCGCGCCCGGTGGGACTTGAACCCACGACCTACGGCTTAGAAGGCCGTTGCTCTATCCAACTGAGCTACAGGCGCGCAAGGACATCGGTTATTGAGGGGTCCCGGCGGTGGAATCGCGAACCGCGTGAATACGAGGGCACGCCGAGGACGAC
>JADLGB010000126.1 GCA_020849535.1 Candidatus Hydrogenedentota bacterium
CATCCACCCAGTTATCCACAGACATGTAAACCGTCCGTCGAGTTATCCACAGGCAGGCCGGCTAGGAGCCTCCTCGGCGGGCTCCCCGCCCTGCCTGTGGAAACTCGGATAACTACCTATAAGGGGCGAAGCAAAGCGAAACCCCTGGACCAGACGCCGCCTCTCATCTACAGAGCCCTGAAAGGGCGGCGCAAGACATTGACATTGTTTGGTTTGCGACGCCCCTACAGGGCTGAATCGAAGGGTCGTCTAGACCAGGGGCGTCACTTCGTTCTGCCCCTGGCTAGAGTTGCGTGGCGCTTTCAGCGCTTGAAGAATCGCGAGCCAAGACCTCCGTGCGAGGTAATCCTGGACGCACCCGTGGAGCGAGACGTATGCCATTGCCACGCACGGCATGGTTGATTCGCGCTCTTGTGCAATCTAGGGCGTTACGGTAGTATCGAAGGAGTTTCCTCCGCCCGGAGGTGGTGCAGACCGGGCGGAAGGGCCACGCTCGGGGGGATCGAAATCCGAAAGGATGTGTGATCGACTTCCTACGTTGGTGTCATTTCCAATTCGGTAAGTGTGCGTGTGTGCGACGCACCATTCTGCAAACTACAGACTGCGGGGGCGAGTCCTATAAGGTTACGGGGAGACGACCATGATGCGAAAGTGCGGCTTTACGCTCATCGAAGTGCTGGTCGTGATTGCGATCATTTCGATCCTGGGTGCGATGCTGTTGTCGGCGCTGGCGCGGGCGCGCGAGGCGGCCCGCCGCGCGTCCTGCATGAACAACCTGAAGCAGTGGGGCGTGGTCTTCGCGACGTATTCGGGCGAGAACCGGGGGAACTTCCCTCCGCCCGGCGTCAATTGGCAAAGCTGCACCCAATATGCGCCCAAGTATGAGGGCTGCAAAGCCGCGGATATCTGGGCGGTGCCCAGCGGATTCCACGTGTATCCTGAATATGCCAACGACGCCCATCTCTATTTCTGTCCCAGCGCCGGTTCTGAGACCGTCGACTACTACCTCGGACCGAGCCGCTACACGTGGCACTATCCGCCTTCCAAGTCCGGGAAACCCGACCCGCACCGGTTTGACGATATGAGCAACTACAACTATTTCGCGTATCTGATGGAAAATGAGCATACGTTCTGCACGGCGCAAGCCGCCGTCGATTGGGCGACGTACCAGGATTACCCCTCTCCCGACCGTCCCACCGTAGAACTCGCTTTCGAACGGATGCGGCAGTCAATCGACCTGGACGGGTTGGACGTGAAGGCGTTTCTCCAGCAGCAGATGACGAAGCATCATCTGTACGAGGAGGTCATCCAGAGGGTGTTGAATGCCGTCGTGCCGCAGGGTAACGGTGGCGGCAACACGATCTTTCCGCTCACAGATGGCATCGAACGCTTCTCCATTACCGATATCAACAACCCCGCGGCGGGTGCGGTGTCACAAAGCGCAGTCCCGGTCATGTGGGACCGGTTTACCCCCAGTAACGGGCGCCGCCATGGCGATCGGATCAACCACACGCCGGCGGGGTCAAATGTGCTATGCATGGATGGGCACGTGGAGTTCAGGAAGTACCCCAGCACGAATCCCCGGGATGTGCCGGTGACGCGCCTGTGCGCCGACCTGGCGACAATTTGGTGAAGACACAGCCACGCCGCGGCGTGGCTGTGCCACACGCTTATCTCCAATCCTTTTTGATCGGAAATCCTGACTGCTCAGGCAAATCAAGGGTCGTAAGAAATGTAGAACCGCTCAGTGCATGGCAAGCACGTGTGGCACAGGCGCCCTCGCCTGTGTCTTTTGTTGCTTGGCCGGTCAGGCCTAACGGACGGATCGGACTGCGCGGACCGATCCGTCCGATATGTCCTATCCGTCCGATTCAGCTTCACCCGGCAGTCTGCCGCGTTCAGCCTTGGACGAGGCTGGACAGTTGCAAGATCGGCATGAACAAAGCAATCACGATGCCGCCGACCACGATACCCATCATAAGAATCAGGATGGGCTCGATCAGACTGGTCAGGGCGTCCACGGCGGCCTTCACTTCGGAATCGTAGAAGTCGGAAATCTTCCCGAGCATCTGTTCCAAGGCGCCGGTCTTTTCGCCGACGCCTATCATGCGGGTCACCATGGAGGGGAACTCGCCGCTGCGTGCCAGTGGGTCGGCCAGAGTCTCACCGCCGCGCACCGCGTCGCCGGCTTTTCGAACGACCCGCGCGAACACTTCGTTGCCCGCCGTGCGTTCGACGATTTCCAGCGCGCCCAGAATGGGTACGCCGCTGCGCGTGAGCGTGCTCAAGGTGCGGGCGAAGCGGCTGATGGCGACCTTGCGGAGCATCTTGCCGAAGACCGGCAGCTTGAGCATGTTCTTGTCGATGTTGTAACGCCCCGCCTCAGTCCGCCCATACATGCGCAGGCCCATCACCGCTGCCACGGCCCCGGCAATGACCAACAGCATCTTCCAACTACGCAGGATATCGCTGATAAAGATCAGCAGCTTCGTGGGCGCGGGGAGTTCAGCGTCGAAACTCGAGAAGATCTCCGCGAACTGCGGCACGACCCAGATGATCAACCCCGCGGCAATCAACAGAATCATGGCGAACGCGACCACGGGATAGGTCATGGCCGCGCGGATGCGCCGCTTCAATTCTTCCATGGATTCCAGGTAGTCGGCGAGCTGCAGCAGCACGTTGTCGAGGTTACCGCTGGCTTCACCCGCGCGCACCATGCTGACGTACAAGTCGCCAAAAATGCGCGGATGCTTCTTCAACGCATCGGAAAAAGACTCGCCGCCTTCCACGTCCTGACCGATTTCGGCCAGCACGCGGGAGAAGCGCGGATCTTCAGTCTGCTCCGCCAGAATGTCGAGACCCTGCAAAAGGGGCAGGCCCGCATTGACGATAGTGGAAAGCTGGCGAGTGAAGACGAGAATCTCCGCCGCTTTGACTTTCGTCCCGCGCTTGGGTCCCGCGGCCTTGCCTCGTTCTTGGACGTTGTCTGTAATCAGGCCTTGGCTCTGAAGGCTTCGGACGACTGCCTGACGGTTCTCGGCGGTGAGGGTACCGCTCTTCTTTTGGCCGTCGCGAGTGCGTGCCACGTACGTAAAAGTAGGCATAGACGCAATCTCCTCCTAGCTTCCCGCCGCACAGTATACCAAATCTAGTGGCGTTTAGGTAGACTCTTGACAAAAAGGCCAAATGTCCCTGGTCGTCAACGGCCTTACGTGGAACAACAGCCGGGACGGGTGCGTGATCCCGGCTGTTGTCCTTGTAGTCTCTCTCCTGGCAAATGGATGCGACTAATCAGAATGCGTCAAGTGTTAACGCAAGGGCTGTTCCCAAACGTAACGACGCGGGCGGCGAGGGTATAAGCTATTTTGCAGCAGTATTTTATGGATGCTTTGGGCGGAGTGTGATACGCAGCAGTACAGGAACGGCAACGCTGAATCGTGGGCGTTCCAACCGCTTTTCGTCATAATGACGGACAGAGGGGACCGCCTATTCTGCCGGCGCCAAGTTCAGGACGTCAATCGAATCCAGGGGGAAAGCTGCCCCTTTGGGGAGGATCGCGAGTGCATGGGGCCCCGCCGCGCCGGCGTGAAGCTTCAGCACAGGCGACGATGCCAATTGCGTGCTCGCGTGGCAGTCCACGAGTCCCTTGGACACACCATCGAGGAAGACTTCCGCCGCGCCATATTCAGGACCCTTAGGACACCAGAGGTGTACATCGGTCCCTTGGAAATTCCATTTGGCGCGAGTCTCCGGGGCGCGGCTAATCACGCCTTCGCCAAAGCGCCAGGTGGTTGACTGCGAAACTTCCCAATCGTCCATCCGCTGAGCGGCCCCGAGCAAAGCATCGGTGTACAGATACGACAAGGGGCTGCGCTCGGGCTTGCCGGAAACCTCGAATTGATGAACGAGCGCATGGCTATGGGCGGCCATCAGCACGCCCATATGGCCAGGGAGCTTGGGCTGGGCGCCGCGCCACACTACGCTGCCATCGATTGTGATGACGCATTCGCCTTGCGCACGCTCCACGCGGATCTTGGCGCCGGACGGTGTCGCGTGACCCGAGGCGAGCACCGACTCGACCGCCTTCTCATCCACGGACACGAGTGCCCACTCCTCTTCTGTGAGGCGTAGACCGGAATAGCGCGTGAGAGCTTTCGGATGGACGCTGGCGTTGGATCGGGCAGCGTTGGCTCCGAGGGGGCCGTTGAAATCCCACATGAGGGTCGTGGTCCCGTGCAGATCGAGTTGAGCCTTCAGCGTCTCAACAGTTCCGCCGAAGGGAACTAGAACCAAGCTCGGCCCTTCGTGGCCGCTCACGACGAAACCTCGCTCGCGATAGGGCTTCTCCCAGGGACGGCTGGCAATGTTGATGGTGCCCATGCCCTGGCTGTCCCGCGAGGGAAACATCACATGAAAGTCGAAGTTGTCGCCCGCAATCATGCCGGAAAAGGTCTGGCCCCAAATTCCGAAAGCTTCATGCTCCACAGGCTCCGCGTGCCAAAGTCCGCCCGCCTGGGATAGCTCCCACGCATCCGGGTCCATCGCGCGCTCAACGGGCACGGTGAACATCGCCTGGTAATTGCGGTTCAGTGCGACGGATGTGGCGGGGGCATAGATCGTGCCTTCCACCACGAACGCCGGAAAGAACTCAAGCAGCGGTGGATGGTACTTGTCGCACTCGGGATGCAGGAGCAGCTTGGGCTCAGTGTAAGGCCCTTCGGGGTTCGCCGACGTCATCCCGACCAGGGCCCACCCGAAGTAGGGGCCCGAATCCGTCAGCGTGAGCACGAGCCAATCATCCGCACGGCGGATCAATGTGGAAGCATACAGGCGTTTGTACTTGCCGAGCAGCGGAACCTGATCGCGCGTGGTTGCAAGGGGCTTGGCCGTGGGATGAAAGGGGCCTTCGGGCCGGTCCGCCCAAGCGTAGCCCACGCCACTGTTGGATTCGGGTCCGGGATTTGCCGCTTTCTCCCAAGTCGTGTTCTTTGTCGAGAAGTCAAAACACAAGTGGTACCGGTCATCGGCATAGACAACGGAGACGTCCGGATAATGATCGAGGGCCGCCGTTTCTCCGTCGAAGACGTGGTGGGACGCATCTGGAAAGATGGGGCCGAGACGCTCCCAGGTCGAGCCCTTGTCGCGCGACCGATAGACGACGCAGCGGCTGGGCGCTTCCGGCACCATCGCATAGCCTTTGCAGTACTCGCCCACGTATACGAACCAATCGCGGCTCACAGGATCCTCGAAGAGAAAGCCGTTGACCGGCCATTCATAAGGCGCGGCACCGCGGCAGATGGGATTGCCCGGTGCGTGCACGAAGGAGTCGAAGGAGGCGTCCCCGAGAACGGGATGCCGGAGCCAGGCATCCCTCCAGCGGGCGTCGGCATAATCGATGGCCGCCTCCTGCGCGGCGCAGAACGGCGACATGGCAAAGCACAGGAGCAGAAACGGGGACGGCATGATGTGTGGTAGGGGATTTCGCATCGGGTCTCTCCCTCTCAGTCTCCGCACATCATGCCGTTTTGGGGTCTGCCGCGGCAAGGGGCTATGGATCAGTGCGCGTCTACACTGCCGCCCCTTTCGCGCCGGGTGAACAGGTCATAGACAATGGGAATCACTACAAGAGTGAGAACGGCCGAGATCGCAATCCCGCCCACGGACGAGATGCCGATCCCTGTGCGCAACTCGCTGCCGATGCCGGTGCCAAAGGCCAAGGGCAGCATGCCGAGCATGGCGGCGAGCGTGATCATCACGACGGGACGGAACGCGCCTTGCGACGCGCGGATCATGGCTTGATGGCGAGGGATCCCCTGCGCCGTCAGTTGATTGACCTGCTCCATCACGAGGATGGCGTTGTTCACGACGATGCCGACCAGCATCACCGCGCCCAGTAGCACGAACATGGAAATGCTCTCGTCCATGGCGTAGAGCGCCCATACCACGCCAATGAGACCTAGCGGCAGGGTGAGCAGGATGATGAATGGTTGCCGGAAGGACTCGAGCAGGCCCGCCAAGGTCAAGTACGTGAGCAGTACGGCAATGATACCCGCCTCGACAAAAGCTTCGGTCGCCTCCTCCATGATTTCATACTCGCCGCGAAACGCGTATGAATATCCCGCGGGTAGTTCGACGTCATTCTCCAGGATCGAGGAGATCTCCATCGCCGCGGTGCCCAGAGGCATTTTGTCGCCGAGGTTCGCAAACAGCTTGGCGATACGCTGTTTGTCACTGCGCGTGATCTGGACGGGAGCGTAACCTTCTTCGACGCGCGCGAAATTGCCGAGCATAACGGGGTTGCCCGGCATGGCGGGAAACTGAAACGCCTCGACCTGGTCCTTGCCTTGTTCCTCGGCGAATTTCACGCGGATATCGTAGGAACGCGCGCCCTCCTTGTAGATGCCGGCTTTGATCCCTTCGAGATTGCCCCGCAACGCGAGACCCAGACTGGTCGCGGGCACATTGAGTTCGGCGAGGACGGGCCGCAGCGGCAGAATGCGTAACTCGGGTTTGCCGGCACGCACGGTCGAGTCGGGGTCTTTGATTCCTGGGAGTGTCTGTACTCGGTTGACGGCGCGCTCCGCGATCGTGTCCAACGTGGCGAGGTCCGGACCCGCGATGACAAGCTCAACCGGCGAGCCTTGACCGCCGATGATGTCGGCCACGTTTACCGTGGCGATACAGCCGGGGACCTGCGTGAGCATTTCGCGCACTTGGCTCAGGATTTCTGGCATGGATTCCGCGCGTTCGGTCTTCTCCACGAAACGCAGAAGAATTTGTGCAAGGTGCACGCCTTCGGAAGATTGCCCAACGACACCTTCGACTTTGCCGATGGTGGTGTAGACGTGGGAAAGGCCCGGCACTGTGGACAGCATCTTCTCGACATCGAGAACGCGCTGCGTGGTCTGCTCGAGATCGTAGCTGGTGGGATACTCCAGCTTGACGAAGACCTGGCCCTGATCGCTGTCCGCCACAAACGTCGAGCCCAGCGTGGAAGCAAGCCAGAGGGCATGACCGAGGAGCAGAACCACAAACACGAGCATTCCCGCGGCCGCCCAACGCCTTTTCTCGAAGTAGCGCAGCACCGCGGCGTAACGCGCACTCACCGCGCCCATGCCGGCATTCCAAACGGTTTCGGCGCGGTGAAGTAGCCCTTTCTTTTCGGACCGCTTGAGCAAGTATGCGCACAAGATCGGTGTCAAGGTAAAGGATATGAAAAGCGAGACGAACGTCACGACGACCATGGTCACCGCGAAAGGCCGGAAGAAGCGGCCGATGATGCTGCCCATCCCAATGATAGGGAACAGCACGACGATGTTGGTGCCGGCGCTTGCCAATACGGCCAACCCCACATCACGCGCGCCTTTCTCGGCGGCCTCGCGCGCGCTCATGCCTTCGGAGAATCGTTTCGTGATGCTCTCCAGCACAACGATCGAGTTGGTGACCAGGATGCCCACGGATAGCCCCAGCGCGAGCAGCGTGGAGGTGTTGAGCGTGTAGTCCAAGTATTGCAGGAAGAACAGGCTGATGATGATCGTCAGGGGCATCGTAAGCGTCACGATGAGCGTCGTGCGGATGTTGTACAAAAAGAGAAAGAGTATCAGTGCGGTAAGTGCCACGCCTTGGAACGTGTTCGATATCGCGCTATCGACGCTCGACTCGATGAACGCGCCATCGTCGCTGACCCAAACCAATTCCATTCCGCCCGGCAGACCCGCCATCACGCCGCCCATCTCCTCGCGGACCCGGTTTACCACGCGGACCGCGTTGGCGTCCGCCTTCTTGATCACGCGAATTCCGATGCAGGGCGTACCATCGACGAAGGCAGTCTGTCGCAGTTCGGCACTGCCCATCGAGACAGTGGCCACGTCGCCGAGGTAGACGCGGGCTCCATCAAGATTCGCGATCTCGAGCGTGGCCAGTTCTTCCACGGTGTCATACTCGGCGTCGAACTTCACATTGAATTCGCGTCCGCTATCCCGGACGCGGCCCGCGGGGATGGTCCTCACATTGCCTTGGATTGCTTGAATAACGTTCGTGCTGGCAAGACCGCGTTCGGCCAGCTTGGCGCGATCCAGCAGCACCTGGACCTCCTGCTCCGAGCCGCCGAGGACCTGCACGTCGGCGACGCCTTGAATGACGGACAGGCGATCCCGGAGCGTGTTGTCGGCGTAGTCGTAGAGTTCACCCGTGGAGAGGCTGCCTTTCAAGGCCAGCGTTACGATGGGCTTGGCGTTGATGTCGTATTTGAGGACCTTTGGCGTCTCGGCAGTCTCGGGGAGGTCGTTGGCAATGAGATCGAGCTTGTCCCGGATGTCGTTCGCGGCAACGTCGACATCGATTTCGATCTCGAACTCCAGCAGGGTCTGGCAGACGTTTTCCATGCACGAAGACGAGACATGCTTCAGTCCGTCGATGGAAACCACGGCGTCTTCAATGCGCTTCGCGACATCGCTTTCGATCTCGCCTGGGCTCGCTCCGGGATACACGGTGACCACGGTGACGTAGGGAACGTCAACCTTGGGCATGAACTCCACACCCATCTTGCGGTATGCGTTCAGACCCAACAGGGTCAGCCCGATGATGAGACAACTCATCGCGACCGGGCGGCGAATGGAGGCGCCGGACAGGGACACTACTTCGCCTCCTTCTGGATGGCGATTGGGCTTCCATCATTGAGTAGGAACTGACCCATCGTGACGATTTGAGCACCGGGTTGCACGCTGTCACCGCGGCATTCCTTCCAACCCGTCGTCTCCAGACCGGGCTCAATCTCCACCATGCGGGCGCTCTGACCCTCGGCAACAAACACCACAGGCCGGCCACTGCGCAATTGAATCGCGGCGGCGGGGACTCCGAGTCCGTCGCGTTGCGACAGGTATACGCTGATGTCCGCCATGGCGCCGGGGACGACATTTGCCGGAGGATTGGTGATGAGACACTTGATCTCAAACGTGCGCAGCTTGGGATCGATCGTGGGACTCTTGTACGAGATGACTTGTCCGGCCAACTTCTCACCGTACACGTCGAGGCAAGCCTTCGTCTCGCCCTGTACGATGCGCGCATAGTGCGACGCGGGCAACAATGCGGACACTTCGAGCACCTGGGGGTCCTCGATGTGCAGGACGGCCTGGCCTGAACCCGCCATCTCTCCTTCTTCCAAGAGCTTCGCACATACCCGGCCGGAGATTGGCGCCATGACACGCGAATCGTGCAGATCCTTCTCGGCGATACCCAGGGCCGCTTCCGCCTGCCGCACCTGCTCGCCCGCGAGACTGACCTGGCTCTGCGCGTGTTTGATCGCCGCCGACGCCTGTTTGTATTCGGACTCGTATTGTTCAACTCGCGACAGGCTGCCCACGTGCTCTTGGTAGAGCCGCGCATAGCGTTCGTAGTCCGCCTTCGCCTTATCGAGGATGGCTTCGAGCCGTTGGAGATTGGCTTCGCTCTCTGCACGCCCGCAGCGGGCTACCTGCAATTGCTGGCGGCTGACATCCACGGCGCGCTGAAGTTTCACGGAGTCGATTTGAAAGAGAGGCGTTTCGCCAGCGACAACGGAATCGCCCTCTTCGACGAAGATGTGTTCGATCGTGCCGGCCACGCGGGCCGATACGGTCGCGGCGTTCTTGGCCTCGAGCGTGCCTTGCACCCGCAGCTCTTCCACGAATGCGCGCGTCTCGGCAGGTGTGATCCGAACGGGCACAACCTTCGTGGTCTCCTGCGAAGCCTCAGCGACGGGTTTGGCGGAGCACCCGGCGAGCAAGACGGCGCCAGCGAAAGCCGCGATCGCGAGGAGCGCGATCGTACCCATCACGTACGTCCAGCGCCAGTGTGTGCGCGTTTCCATGGGAATTGCCTTTCCGTAACTTCCTTCGCGCGTGTCGCGCTGCACCGCCCGGCGCCGATGCGTGGCACCGCGCGGAGACCCCCAAAACCTCCCGAATGCCGGAGTCTCCGTCCCCCGGAGACTCCCTTACCCTAACTGGGCGCGGTCGAAATACTGGCCCAGTAGTGGTCGAAACAGTGATCCAGCCAATCGTGCAAATGCACGTCCGGCTGGATGGTCCACATGACAATCACCCCGGTGTAAATCTGAAAGAAGCGCTGCGCTTGCGCCCGCGCGCCCTCCTCGGTCAGCAGCGTTCCGGCCGCGCGCTCGCGTTCGATCAGCCGCACCATCGCGGCCATCCCCGCTTCCAGATGGCTCCGCAGATGCTCGCACGAGTGTTCACTGGAAAAGGTCCCGACAAGAAGATTACGCATCAGGCGCCGGCTCTTTCCGGGCGTCTCGCTGATCCCATGAAGAATCTCGCGCATCGTGTCGCGCGCGGGGCGGCCCTGCTTGAGCGCCGTTTCAACGGCTGACTCGACACGGGCCAATTGACGCACAGCAAGTTCGTCGAGCGCACGCTCCTTGCTGGCGAAGTAATTGAAGAAGGTGCCTTTCCCGACGTCCGCGGCTTCGGTGATTTGCTCGACAGTGGTGTCCAGGTAGTCCTGACGTGTGAACAGGTCAAGCGAGGCGTCCACGATTCGGCTGCGCATTTCGGCCTTGCGGCGGTCCCGTCGGCCGAGAGGCTGTCCCTGTGTGGAGGTCATTGAATGAAGGCTATTCATAGCCGGAAACCTGAGCACAGTGCTGCTGGTACGTCATGCTGCGAACCCTCGAAACTGCCGACTGGTCATAAATGAGTTTATATCAAAAATGACCATTAGTCAAATTTAGAAGCCGATTGTTCGAATATCTGATCCAGAAATGGGCCTATAACTCATTGCCGCGAAACGAACTGGGTAGGGACTGACCCCGTCTTTCGCGTAGGCTTTGCGCGCCGAGATTCTTATCTCGGCAGCGAAACACGGGGTCTGTCCCATTCAACCGCCGTTTCTAGGTTCACCGTGTCTCGCTGAGATACTCCGCCATGCCCTTGATCCCGCCCAGGGTCATATCCTCCATGTGGAAGACGGACCGGATACGGTTTAGGGTCCAGTGGCCGTAGGCGGTGGCCCATGCGTCGCGCAGGATGGGATTCAGCCAAACGGAATGCTTGAATCGCCCGGCGATCCGGCGGAGCCAGTACATGCTGGGGCGCGCGTCGCGCGCATGGTAGTAGAGCGAGCCGTGGGGTGCCTCGAGTTCCTCGGGGGCCATGGTGGCGTCTCCGAGGATGACGATGCGCGTTTCGGGGCTGCGCTGGAGCAACTGCTCGGTGGGGAGGCGTCTTGTGCGGCGGAAATCCGTCCACACGTCCTGGTAGATGGTGTTGTGGAAGTAATAGGTGCTCAGGTCTTCAAAGCGCTCGTGGAGTTTTGCGAAGAGGAGCCGCGTAATGTCGATGAAAGGGTCCATCGAGTACCCGCCATTGTCGATGAGCAACACCACGCTGATGCGGTCCCGCAGTTCTCGGTCGAAGACGAGGTCGATCTCTCCACCATTTCTGGCCGTGCGCCGGATGGTCTCGTCGAGATTGAGCACGTCGTGCGCGCCCACGTCCTTCATGTGTTTCATCGATTCAAGGGCCTGCGCCAGGTTGTTCGCGCGCAGGGTGCGGGAATCTGTGAAGGCGACATAGCGGCGGTTCGCGATGACCGCGAGCGCCGAACGGTGCTGCGATTGGCCCTCGACGCGGATGCCGCGCTCGGCGTTTCCGGAATGCCCGAACGGCGAATTGCCTTTCTGTCCGATCCACTTGCTGCCCCCGCTGTGCGCCTCCATCTGCTCGCGGACGGTCTCCCAGAACTTGTCCATCAGTTCTTCCGGCGTCATCGAGTGGATGGCGCGCTCCGGCAGTTTGCCTTCCTTGATTTGCTGCGCGAGCCAGTCCTTGAACGCCTTGGTCCGGAAAAGGTCCATGTCGCCCTCGGCCACCGGAGGGATATCGATGCCGTAGAAGTACAGGGCGAAGGCGCGCTCAAAGGGGTCCATGTGCTCCTTGCGCCGCACGAAGGTGAGGCGAGAGAAGATGAAGAGGTCATCCAGAGTCTTGACGATGCCCTTTTCGAGTCCTTCGTTGAGGTGGAGGAGGTCTTCCGGCGACACGGGTACGCCGTAGTCGCGCAGTAGATAGACGAAGTCCACGAAGAGGGCGTTGGAGTATGGGACCGCGGGCACCGTCATGGCGTTGCGCTTCCGGCGGTCAGGCTCAGTACAGCCCGCGGATGAACAGCAACAGGCCAATGATGAAAAGCGGGATGCCGATCACGGCTCCGATGATGGTCCCAATGAGAATCCAGCCCACGATCATCAACACCGCGCCCAGGATGAGGGCGAGGATAATACCCGTGAGGTTGGCAATCCACGTCACCAAGCGCCACAACAGGATGACGGGCCAGAAGATAAGGGGTGTCTTGCGCGGGGTGGCGGCATCGGCCATGGTTCATCCTCCAATCGCGACGCGTCGCGTTCACGCGTGGCTGTTCCTGCATGTTAGACACCGAATCGGGGCTAAAGGTTTAGTACGTAATGAGTCATCAGGCATACCGTCTGCCCCGGCCGCCTTCGCGGTAGGTTTGGATGTCGCCGGCGCGTTTGAGGAGGATTCCCGTGAGGGGCGGGTTCTTGGGACTGGGCACGGTGCCGAGCCGGTCGAGGGCGCCGATCCAGTTCAGCAACTCGCTGGTCGCCGGGGGTTTCTCGAAGCCGCGCTCGCGCAGCTCGTAGAAGATCGTGATCGCGGCCTCCATGAGCGCCGGGCTGGTCTTGGGATAGTGCAGCAGAACGATCTCGCGCATCTGCTCCGGGGACGGAAACGCGATGTGGTGGCAGTAGCAGCGCCGCAAAAAGGGGTCGGACAACTCGCGTTTGGCGTTCGAGGTGATGAAGATGGCTGGGCGCACCTTGGCCTTGATCGTCTCGTTCACCTCGCGGATGGTGAACTGGCACTCATCGAGGATATCGAGGAGGTTGTCCTGGACGTCCGACTCGGTCTTGTCGATCTCGTCGAGGAGCAGCACGACTTTCTTCTCCGCGCGAAACGCCCGCCCGATGGGCCCCCAGATGACGTAGTCATAGAAGGAGTCCACGTTACGGCCGGACGAGCCGGGACCGAAGCGTGCGTCGTTGAGGCGCAGCACCGTGTCCTGGGTGTAGCAGGCTTCCTCGCCCTTGATGGTGGATTTCGCGCGGAGGATCTCCGTGTCCATGGAAAGCGCGCGCGCCACCTCGAGCGCGAGTTGCGTCTTGCCGGTGCCGGCCTCGCCGGTGAGCAGCAAGGGCTTCTCCATGGCCAAGGCAATATTGACGATGGTACGCAATTCGGGGTCGAGGTAGTACCGGTCGGTCCCGGTGAATTCCAGAGCCCTCGTGTTAGTCATGGGAACTCCTGCAATGTCACGTGAGAGAAAAGGTCACCAGTGCAAAGAGCGTAGACTGCCACCCACCGGGAACGCAAGCCGGGGCTCCGGATAGGTTTGGCCAAGACAGGGTGACATCCTGACTTCTTAATCTTCGTCCCAGGCAAAGAAATAGAAGATTGCTTTACCGCGAAGGCACGAAGACGCGAAGGAAGAGGAACTCAATCTCTGTCTTTGCTTCGCGGTCTTCGCGGCTTCGCGGTAAAGTGGTATTGCGTTCGGCCCGGTCCATTCGCTTCCTTCATCCTGGACTCGTGACCTCACAAAGAGAAATGGGGAAGACTCTCCTCCCCTCGAGAGTACCGAATTCTCCAGCCGCGCAACGGCGCGAAGTGACCGGAAAACATGCGTTCCCACCCCATACTTCGTCTTGGGGTGAATTTAGCCCCTAAGGGCGAAAGATAATAGCCCAGCGATTCATCGCTGGGTTGGACAGCACCCATAAGACAAGTCCCGTCAGGGACGACAGAGCATGCGAGGCATCATTGGGAAACGGCGTTCAAGGAGGAGTTGTGGGTTTTGCTCGAGAAGCATGGCGTGACACACGTGGAACGGGAGCTGGAAGGAACTCTTTCGCCCCTGCCGGGGCTTGGGAGGTGTAGGGGTTCCGCGGACCCAGCGATAAATCGCTGGGCTATTATCTGTCGTCCCTACCGGGACTTTTCACCAAGCCCAGATCCGAGAACTCGGTACTCTCAAGTCCTCCCCTTCAACTACCGGTTTGGGACGAAAGAGACGTCATCCAGCGGGTCACGCTGATTTCAATGTGGAATCTCTAAATTGGTCAGCGTCTCAACCTCGATTCCGTGAGGCAAGTCTTGGTTCAGCGATTGGCTTTGGACGTGAGCGGTCGATTAGGATTGTCCCTGCAAGGCGCTGCACCGTGCGGCGGCGATGTCTCGTCTCACGTGGGGAAGGAGGGTTGTGCATATGTCCGAACCGGAAATCGCCGACAAGAAACCTGCCGTACTTGAACTGGAGATCGGTACCTACTGGTGGTGCCGGTGCGGGCGTTCCAAGACGCAACCGTGGTGCGATGGTTCCCACAAGGGCACGGAGTTCAGCCCGGTCGAAGTGCGTATCGAGGAGAAGCGCCGTTACGCGATGTGCGTGTGCAAGCACACCGGCAATCAGCCTTTCTGCGACGGCACGCACAAGACGTTGTAGGGTGGGATGCGAAGTGGGGCGTAGGGGCTTCACATCCCCCTCGGCCCTGCGGGCCTGCCCCCTTCAAAGGGGGACCAAGGAGCGCGTGCCCTTCGGGCCGCGCGTTTTTCGCACCCATAGTCCGTATACTGCCCTCAAGACGTTTGATAATCTATAGAGATAGTGTTGCACTCGTCCCCCTTTGAAGGGGGATCAAGGGGGATGTTCTTCTCTTCTCTCTTCTGCTGACGGCTCTCCCGCGTGGCGCAGTTAAGCGGTCCCTTGCGCGAGCAGTTCCACCAGCGCGTCGCGGATCTTGCTGCCGGGGAGGGCGGCGGCGCGCACAATGCCCGCGCGGTCGATGAGGAAGTACTCGGGGAAGTGCCGGACGCGCAAGGCTCGCTCCGAAATCTTCTCCACATCTTTCGCGATGGGATAGGTGATCTTCCGCTCCTCGGCGACGGTGTCCATATCCTGCGAGCCGGTCGTCGCGCAGATGCCAACCAACACCACGCCCTGCGGCCCGAAGTCTTCGAGTATCCGCTTGTTCTTGGGAATGTAGCCGATGCAGGGCCCGCACCACGTCGCCCAGAAATCGATGATGACGATGCGGTCCGGCTGATTCGCCGGATCCAGAGGTTCGCCTCGCCAATCGGTGAGGCTCAACGCGGGGAGCGGCTTCCCAAGCAGCGGATGTTCAGATGACTCCATAGTTCCCCCATCGGTGTTCGCGTCTGATATCGAGACTATGTTATGGAATACACGATCCCTACGCACCGGGGCAATCCCGCTGGGCGCTCACCCACCTTCAGTAGGGACGGCCGCACGAGACAGAGTGCATTGAGTAGGGCGGGATTGGTTCCCGCCTTCTTGACGGGCCTGGGATCGCCGCCGGGGTGTTCAGGAGCCGGCGAAAATGCTCGTGTTCCCGTTGGGGTAGCACGCTTGCGTACGTGCGGGGCAAGACTCATTCCGATGGGCGATCGGATAAGCAAGAAGGCGGGAACAAATCCCGCCCTACTGAATCCGCCCCTTCAATAATCCGTGTACCTCCGCGCCATTGAGTGGAGGACACAGCGAAAGCGCGCGTAACCGTTAAATCGGAATGAGTGCGAATGCCTTGGCCCATGCACTTGCGGCCCTCGCCGTGCGGCGATATAGTGTTCGCCATGCACGAACAACAAGAAACCCCAGCCGTATCTTTGGATGATAGCATCCCATTCCTGCCCCTCATTGTGAAGTTGCAGATCGCCGCCATGGCCATCTTCACGGTGCTGCTCTTCGCATCCGTGACGACGGCCTCGCTTTACGAGACGCTATTGGGCGGCTTCCTCGGCGTCAACGCCGTGCTCGTGCACAGCCTGTTGCTGGCCTTCATCGCCGTGCAGTACACGTGGCTGCGAAACTCCAGTCTCTATACGCCTCTGCTCAAGGGGAAGGCGCCTGACTCGACAAGCCGCGCCACGCGCTGGGCGCGTTTCGTATTCCTCTGCATGTTCCTGATCACGCTGAATCTGTTCGTGACCAGCCTGCGTGGCTACACGCACTGGGGCGTGGTTTCCGGCCACGACTCGCCTCAGTACTACGCGTGGCTGCACTCGTGGGTCTTTGACCGCGACATCAATTTCGAGAACGAACTGAAAGCAATTCCGGGCGTGTGGGAACTGATGTCCACGGCGCATCCCGAGCGGCCCGAGTATAACGTCGCGCCCATCGGCACCGCGGTGGTGTGGCTGCCGTTCTATCTCGCGGCGCACGTGGTCCTGTTGCTCCTCAACGGGATGGGATACGCGGTGCCCACGGACGGGCTCGCCAGTCCTTACGCCATGGCGTGCGCGTTCGGGAGCAACTTCGTCGTGTTGCTGGGCATGCTCATGATCCACGCGTCGCTTCGGGCGCGATTTTCCGAGCGAGCCTCGTTCTTCGCCACGGTTCTATTGTGGGTAGCTTCTCCGCTGGTCTGGTTCATGACCGACCAGCCCTGGATGTCGCACGCGTGCTCCTTCTTCGCCGCCGCTTTAGTCTTTTGGTTATGGATGCGCCAGCGCGAGCAGCGCACTCTGCCGGGCTGGATCGCGCTCGGCGCGGCCATCGGCCTGGCGATGTTGGTGCGCCCCACGCACGCCGTGCTTCTGGTTCTCCCCATGTTGGACGCCTTCGCGGCCATGCGCGCAAAGGGCCGCCGAGGATTGTCGGCCGGAGGCGCCACCCTCGCACTGTTCTCCGCATTGCTCGTCTTCTCGTGGCAACTCATGACATGGTGGCTGCGGACCGGCGCGGGTACTCCTCCTGGCAGCCCCATGCAGTGGGCATCGCCAGCCATATCGCAGGTCTTGTTCTCGGCCCACCACGGGCTCTTCCCGTGGCACCCGGTATTGCTTGCCGGGTTCATCGGCGTGCCGATTCTGTGGAAGCGAGCGCGGTACGAGGCCTTCTGCCTTCTGCTGTTGCTCGCCGGGTACGTCTACCTCAACGCCGCGATCGAAAGCTGGTATGGCGGAGGTTCCTTCGGGATGCGGCGCTTCGTGGAGGCCCTGCCCTTCATGGCGCCGGGGATTGCAGCCTTCGGCGTGTGGTGCGTCTCGTTCTGCCGGAGACGCCCCATGGTGCCGGTGGCCGTGTTGACACTCGTCTTTTGCATTTACAATTCCATCCTGGTCGTACAGTTTCGGGAAGGGTGGAGCGACTTCCTGCGCCCCCTGTCGTTCCAGCAGGTATGGTCTTCCACCGTGACGATCTTCCATGACACGTTTGGCAATCCGTTCACGTATCCTGCGAGCTTGTGGTTTGCCGCCAAGCATGACGTGTCACCGGCGCAGTACGATGTGGCCATGGGCGTGCCGCCGGACGCCGAGCTGGATGTGCAGGGCATGCCGCTGCGGTCCTATCTAGGCAAGGGGTGGCGCGGAAGCTTCCGCTTCGCTGCGATCCTCAAAGGCGCCTACCCCGCGGAGGAGAAGGAGTCCGAGCTGTTCATCTACTGCCGGAAAGGGCATGCGTACAAGGTCGGGCTCAGCATGTCGCTACCCAACGAAATGCAGGAAGATCAGCCGGTAGAGTTTCTCTTCAACGGCCAGGTGCTGGGTGCGGCGGTCCTTGAGAAGGGGGCCCGCTCCGAGCTGACCATATCGGTTCCCGGGGCGATCACCAACGAAGGGCTGAACATCCTCACGCTGCGTTTCGCCCATCGTATCGCGAAAGTGCGCGAGGGAACGTTTGGAGAAGGCGGTGGCTATGGTCTAGAGATGAAGACGCGCTTCGCCTATCCTGCGTGCGCGTTGTTGTGGCGTTTGCGCGTGACGACGGATTACGGCGACGCGCCGCCCGCCAGCGAAGCGGCTGTGGCGCCGGTTAATCCCAGCAACTCCGACAATACGTCGACGTCGCCCGGCGCGAAGCCGGAATAGTGGCTGTTGAAATAGCCCCACACGGGTATCTGCTTGTCGAGGATCTGCTTGATGGCGGGCACCCACGACTCGATGTCCGCCCGCCGATCGATGACATGTTCGCCCCAGGTCTTGGTGAGCTTCTCAATGCCGTAGCGATCACCCAGCCAGCGGATGTAGGCGAAGGGCCCGGTCAGGATCCCCTCCAGCTTCAGCAACTGCGCCGAGCTGTGCATCCACGGGTGGTCGATGAGCGCCAGCGTGACACCGTGCCCCTGCAGGACCTCAAAGAGGCGCCTGTCGAGCCATGACTTGTTGCGGACTTCCACCACGAACTTGTGGTCCTCGCGGGGAAGTGTCTTGAGGAAAGGCGTCAGTCGCTTCAAGAATTCACCCTGGGTCACGTTCTTGCTCCGCGCATAGTAGGGGAACTGCAACACGATGGGTCCCAGCCGGGGCCCCAGGATCTGCATGGCCGTCAAGAACTCCGAAACATCGCGCTCGCACCCGGCCATGAACTTCTCGTGCGTGATCGTCTGGGGAGCCTTTGCCGAGAAGAAAAAAGTCTCGGGCGTCCGGTCCCGCCATCCCTCAATTGTGGCGCGGCGTGGCACCCCGTAGAACGTGGCGTCGATCTCGACGGTGCTGTAGCGGCGGGCGTATTCCGCGATGTAGTCGGTCGCTTTCGTTGTTGGGGAATAGACTTTCCCAACCCAATCACGGGTGCTCCAACTGCAAGTGCCGAGTCGCACGCGATGCCGGAAACCAGAGCCTGTCATGAGGTGTTCTCGCTAACTCATTATACCCATTAAGTTTAGGGGGAATTCTCCTCGCGCGGCAAAAGAGTCGGGCTGGACAGACTGCCGCTCTTCGGAAACGTCGCCGCCAACCCCCAGAATTCCGTTCTTTCCTGCGGTGTCCAGTATTCCGAGGTCCGCATTCCGCGGGATGGTCTGGCGAATTTGGCCTTTTCATGGTATCGTTAAGTGGGTGCTCAACATTTCCAGATTGCCTCAGGGCAGGAGCGATCGCATATGGGCTTGCGGATCAACTCCAACGATACGGCGTTGTCCATTCAACGCCAGACACAGCAGACTTCGGTCGCGCTCTTGCGCGGATTCGAGCGCCTGGCGACGGGCCAGCGAATCAACCGCGCCGCGGACGATGCCGCGGGTTTGGCCATCGTCGAGCGCTTTCGCGCTCAGGTGTCCCAATTCAACCAAGAAGCGGCGAATCTGCAGACCGGGATTAACGCGGTCGAGACGGCGGACGGCGCGCTGAGCGCGCAGGGCGACGCCGTGCAGCGGATTCGCGAGTTGGCGGTTCAGGCCGCGAACGGCACGCTGACGGATGACCAGCGTGCGGCGTTGAACGAGGAAGCGCAGCAGTTGCTCGAACAGGTCGGCGAGACGGCGGAGAACACCGAGTTCAACGGCCAGCAACTCTTGAACGGCGCCGCCACGGCGATCGACCTCGGCACGGAGGGCAACCTGCAAATAGCGGTCCAGGAGTCTACTGTTGCCTCGCTGGGCCTCAATGGCCTCGACTTGACCACACAGGCTGGGGCGCAGAATGCCTTGGGTGCTATCGATACCGCGCTGGGGCGCATCAACGAGAATCGCGCCAACCTGGGCGCGCAGGAGAACCGGTTCACGAGCGCTATCGAAGTGCGCGAAGAGCAGGCCCTCAACGTGGAAGAGGCCGCATCGCGCATTCGCGATATCGACATTGCGCGGCAGACCATCGAACAGACCCGCAACAACGTGCTGCTTCAGGGCGGCCTGGCCGCGCTCGCGCAGTCCAATATCATCGGGCAGAACGCATCCCGCCTACTCGGCGGGTGAAGCAGAAGATCGAGAATCATCCTCTCCGCGCGCGGCCTTTGAGGGGCGCGCCGCATGCAGCAATGTGATCGGGCGTCTGCCCGGCAGCAGTACGACGTCCAGCCTCATGCCCGCCTGCTCCGCACCTTCTTTGAAGGTCCGTTGAATGCGCTTCCCGATCGGGGTGTGAACGATCCACGCGCCGCGCCCTTCCTTGATGTCGCGCAAGGCGAGGTCAACAAAATCCTCGTCGATCACCACCCGATCATCCGGCAGAGCGGCGTAATAGCAAAACGCAAGCCCTGTATTGAATGGATCGCGCAGATAGACGCTCTCATTGTCACGCAATTGTGCGTTGACGTGGTGCGCCGCTCGGCGCATGTCCGGGCGCAGCGGCCTGTCCATGGCGCCCAGGGTGCCCGCGAAGGCCAGCGTGACTGCCGCGATAACGCCCAGCCGCCAATGCCTGGGCATGCGGGCGAAACCCGCGCCCGCCACGAGTAGCAGTGGAAACGCGCAATGCGCGAAGTAACGTTCGACGAAGCATGGCCGCAACGTGATTGAGACGAAAAACAAAGACAGCACGGGCGTCACACACCAGAGAACCATCAGAAGCAGAGGGCGCACGCCGGTGTCTGTGCCGTCTGCGTTGGCCTCTTCTGGGGACGTGTGCTTGCCGTCGGTCGCGAGCGCCCACAGGGCGGAAGCCCAAACGAGCGCACCAACGGCCAGCGAAGAGAGGCCTACGATGGAAAACCTCCATAGCGCGGGATCGGCATCCAGGAAGGCCCCGGGAAGCACGGCGCAGAACGTCTTCGCGAGTACGTTCAAACCGGGCGCCTGCTGCCAGCCCACGTGCTCATTGACGAGTTCTTTGTCGAAGCCGAGAATCCAGACGGCGAGGGGAAGCAGGTAGGGGAGTTGCGCGGCCCCCCAGCCCACGATGCGCAAAGGGCTGCGGCGCCACGTCCACAGCAGCCACAGTCCCTGTGCGGCGAGCACGAGGATCCCAAGGACGTGTGTCCAGACGAGCAGGGCGCTCGTGATGAAGTGCGCGGCCCACCACGATGGCCGATTCTTCGTGACGGCCTGATGAATGGCCAGCATCGATGCGAGCGCCAGCAGGTACATCAGCGCGTACATGCGAATTTCCTGCGATTGATAGATATGCAGATGCGCGAAGGCCAGGCACCAGGCGGCGAAGAGGCCGCACGCACTCCCGAAAAGCGTACGGCCCGTATGCCAGATCAAAAAGACAGTCAGCATTCCAAAGAGTACAGACAACGCGCGAAGCCCGGTTTCACTGGCGGACACCCGATGCCACCACTGGTATTCCAGCCAGAAATAGACCGGTACCGTGGCCGGGTCGATTAGGCGTTCTTGCTGGATGAACTGGGTGAAGGCGGGTACATCGAGGTATTGCACACTGGCCACTTCGTCATGCCAAAGAGACTCAGAGGAGATGTGAAGGTTCCGAAGTCCGGCCGCCACTGCGAGAATGCCCAAGAGCAGCAGGATTTCACGCAAGGGAAGACCATCGCCAGGCTCACGATGAGTCGTCGGCGGAGCCGTTTCGGGTAGTTCCGTCATGTGGAAAATGAGGCGTTCTGCGCCTCGTTGTCGTCTGCGGTCCAGAACCATGTTTCATCACGGATGAGATGCCGTTGGAGACGATCCGGGTAGCCAAGCCGGCGGCCGCATTCCCGGTAGATCTCGCGGCGCTTCGCGTCAGGGAAGGTGTCGATTTCTGCCAGGGCGCCCAAGGCCTCCGAGAGCCAGGCCATTTCTCCCGAGAAATCCGGATAGGCCTCCAAGTCGGGCCAGGCGGTATGGGATACGCGTTGGAGCACATCCAGATGGCAGTCCGGCGCCAGTATCTTAATCACCTCGCAGAAGGTGTTCATATCACCATCGTGTTCCCATCCCACCCGGTCACCCGGCTCAACGGAGGCGAGGTTTTCGCGGATGGTCCCGAGAATGTCGACGATCTGGGCCTCGTACAGGGCGATGAGTTCGGCGTCGCGATTGGAAGCGCGGTAGATGCGCGCGAGCAAGGCTTCCGTGCGACGGCTGCGCGGGAAGCGGCTTATGAGTTCCTCCGCCAACGGAAATGCTCCGCGCGCCACACAGAGAAACACGTAAGGTTCCAGGCAACGGTCAAGGCTCTCGGGCTCTTCAGTCAAGAACCGATCCAGCAAGCATCCCGCTTGATCCAGCTCGCCCGACTCGACGAGCAATTCCCCCAGCCGGCGAACGGCTTCATAGCCCTGTTGAGGACCGCGGACGCGCATGGCCTTCTCGAGTTGCCGGCGCTCCTCTTCCGGCTCGCCGCTGCAATGGAAGTACGAGGCAAGCGCCAAGTGAAAGGCGTAGGGGCTGGCATCCTGGTTTTCGCGAAGATTGCGGAGACGTACGGCCCTGCGATACCCGTCAAGGAGGGTTAACGAGCGAATCTGAGAAGCCACCTGGTGCGCACTGGGATGCTGCGATGGCGGCGCGGTGAATGTGTGGTTGAAAGCGTTCTCAAGAACGGACCGCAGTTCCCCACCCAATTCCCGAAAACTCTGCCATCGGTGCGCGGGGTTCTTTTCAAGGCAACGCATGATGACGCGATCGAGGTCCTGCGGGCAGTGCGCGGCCCGTTCCAGCAATGGAACGGGCGGCTCGTGCTGGTGGAAACGCTGCAACGCGAGAAGGTGTTCGATAGCGGTGTCCGCGCGAATCGTGAAGAGACGGCCCCCGCAGATGGCTTCATAGAAGCAACAGCCGAACGCATAGATGTCGGCCGCCTCGCCGACGGCGCCCGCCTCGACGAATTGTTCCGGGGCCATATACGCGGGCGTACCAAAGGTGGTGCCCATTTGCGTCAACGAAGACAATTGCGGAAGAGCCGCGGCGTCAGGCGTGGAGATTTCCTCGGCGATGTTGCAGCGGACCAGTCCGAAATCGGTGATCTTCAAGATGCCATCACGGCTGATGAGCAGGTTCTCGGGCTTCAGATCCCGGTGGACCAGACCCGGCACGGACGAAGTGGCGTGGATCATTCCATCGCAACACTGAATTGCGAGGCGGACCGCCTCCATCATGTCCAAAGGACCGTCGCGAAGATGGTCCGCCAGCGACAGGCGGCCTTGGCTGTCCGGTTCGACGTATTCCATGAAAAGGTATGGGGTCGCACCGATGATGTCGATGAAATACGCGTGGACAATGTTCACGTGGAACCCGGTCAGGATCCACGTGCGCGCCTCGCGAAGGAACCGTTCCACCAGGTCGAGGTTTTGGCTGAACTGGTGCTGGAAGGTCTTCGCCGCGTACCGCGTGTCGCCCGCGTCGGTGATGTAGACGATCCCCATGCCGCTGAGCCCCGGGCCGCCCTTCACCTCCAGAACCTGGTACTTGCCGTCGAGCACGTTGCCCGGGGGAGTGGGGTCCACGATGCGGAAAACGCCGCCCGGTTCTCCGATGACGGTATTGAGGCTGCTGAACGTCAGCGGCGTGCCCGCGGGGAGGGTCGGCAGGCTTTCCCGTGAATCCGATGCGTCGCTCGACGCGGCCAAGCGTTAGGCCTCCTGGTACGCGAAGGCTTCGAGACCTTCCTCACGCGTCGTGCAAATCTGATAGCGCTTGGAGAGGTTTGTGATCTCGAATACCTCGGAAACGAACGGGGTCAGTCCGCATAATTTGAGTGTGCCCTGCGCTCTTTCCAGTGCCTTGGACACCATGATGATGACGCGCAGACCACCGCTGCTGATGTACTCCACGCCGCTCAGGTCCAGAAGCACTTTCCTGGTCCCGTCCTGGAGATAGTCCTTGAACGCCCGTTCCGCCTCCGGCGCGGAAGGCGCGTCGAATCGGCCCTGCAACACCACGACGAGGACGTCGGCAAGTTTTTGATGCGATATGACCATGGCACTCAGACAGTTGGAATCATGCACCGGTGTCACTCCGCGTAGTGTAACGCATCGCGATCCCGATTGCCAACCGCCCCAATTGCCGTGGTGCCGCCAGATTGCCGTGGCCTGCCGAACACGGAGAACCCAGCGACGCATGGCCCCAACCAAAGGAGAAGAGGACCGTCCGCAGATGACGCAGATGGGCGCAGATTTCCCAGACAAACGCAAGTGGACACAGAGGAATGTAGAGGAACGCAGCGAAACAAGAGGACGGCATTCTGGTACTGCCTCGCTTACCAAGCGCGGCAGCATAGCGCTTTGCTGAATAGACTGGCGCGACGGCTCACATAGCCCGCCACGCGCATCTTCGCATCAAAGCCCTCGCAAGGGCGCGGGTGCATAGCCCCGGGTGGAGCCGCAGGCGGAACCCGGGGTTAGCGTGCCCACTCCTGAACGAAAGCCCCAGCGGGGCGCAGGATTCTTCGTCGCGGTGCAAGGCGCTTTCCGGGCACGTGTTCTCCTCCGCAGCTTGGCGCCTTTGCGAGAGAAGCTCTTCAAGGTATGCAGAGTCCGAGGACTCCGAGCGAAGGGAATCGTTTGAGTCACGGACCCACGAACCTGACTCCGGCAGTCGGACGCCCGTTCGAGACAACGGAAGAATGCCCTTGAAAGAACTGCTGCCATGAGGACCCTCACAGAAAGCGGCCCCACCTTCTTGGCGACGCCGGCTGCCGCACCCGTTGTCTAATCCAACCCGCAGTGATATTATTGAGTCTAAGTCCAGCGCGATGCTACTGGGACAGGGGAAGCCACGAGAATCGGCCAAAGGGGATGCGGGCTGTACCGGCCGTCGAGGGGAGTAAGAGACCATGCGACGTCAGCACGCTTTCACGTTGATCGAACTGCTGGTCACAATCGCGATTATCGCAATCCTGGCCATGCTCCTGCTCTCCGTGCTCGCCCGTGCCCGCGAATCCGCGCGACGCGCCAGTTGCGCCAACAATCTCAAACAACTCGGGCTAACCTTCACCATGTACGCCAGTGAAACCCCAAGCCACACGTTCCCACCCAACACCTACGCATACGGCGACGACACCGGCCCGCATGGGTGTCCCGAGTTCGATTTCTTCTTTCAGGGCGATACCGTGTATCCGGAATACCTTGCAGACATCAACGTGCTCTTGTGCCCCTCGAGTGAGAATTACGCGAGTGATATCGCTTCCGGCGTATTCAACTGCAAGTTGGACCGCACCAAGATTTGCCCTTGCCGGTTTGGTAGACGCTCTTATATATATGTATCGTGGGTCACAACACCGGAACTCTTCGTTCGGCATGGCGCCGATCCAAACGACCCACACTTCCAAATCGGCGACCTCGACCAGACCGCGGACACGTTGCTGCATGATCTCCTTATCTCTGCGTCGATGGATGTAGCGGCTCACCGCGCGATGGTCGACCGCGATATTCCGTATAGCGAGTACACCCCCGGGGATCCACGCGTGATGTATCGAGTGCGCGAGGGAATCGAGCGATTCTTCATCACCGACATCAATGCCCCCGCATCGTCGGCAAGATTCGAAACGTCAATCCCGGTGACGTTTGACGAGCTTCGTACCGGATGGCGCACTAAGACCTCCAAAATGAACCATATTCCCGGCGGCTGCAATGTGCTTTACATGGATGGCCACGTCTCGTTCGTCACGTATCCCGGCACATGGCCCGTAGTGCCTGCCATGACCGTCTTCATGGGTTTCTGGTATCCGCTATGGGAGATGTACCTCGTGTCCGGCAACCCGTATCCGTGACGCTCGCTATCGGGGGGCGTTTCGCGGTTGATGGCATGGGTCACTCCTTTTCGCGGGCATTGGGCTTCGAGGGACGTAAGGGACTGAAGGGACCAAAAGGCTCGTGAATAGTTGGGGTGTTCATGAGCGTTTGTCCTTTTTGTGGCGTTGGTTGTCGCGTTCGGCGAGGCGGGCGCGGGTCATGCGTTCGCGCAGGCCGCCCTCCTTGAGGAAATCCTGTTCGAGTCGGCGGATCTGCTGGTCGAGGAGATAGGTGGTCAGCTTGATCAGCCCGATGATGGAGTTGGCACAGATGGCCGGATCGGGATGCTCGACGGCGTTGCGGAAGGTTTCGTAATCGGCGCCGGACGTGCGGTTGAGTTCACGCAATCGGGCGGTGTAGGGGTGGTCGCGCGGCCATTCTTCAAGATTGCGGACGCGCAGGAAATCGCGGTAGTCGGCCAGGAGTTCCGCGAGGCTGGCGCGGGCGACATTGGTCAGCTTAACTTCGGTTTCCTTAGATGTGCCTGAGGCCACGCTGCCTTCGATGATGTTCTGCTTGCCGGAACGGGCGGCCTGGATCATCTGGTCGCGGGTGCGGTCGAATTTGTCGAGATAGTGGTCACAGAAACGCACGGTCGCGTCATAGACGATCTCGGCTTTCTGGTAAGAAAGCAGACCGGCATACCCGCCGTGGGGTGGAATGAAGCGTTCAGGCATGGCGGGTTCCTTTGAAGGGACTGAAGGGACGACAGGGACCAAAGGCATCAAATGGAAAATACGGCCTTTGACGATTCCTTACGTCCCTTTTGTCCTTTCGGTCGTTTCCTCTCATTGCTCCTGTGCTCCCGTCCAGTAGCGTTCGTAAGTTGTGCGGATGTTATGGCGGCGGCAGAACGCCGAGTCCGCCGGGTCGATCCAGTCGCCGAGCACGCCAGATGCGTACACGATCTGTTCCAAGTCTTGAAGCATAACATTATTCCCTCTACGACAACTGTTATGCGGCCTTTAGCCATACGCAGCATTCTACTCCGTGCATGGATTCGAATTCTCTGGACCGCGCAACACCGCACTCGACGAACCGCCGGGTAGAAAAACCGGGGACCAATCGCCAGCAGAAGAACGGCATACAGGTTGGCCTCGTGGTCTTGGTTAAGTTGGCATGGAACAGAAAGTGGGCAGAGAACTATGCCCTCACCATCCAGGCAATTGCCGATCATCTGAGTATCCGGTGCTCTCACTTGGCTTGCCACGCTGTCCCCGCTTTCGCGAGGATGACGGGGGCGTGACGTTCCCAGGCTGGACATCCGTATTCGAATCGAAGCGGCACCCTCCGGGCCCATGTTCAGCTTCTGTTAGTAACGCCGGTTGGACACTTCGCGTGTTTGCTCGCTTTGAGCAGTTGAAACACTTGGGGCTGGGCGGCTCTGTTGATGCTCCACGGCAGGGGCTTTGGTTTAAGTGCTTATTTGAAAATGCGTTAGGTGGCTTCTCCCGAAAGCCACCCACCGCGCCGGAATGGTAATGCGCGGTGCCCTGCCCTTGGGGAAGAGTTGTGGATAACCTGTGGAGAATCCCGGCGCGGTGTGGATAACTCCGGGCTTCTCCGCTACTTCAACTGCCCCATGTGCGCGGATTTGATCGAGTCGAGGCGCGGCACCGAGTAGGTGCCGATGATCATCTGATCGAGAATACTCTGGTCGGTGCACCAGATGTGGGCATTCTCGAGCGTGATCTTCCCCTCTTTGTACATCCGGTACATGTAACTTTCGAAGAGGAAGGAGTGGGACACGGTCTGCTGCATGCCGATGCGGATCCCGTCGGTGTCGCCTTCCACGATGGCGTCGTTCAACGGCTTGATGTCGTTGAAGAGGACTTCGAGCGCCGGGAGACGCCCTCCGCCAATCTTGGGGACCAATCGCTGGCAGATCACGCAACGCAAGCAGTCGCGAATCTGGAGTTTGACGAGGTCGCGTTCAATCGGTGCGAAGAAACTCACGATGCGGTTGATGACCTCGTACGCGCAGTTCGAGTGGAGCGTACTGATGACCAGGTGCCCCGTCGCGGCGGCGCTGATGGCGGAGCGAATCGTGTCCGGGTCGCGCATCTCGCCGATGACGATGATGTCCGGGTCGTGACGCAGAGCGCCCGTTACCGCATCGAAGAACGTCGGGGTGTCCGTTCCGGTATTGCGTTGGGACATCATCGACTTCTTGTTGTGGTGCACGTATTCGACGGGGTTCTCGATCGTGAGAATGTGCGATGTGTGGTGCGAATTGAAGTAGTCGACCAGCGCCGCCACGGTCGTGGACTTACCGCTACCCGTCATGCCCACCAGGAGGATCAGTCCGTGGTGATAGCTCGTCAGCGACTCCATCAGATCGATGGGAATGTGCAGGTCTTCGAATGAGGGGATCACTTCCGGCAGGTAGCGGAAGGTGCAGTGCGGCGCGCCCGCCTTGATGAAACACGACACACGCGAATACCCAAGGCCCGACTGGTGATAGTTGAAGCTGGCCTGCTTCTTCTCATTAAACTCGTTCCAGTCCTTGTCGGAGGCAATCTCGCGAATCAGCGCGTTGATCTGGGTGGCTGAAAGCGGCGGCAGGATGTCTGAAGTCCGCATTTCGCCGTCCACCCGGAATAGCGGAGGCTCGCCCGCGCACAAGTGCACGTCGCTCGCCTTGTATTCGACCATCGCCTTGAAAAGGAGTTCGGCGCTGATGTGCTCGATGCGATGCTTCTCGCCGTGAATGTGCCACACCTCGGGCAGAACGACCAAGGTGGAATAGGCATCCAGTGCGGCGAGACCCTTCTCCTTATCTTTCGCGTCTGGAGCGGGGCAGCAGAGAATGTGCCAGCCGTCCTCTTCCAGCAGGCAGCAATTGCCCCCCGATTCGGCGGCGACTTTGTTCATGCAGTCCAGCGCGTAGCCCTTGGCGCGGGCGCGAATCCGGAATGAATCCCAGGTGGCATCGAAGTCGGAGCGCTCGGCGGTCAATTCCATGGTCATGGCCCGTGCGACGATCTTGCGCGGGTGACCTTCCTTCTCGACCAGTTCCTTTTCCGCAATGGCGATGACGTCTCGTGCGCTCTTCTGACGGCCCGTACCCAGGATGAATTCCGGCATGGTTCCCCTCCCTCTCCCGGCGCCTCAAGGCGCCGCTGGCACCCCGCTCATCTACGCGTACGCAGTTCCCCCTGCGCGATGCAATCATACGCGAACCATGCGGTCCCGGCAAAGCGCGCCGCCTGGCCGTGTGTGGCATTCATGGCATCACGGAACGTGAATCGTGACTTCCTCTCCAATCTTCAGAATATGGTTCTTGGACCAGTTGTTCCATTTGAAGAGGTCGCCGGTGGAGACGCCATACTTCTTGGCGATACTGGACGGGCTCTGGCCCGCGGAAGTCTTGTGTACAATCGTCTTGGACGCTTTCTCAGCCTTGCTGGCAGAAGCGTCCGCCTTCCCGCTAACCTTCAATTCCTGGCCAACTTGGAGCACGTCGTTCTTGGACAGACCATTGAGGGCCAGCAACGTTTTCGTGGACATGCCATACTTCTGCGCGATGGCGGATGCCGTTTCGCCCTTGGCGACCTTGTGTACCGTCGGCGCGACACTAGCTTCAGACGGGGCGTTGGATGCCGCCGCTTCGCCCGAAACCTTCAGTTCCTGGCCCGCCTTGAGCACGGAATCCTTCGACAGACGGTTCATTGCCAACAGCGCGTCCACATCCATGCCGTACTTGGCGGCGATAGTCCAGGCACTTTCGCCCTTGTCAACGGTGTGTGTCGCCGATGCCTCCGCCTGAGGACTTGCAGTCGCAGCAGCAGGGGCTGAGCCCTCTCCAATGGCACACTTCTGCCCGATCTGAAGGACCGAACTCTTGGTGAGGTTGTTCATCCGGAGAAAATCGTTTGTGCTCATTCCATACTTGGCGGCGATTGTGGACGCAGTTTCTCCCGAAGAAACCGTGTGCGTTTTCTTCGTGGTCTCCGCAGCCGGCGCTGGGGCCTGCTCCGGAGCTGGCGCCTCTGGCTGAACGCGCTCAGGCGCCGTGCTTTTGGCCACTTCCACCCGTTCAGCAGGAGCGCTCCCGGCAGGTGGATACAGGACCAACTCGTCGCCCGCCCGGATGATTGATTTCTTGGTCAAATTGTTCCATGCGAGCAACTGGTCCAGCGTCACTCCATAGTTCTGCGCAATCTTCGAGGGGAACTCGCCTGGTTTCACGCGGTGAACTTGCTTCTCGCCCTTGGGACCCTCCGCCACATTCGGGGAGGTCTGGGACGAACCCACAATCAGTGACTCGCCCACGTGAATCCGGGCGTGCCGGTCCAGCTTGTTCCAGGCCTGTAAATCGCTCAGCGATACGTCGTAGGCGCGCGCGATCTCAAAGAGCGTGTCGCCTCGCTTGACCCGGTACGTCTTGGGCTCGGCCGGTTGCGATGGCGCAGCCGCTTCGACGATGGACTCCTGAGAGGTGCCCTTCACGGCTTCCCGTTCAGCGGGTTCCTCCACTTGGGGAATCTGGTCCTCGCCCCGCCCGGGAATCACCAGTTTGCGCCCCACGGAGAGCTTGCTCGCGGAGCGGATGCGGTTTGCGTCCATCAACTCCTTCGACGAGATACCGTACTTGCGCGCGATACCGGAGGGAGTTTCCCCCCGCCGTACGATGTGCGTTCCCGAACCGCTGCTCGCGTAGGTTGCGCGCTTGGGCTGCTTGTACAGCGTGTCCAGGGCGGCCAGCATACGGCTGTTTGCCTCGGCAGGCACGGCCAAGGAATGTTCGCCGCTGGCCGGCGTTACCCCCTTGACGAGGTCCGGGTTCAAACGCTTCAACGTGCCCGACGGGAGGCCGGCTTCCTTGTCCAGCATGGCCAGCGAGTAGGAACCCCTCACGGGCACACGGAGAATCTCCTCCATGGGCGATGGATTCCGTTTGAAACCGTAGCGTTCCGGATTCTTTCCAACCAGGACACTTGCCAAGAGTTTTGGGTAGAACTTCTTGGTTTCTTCCTTCATGTGATTGGACGCGGGAGGTGTTTCCATCAGCTTCCACAGGTCGCGCTCGCCGCCATTCATGGCGATGGACCTGCTGATGCCCCCTTCGCCCATGTTGTACGAAGAGATGGCGAGCGGCCAGTCCCCACCGAACATGGTATTCAGGTCCGTCAAATACCGGATTGCGGCATGCGTGGCTTTTTGCCAGTCCCGTCGTTCATCGACGTAATTGTCCACACGCAGCCCGTACCGGGTACCCGTGGCCCTCATGAACTGCCACATGCCCACCGCCCCCGCGCGAGAGGTCACGCTGGGGTGAAACTGGCTTTCCACCATCGCCAGCCAGACAAGGTCCTTGGGCAGCCCGGCCTTTTCCAATTCCTGCTCGATATAAGGGCGATACTTGTAGCTTCGGTCCAGTCCCCCCTGGAAGTTCTTGGGGTATAGCTTCTGGATTTCCTCGATTTCCTTGATGACTCGTTCGTTGATGAATCCCTTTGAGAAGAGTTCGCCGCCGGTTGCTCTTTGATTGAGATTGTCGTCATTGAACTCGCCCGCCCCGCTCCGCTCAAAAAGGTCCGCGGTTTCGGAAGAAGAATCCAGGATGCGCTCAAACTCGGTCCGCAACCCGTAGAAAACCGCCGGATCCAGGTCGGCCTCAATCATGAGTTGCAGCATCGTGTTGTAATGGCGCAGGGCCTCCTTCTGGTCGCCCCGTTCCTGGGCCTCATTGGCCTTGCGGAATGCCTCGTCGGCTGCTTTCAATAGGTCGGTTGCGGGCCGCGCCGCGACCGCGGGCTCCAGTTCCTGTTCCCCAACGCGGGCAACTGGGACCGGCGTGAATTGGTGGGTCTGTTCGGTGGGCGTTGTTGAGCACCCGAAAGCGAGTGTCAAGCCGAAAGCGGCAGCGCCATAGGCTGCCCATGAAAGATGTTTTCGCACTTGGCAGCGTTCTCCTGTGCTTGGAGTTGCCTACCGGCAACGGCTTCGGTCCCTCTTGATTTGACAGTTTAGACAACTATAGGTTGAGTGTCAAGAGTAGATTCCGCAAGATGTTGCGTTTTTCGTGGTTTTCACCACGCAATAGGACACCCCTTTACTTGACTGATTTTCCTGAGAATGGTCCCCCAGGGGTCCGATCCGGAAACTCCCCTCGGCATTTCGATTACTTCGGCGCTTTGATTCGGAAGATGTTGGACACCCCCTCGCCCATGGCGCGCGTATAGTATATGTAGCCTCCAATGCTCCAGCAAGGTTGGGTCTCATCCACCGGTTCGGACGTCAATTGCCGGATATTGGTGCCATCCGCATCCATGACCCAAATATCCGCGTTTCCAGTCCGCTTCGACGAAAATACGATGCGTTTGCCGTCCGGAGAGAAGGACGGGTTCTCGTCGTCCTTGGGGTCGGTGGTCAACTGCGTCTGCATGGACCCGTCCCGGTTCATGACCCAGATGTCGTTGTTCTTGGTCCGATGGGAAACGAACGTGATCTTGGACCCATCGGGTGAGAAGCGGGGTTCGTCGCCTTCCGCGAGAACGACCGCGAGGCCGCCGGAAGGCGTATCATCCGAGAACACGACATTCATGGACCTGCGGACGAGCCCCTTCTTCTCCGCACGCGCCCAGACCATTCCCTTGCCGTTAGGCGGCACGGACGGGTATTCCTCCATGACGTCGGCCTCGGTCAACTGCAGGAACCCGGATTCCCCAGTAACGCTGGACCGGAAGATATCGCCTTTGCCCGTGCGATCGGAGCAGAATACGATGTTCTTGCTGTCAGGCGACCAGTTGGGGTAGCGGTCGTCGTAGGTGCCTTTCGTCAGTTGGAGGGTGCCGGAATCGCGGTAGCTGAACACATAGATGTTGAATTTCCCCGTCCGGTTGCTGGAAAAGGCCATCAGGTTTCCGTCGGGAGAGATCATGGGATCGGTGTCACGATAGTTCCCGGTGGTGATCTGGGTCCGGTCTTCCTGGGCAGCGCTCGACAGAGCCGCAAGCAGCACGACGATGCCTGACAACAGAACTCGCATACTTTAATCCTCACTCTTTTCCGTCACAGCCCCGCCAACACGCTAGCAAGGTTGGCTTCCAGATTCAACCGGGCCGGTCCTGGACTTTGCGGCCATGATTGCGGAGCCGCCCCATGAGACGAGCCCCGTCGTGCACCGGACTCACAGTCGCGCCTTGAGGGAATCGCGTATGCCGAGTTCGGCAGGGCCCGTACCAACGAAGAACAGCTCAAATTCCCACCAGTCGCCGCCTCCGGGGGCATCTGACAGGAGGATTTCCACCGTGAACCCGTTCTCCGCGGAGGGCTGTTCCAGGACGAACGGGTGCAGCGGCCTCGTCGCGATACTCCGAACCAAAACCGTGCCGGCTTGTTGGGGGAGAGGAGACGCCACTTCGGCGCGCTCGACTTGGGGGCCGTCCCAACTGTAGTGCTGGATCGAGACTTCGGACCCGCGCATGCGGACGACATCGGTTCCATCAATCTTGCCGCGCCAGTGGAGAATCTTGACGGCTTTGCCGGCGTATTGCTCCAGGACTTTCGCGTATTTAATCTCTTCACTCTGGACGGCCTCTTCAATTTCCGCTGGCGAGGGTGCGTTCTTCAACAGTCGCAATGCCCCCTCAAGGTCTTCCAAGGCCAGTTGGACATTCGCGAGCAGTTGGTCCACGCCATAGAGCAGGAACGAAGCGCCTGGGGCCTGCTTCAGTGCGTCGCCGGCGTTGCGCAACTCCGCGAAGCG
This sequence comes from Candidatus Hydrogenedentota bacterium, assembly GCA_020849535.1. Lineage (GTDB taxonomy): Bacteria > Hydrogenedentota > Hydrogenedentia > Hydrogenedentales > SLHB01 > JAHDWY01. The sequence goes on from JADLGB010000126.1 coordinate 33,140, forward strand.
CGCTTCGAGTGCCGCCCGATTCTCTGGGGTTGGTGCATCTCTATAGGCGAAGTAAGCGAATATTGTCTTCACATACTCGTTGTTGGTTCGTATAAGCAGTTCGGTGGCATTCAGGGTGCGAGCCACCTCGTCCGCCTTGGTACTCTCCAGGCCGGACTGGAACGCGGCGAAGTCATTCTTCATGGACTGTATGGTTTCGAGCCCGTGGTCCAGGTACATGAGGGTTTCGGGAATCCAGGGCTTGCATTTCAGGTAGATCTTGCGCAGCAGTTCCATCTGGGCTTTGCCGCCATCCATCAACGGATAGCCTTGGGCATTGAACTGGCCGACGCGGATCAGCGGTAAGGAACTGAAGTCTCCGTACACCGTTGGCTCGATGTAGAGGCCGTACTTGTATGCGGAGGCGGAGCGGAGCAACAACTCTGCCATGCCTTCCGCCGCTTTGGGGCCGAAGTGGATAGCGGCGAAGTCGCGCGCGATCGTTCTCACATCTTCGTGATGATCCCAGGCCAGCCGCGACACGGTGTAGGCCGTCAGCGATCGGGTCTGCCAGTCGTCCGCGGCAGGCATGTCGAGACTCAAGCCCGACAGGTTGGAGTCCGGAACGTCCAGCATGCTCTCGAGCCCGGCCTGGAAGTACGCGCCCGGGTACGTGGGGAAGAGTCCCTCGCCGCCGTGATAATCCATGGTCTCGCAGACGACCATGGTGCGGTGCGGGGTCTGGTTGATGGTGGGGTTGTAGTCCTGGAACCACCAGCGGTCGTTCTGCGTGAAGCTCGGAATCAGGTACAAGTTTCTGGTGGGGACTTCATCCGTGAAGATGCGCGCAAACACCTCAGGGCGCGCCTGCTGCTCGTATACGTTCGTGGCCCAGGTCCGGTTGAAGTAGGTCTTGTCGTATTCGCCTACCACCACTTCCCACACCTTCTTCACGAAGGTGCGGTAGCGTTTCTCCAGCGGCCAATCGCACTCACCTCCGCCATGCATGACGTCGAAGGTCCGGTAGTTGCCCCAGTAGGATTGCTCGTCGGCCGTGAACGTCGTCACGCCATCGAGTTCAGGCATGGCGTCGAAAAGCATGCGGTATTTGGCCTGCACGGCATCCCAGAAGTGAGGGTCGTCCGGGGTCAATGTTGCGCCAAACTCCTCCAGCAACGACGGGTGATAAGTAAAATCGGTGCCCATGGCCATGAATTTCATGTGCATGGAGTGAGCGTACGCCGCAAGCTCGCACGTCCTTTTGCGGAAGACTTCGTTTTCCGTTCGCTCCGGCTCCGCATTCCACGGGACCAAGCGCAGAGGGTTTTCGCCATAAACGGTATTCAAGCCATAGCTCAGCGCCCGCCGGATGTCTTCCTCGCTGCGGACTTCAATCCGCGTGTAACGAATGCCCAGGGCAGGCACCCTGCGCACGTTGATGTCGGGAAGCTGGCCATTCACGAGGAGCCTGTCCCGAATCCAGTAGAGCCCATAGGCATTCCCGAGAACGGACCCGCCTGCGAGGGCCATCACCTTTGCCGGGCCGATGCTTATCGTTGAAATTTCATAGCCTTCGGGGTTGGTAACGCCATCGAATGTGAGCTTGTTCACGCTCTGCAAGTACTTCGTGGCGGGGTTTGCATCGGGTCCTCCCAACAGGATGGTGTTTCCGGGTGCAACAAACGGATCCCCCTCGCCCGGTGGATTGGCGACCTCGAGCGTGATGCCGAAGTTGGCTCCCGCGTCTTTCAGGTCATCGAGCGCGGTGTGGATCGCCTCTTCCCCGCGATAGCTGTCGGGGACAACAACGGTCCACTGCGCATACGCGGGCGCGCAGACTACCAGCATGATCGGGACGAACGATGATCCCCACGCCAAATGATCTTTGTGAACGGTGTGCTTCGTCATGTGCAACGATCCCCCATGAAGCCTCTGCGGGTGCCCACCTCGACGTTCTTTGAATAGTGAAGGCAACGCGCCCTATTCACAACAGCACAGACGAGTGCCACGGCGCAAGAATCCGAAGTCGTCAAGTGTATTAGCCCGCCTGTGGCATACCTGGGCCAGGTTTCTCTACCGCGAAGAACTGTCGGATCCTGTGAGTGCCATCCACATAGTCAAAGTCGTACGAGGCCTCGGCCACGAGCTTGTCACCCGAATACGCATGAACGCTGATGGTGTGGGAGTTGGGGGAGAGGCGCAGACCTCTTTGGATAAAGATGAAGCGCGGTGTGTTGTCCTTGTATTCGGGGTAGTCCCCCGCCAGCTCCTCCTGGGGCAGCGGATAATCTTGCATCCCAAACCAGCGGCGCATGCCTTCGAAGTTCTTCTCGGCCAACTCCTTCCCGGGAGCGGGATACATCGCATCGCCCAGGGCCTCTCCGTCGAGGCGGATCTCGATTCGGCTAACCCGTTCAGCCGTGAAAAGCCATCCCAAGAGTTGGAGTTCATGTCCGTCGCGCACCCGTGTGCCGCTGAGTGCCAGGCGCGTGGGGAGCGTCGCTCGCTCCGGAAACAGATCGTCCTTCTCCGGGGTATGGACTTTGTACAGTCCGTGGTTCTCGCCGTTCTGGACCAGTTCCCAGTTGGGTCGCACCTGAACGGGGCTCATGTCTATGATGGCATCCTCCCATTTGTCTTCGGGGACATGCGCCTCCTTCAATGCCGCGAGGATGTTTTGGCGGCGCTGTTCGGGCGAGATGGAAGTAGGAGTCGCGCGGAGAAGATAGACCTCTTTGGAAAGGGCGAGGCTTTCCAGTTTGTGCAGGGCGTTCACGTCACTGGCCCTGTAGAACTGAAACGTGAAGGGGAATTCCCGAAGACCGAATGCCGTTCGCGGGGTGAGGACTACGTTGTGCCGCAACGCCCCGCGATCGGTGGTGGCCAGTATGGCGCCTTCCGGCACCTCATCCTCCAGCTCACTCATGAGGAGCAATGTGGCGTCAGAGGAAATGTCCTTGGTGAAGTATGCTCCCTTGTCCACTCTTGAAGATTCAAAACTCAGCATCGCATGCGAGTATACCTGGTAGATGCACAAGAGCAAGAGGAGTTCCGGCGCAAGCACGATAAACCTCCGCAACCTGTACAGTTTCCAGTAGTGGCGGGCTTCGGCCGCCATGAAGTACATCGCGCCGCCCAATAGAATTGAGTAGGTGGGAAGCCATTGCGTGGCGTTGGCGAATTGAAACTGGAGGTAGTTCAGGCGCGCGAAGATAACCCAGTACGAGAGATTCGCGATGCACATGATGCTGGCAAGTATGAAGAAACTACGCGCCGCACCGGATCTTCGCACGGACACAAATGCCCAGATAAGCGACGCGGCCACGGCCGCCACTCCCGCCAGTGACATGCCGTAGTAGCTCCAAACCTCCCGCGCAAGCCAGGCCGGGTACTCCCGCAGCGTGATCTGTTCCTGGAACGGCGTCTCGCGCGTGCTCTTGTCCTGCAAGGCGTTGACACACAGATCCTGGAACGCGGCGTCGAAACTTCCGAAAAACCAGGCATTCGTAGCCAGATGCAGTGCAAACGCCGCAACGGACGCGGTAGCCATGAAACCCACAACGCGAACGACACGCTTCCACTCCTTCAGCCCGAGACGCCACAGGGTGTAGGCGAACACGATGAAGCCGCTCGCGAGCGTCTGGTCGAAGGTCGAGTACGCGTCCCCGAACAGGCAGACCCAGGTGGCCACGTACAGGAGGTACCGTTGCCGGCGGACTGTCGAGTTGAGCGCGTGAATGAGGAATAGAAAGGCCGCGGCCTGAAAGAAGAGTGACAGGTTCAGGTAGTTCTCCAGCACCTGCTCAATGAACAGAGGATGACTCGCCAGCACCAAGGTGCTGATACAGGCAATCCATCGATTGGTTAGGAGTGATAGAACGCGGTAGAAGAGCAGGACGTACCCCAGCGCAACGATGTTGAAAAAGACGGACAGGGCCATCTTGGTTGTGGCGCCGAGTTTCCAAAGCACCGCACCGATGTAGAACGGGAGGGGCGGATAATGCGTGTACCAGACGGTGTGATTCGACGCGCTGTAGTCACTCCACATGTCGGGGAATGGGGTCGTAAAGCGGTGATGAAAGAAGCCATCCTCGGCAAAACGCGCCGATGCGAAGGGGATGTAGTTCATCAAGATCGTCGGCTTGTCGTGGATGCGATAGAAATAGAAGGTGAAGAGAATCACAAGCGCCAGAGAAAGAACCATGGTTGGGAGCAAATTGAGCAGTGCTGGGACACGTCCGTTGCGAAGTTCCGATTCTTCTGTAACTGAAGGTTCATTTTCCACGGTAACGGTTGCCATCGCTCAGGAAGTTCTCCCCTTTTGTATTGTGTGAACCACCCATCGTTCGCCCTCCGGCGTGCAGCAAGCAAATGCTGCGAAGGCAAGCGGCGCGTCTGCGCGAGACGCTTGATTGCCGCCACGGTTCCAGTCCGCAGCAGGGTCTAGTGCTGAGGAATGGCATGGACGAACGGCTCAAACTCTGAAGTATAGTATTCTCGGGCATCAATGACGTTAATCATATCGCTGAGGTCTGATACGAACTCATCTGAGAGTTTATCGGTCTTGGTAAGCAGGACGTTCTTGACGCCGCGTTCCTTGAGATGAACTGCCAGCATAGCCGGATCCTGCTGGTGACATGCGTACCAGTAGGTTTCATGAAATTGAATGTATGCATCTTGCTGGCGTTCTGACCATCGGGACATCCAGCAGCCGGCAAAAACAGGCTGGTGATGAATGAGCTGGGCGAACACCCCTGCCGTGTCATAAAAGGAGGGTGGCAGCGTCGCACAGGCCCCGGGCTGGCACCGGGTCGAGACCAACTCGACGAAATCTCTCGAGGGTGTGGCGAACACGTTGCGCAAGCTCCAACCGCTCAGTTCGCTACGGGCGACATGGCTATCAGGCACGTAGGACTCCAGAGCGACCAGTCCACAACACACGGCGAGTATTCCGCGACCGGTACGCCCCCTTGTTGACAGTCGGCTAAGCGACAGACCGGCAGGGATGGCCATGAGAAACAGGGCAACGGAAACGAGGCGGCCCGGTGCCCGAAAACTGGCAAAAGGCGGGATATTGGATAAGCTGTAGTATGGGAGCACGTCCGGGTATGTCATCTCACCGGCAGTCAGGTCCGGACCGAGACTCAGAATGAGGAATATGACGGCAACCGTCAAGAGCGGCCACAGCAAACGCATGTGTATTGACTTAGCTAACACCAAGGGACTGACTGCCGCAAGCGAGGGAATGACGATTCCCAACCAAACGCAGAGTAAAGTCCCATCATACTCGAGTCCGGAAACACTTCGGATGAAGTCTGCTATCAGCGGGTTGAAAAGCCTATGAGGAATGAACAGTCCCGTGATGCTTGCTGAAAGTTCCCGTGAGGATTCATACAGGGACACCTCCCGGACGTGGGCGTATGCCCACAAGAAAGGTGCGGCAATGATAACCGCAGTCGCCGCGCTCACCATCCACCACCAGAATCTGGTGGCACTGAGTATGCGCCAGACCTCTTCGCGTCCGCGTTGAGTCGCCAGGAGTATGGCCAGCAGCAAGACTAACGCAACCACCCCGAACGCGCCCATCTCCGTGAAGTAGACGGAACCTGCGATCGTTATCGCCAAAAGAAACATCGGCCAGAAGGAGGGGGTCTGGCAGAAGCGGAGCAAGAGCAAGGCAGCCAATGGAAAGAGGAACATCGCCAGGAAGTTGATGTAGTGGGCGTGGCCCATAAAGAAATCCGAGTAGCTGAAAGCGCAGGAAACAATGGCCGCGGGAACTGGGAGACACGATAATCTACGCAGCAGGATGTACATAAGGGCGAATAGCAAGACAAACGACCCGAATATCGCGGCCCTGTGCGCGTAAAAGGGGTACAGAATGCTGTTCCCCATCACCAACTTTGCCGCCATGCCGATGGGGAAAAAGCCCGGCGCAAGCATGTGCCGGCCAAGACTGGTCCCGTCGGGCCAGAGCCAAAGATCGGTGTGCAGCGGCGAATGAAAGTCAAGGACGCACTCGGTCGAATACCAGATGTTCCACGCCATCAGCGTGGCATCGCAACTCGGCTGCCGGCCCTCGTTTGGAAAGAACATCGGATGAAGCATCACAAAGGCTAGTGTTGCGGAGAAAAGCCAGATCCCAACACTGCGGCGAGCCGGTCTCAGGCGAGACATAACGGAATTCAAAACCACCCCCTGGGCAACTCCATTGTGCAACCGCAGCCAGCGGCAACCAAAGCGTTTCTGGGGAGAGCGAGTCTCCTGTTGAATGACCAAACGAGAGCCAGCATATCTGCGAAGCTGCTACCAGTCAATCATCCGTTTGGCGAGATTTGTCGTTCAAGGAAGCAAGGTTTCAAGAGCCTCCAATAGAACCGAGAGGATCTGCGTGGCAAAGGCGTCACGTCTGTACTTCAACGGCGAGTATTGCTATCTACCGAACCCTGCCAACACTTCGTTAAGGAGGCACAATCGGGTAACTCAGTGGTTCCCGCGCTTGCGCGTTCCCGTCCCCCACATGGTCAAGCCGAAGTTCAGATACCCAGTTCTCACCTCCTCGAAGTTCTCCCCCAGCAGCCAGTCGAGCGACTCTCGCGTGAAAGGGGACACGTGGTCGGTGGGGCGGCGCGTCATCAGGCGGAACAGGCGTTCGCCCAGCCACCACGTGAAGGTATCGTAGGGCGGGGTGAACACGAGGAGCGTGCCCTCCGGTTTGAGGAGGCGCATGACTTGCACCATGGTATCCCGGCGGCACCGGACGTGTTCGATCGAGTCGACCATCACGATCAGGTCAAAGGACGCATCATCGAAGGGCAGCGGCTTGTCGAAGTCCACCTGATGCACCTCGAGTCCGCGTAGTTTCGCGGCCGCCAGCAGCTTCGCGTCGATGTCGGCGCCGAGGATCTTCGCCTGGGGAAAGTCGCGCGCGATCCGGCCGGATACAGCGGCGGCGCCGCATCCCAAGTCGAGAATGCGTGGCGCATTGCCGAGGGCTTTGACGAGACTCGCGGTCTTCCGCACCTTGGCCCAGTCGAGCCAGCGAAACAGACGCCCCCCGCCCGGCGACGAGTAGTAGTCGCCAAAGCTGAGCCTCTGATTTCCGTTGGTTGTCATGTAAGTCCTCGCATTCGCGGGCGCGCCGCAGCGCATGTAAGCCCGGGCGTTACTTGCCGGTGACCATGTCAACAAAGAGCCGCCAGAAGAAGAGGTGCGCCTTGCGAAAGGTGGGAAGCTTCGAGTTTCCCCATTTCCGGCATTCCTCGTGGCTGGCGACTTCGGTGACGCGAAAACCGTGCTTCAGGAATTGCGTTATCATGTGTTGCTCCACATCGAAATCATAGACGTGGAGACCGGCGGTCAACGCGGCCTCGCGGCGGGCGGCACGGAACCCATTCAAGACGTCCGTCAGGTTGGAGCCCCATCGCATGTTGATGGCCACACTCAGGAATCCGCTTCCCACGGCGCGCAACCACGTATCGATATCTCCCTCCCACTCGTCGCTGCCGCCTTTATGACGCGACGCGATGACCAAGTCGGCACGGTCTTCGAGGATGGGTTCGAGAAGAACCGGTACGTCATCGGCGTTGTGCGACCCATCGGCATCCATGAACACCAGGATGTCGCCTTTGGCTTTCTCGATGCCCACCCAGTAAGCGTCGCCTTTGCCCCTGTTGTTGTCCAGAATGACGGTTGCACCGGCCTCCTCCGCGCGGTCCCGGGTGTCGTCCGTGGAATGCCCGTCCACCACGAGGATCTCGTCGACATGCGGACGCAGGGCATCAACCACAGTGGCGATGCCGCCTGCCTCATTCCTTGTGGGCACAACAGCGGTGACTAACACGAAGGCCAATCCCTCATGGCGGATTCTGACAAGGCCAGTGCACAACGTGCACGGCGATCAACCCAAGTACGCACTCCAACACCGATAGGATATCCCGAACTCTATCCATTGGATAGGAAGCCAGACAGACATGGTACGAATTGAGGGCGGACAACTCAATCGGGCGAATTGCCGCGCTCTTGGCGCTGTTGATATCGTACACGGGTTTTGAAGAGGGTTGATGCTGTTACGCATGCCACGTAACCACGGACTGGCACAGACGAACACGGACTAGCAGGGCAAAGGAAGCACACGCGTATGCAATCTCAGACTGTGCGGACCCGCGGGGGTACCATCGAAGCCGCAGTGCTTCTGTTGGTAGTGGGCGGGACCATCGTGGCAGCGGCCGGCCCGGCCTACAACGGGATCGTCCTTCCCGCGGAGTGGCCGCCGAAGGACGCGGCGCTTGGCCAGGAAGTGCAACCCCCCTACTTGCAGTCTCCGCCCGAGGTCATATCGATCGATGTGGGGCGCCAGCTTTTTGTGGACGATTTTCTCATCGAGCAAACCTCGATGACGCGCGCGTTCCACAAGCCCCAGTGGCATCCGGCGAGTCCGGTGTTGAAGCCCGACAGGCCCTGGGAACAAACCGCGCACGGTGAGCGCGAGGGCCCCATGGCCATGCCGTTCAGCGGCGGCGTGTGGTATGACCCCGCGGACGGTCTCTTCAAGATGTGGTACCTCGCCGACTACGGCAACCGTCATCTGTGTTATGCGGCCAGCAAGGACGGGATCGCCTGGGAGAAACCGCTGCTTGATGTCGTGCCGGAGACGAACATCGTCTTTCCCAGTGCGGAGGGGGCCTCGGTCGTGTGGCTTGATTTGGATGACTCCAATCCCGAGCGCCGCTTCAAGTTTGTGCTTTCTCGTGTGGACCCCGGCGCGGTCGAGGCTGGTGTTAAGTGGAACGGCGCTCTGTGCTCGATGCGCGTGCACTTCTCCCCGGACGGCATTCATTGGAGCAGCGAGATGGCGAAGACGGGCCCGTGCGGGGACCGCAATTCCGCATTCTGGAATCCGTTCCGCAAACAATGGGTGTTCAGCATTCGCCACTACACGGGCGGTGTCCCGGGTGTGAGTCACGCGGTGCGGTGCCGGCGGTACTGGGAAAGTCCGGACCTCATCACGAACACCCTGTGGAAACCGGACGAGCCGGTCCTGTGGACCTTCGCGGATGCGCGTGATGTAAGCCGCTCACCCGGCCAGGTCGCGCCGGAATTGTACAACCTGGATGCCGTCGCCTATGAGAGCCTCATGCTGGGGTTCTTCTCCATACAACGAGCCATCGCCGATATGGAGAAGATGCGTCCCAAAATCAACGAGGTCTGCGTGGGGTTCAGTCGCGACGGTTTCCATTGGTCGCGGCCCGACCGGACCTCATTCATTCCCGTGTCGGAAAATTCCGATGACTGGAACTGGGGCAACGTGCAGTCGGTTGGCGGGGGCTGCCTCGTCGTGGGCGATGAACTCCGATTCTACGTCAGCGGCCGCCGCGGAGACCCGCCGCACTTTCAGGACGCGGGCGGAAGCACCGGTCTGGCTGTCATGCGGCGCGACGGCTTTGCGTCCATGGAGGCCGGTTCCAGCTCCGCGGCTCTCACGACGCGCCCCGTGCGATTCTCCGGAAAGCACCTCTTTGTCAATGTCGACACACGGGAAGGCGAACTCAAGGCCGAAGTTCTCGATGTGGACGGCAACATTATTGCGCCGTTCGCGGCCCCAGCCTGTGTGCCCATCCAGAAGGACGCGACGGCGTGTGAGGTCCGCTGGGACGGGGTAGAAGACCTCTCCGGTCTATCGGATAGACCCGTGAGGATTCGATTCAACCTCCGGCAAGGGAAACTGTACGCCTTCTGGGTCAGCCCGGATTCCTCGGGGGCGAGTCGAGGGTACGTGGCCGCGGGCGGTCCGGGGTTTCTTGGAGCGATCGATACGACGGGACGCAAATGAGGAGACATCTGAGGGTGTGTACCGGTCACAACGCCCGAATTGCCTGCGGTTGAATTACTAAAATATTGCAATACTATTACATTGTATATAGCAGTGACACTAGGGCGAACATGAAAGATCGCCTGGGGCGCGGTCCCGGGTGTGCTCCCGAGAACCGTTTGGCTGGGAGCGCTAGCGTCGCACGTGTTTGCCGTGTCACATCACACCTCCCCTCCTCATACCTTCGTGGAACCGCCGATGATCTCAGGTGTTAAAGGGGATAGACGGCGGCAGCCGGCTACGGAGGAACAAGGCAATGACAAGATTAGGTGTTTTCGTGATATGCGGTGCGGTGCTTCTGGCCTGGTCACTTCCCGCTCTCAGCGAGCAACAGCCCGGCGGCGAGAAACGATCGGGGCGCGCCGGGGAAGATAAAGGCGCATTATTCAAGAAGGCCGACACAAACGGAGACGGCTCCGTCAGCTTCGAGGAGTTACAGGCGGTTCTCCCCAAGCTTGACCAGGAGCGTTTCGGCAAGTGGGACAAGAATGGCGACGGTCTCCTATCCACCGACGAAGCGCGGCAAGGCCGCGAGACCGCGGCCGGTGTGATCAAAGATCGCGGCGATAAACCGCTATTCAAGAAGGCTGACGTCAACGGGGATGGAGCGGTCACCCTGGAGGAGCTTCACACGACCTTTCCAAACATACCCGCAGAGCGGTTCAACCAGATGGATCGCAACAAGGACGGGAAGCTCACCACTGATGAAGTGCCGCAAGGTGAGGCGATGGGCGGCGCGCTTGCCAAGGAAATGCTGAAGCGCGCGGACACCGACGGCAACGGCCAACTCACCCAGGAGGAAGCCACTGCGGCGTTCCCACGCATGACGCCGGAACGCTTCGCCGCGCTCGACAAGAACAGCGACAAGATCCTGGCCGGCGAGGAACTGCGTCCGCCCAATGCCCAGGACGTGGCAGCCCACGCCATGAACCTGATCCGCAACGCGGACGCGGACGGGAACGGCGAGATTACCTTCGAGGAAATGCAGCAGCGCGCTCCCAACTTCACGCGAGAGCGTTTCGATCAGATGGATCGAAATAAGGACGGCGTCCTGTCCAAGGCGGATCGCGACGGCGCCGGCAAGCCTGACAAACAGGGTGGCCACGAGGCGCGGATGGATGCGGCGAAGAAGCTCAAGGAGGCCGACGCAAACCACGACGGACAAGTCACGTTCGAGGAAGTGTCGGCGGCGAAGCCGGGATATCCAAAGGAAGCTTTCGACGCCTACGATTCCAACAAGGATGGGGTACTGACGGAAGCCGATTTCTCGCCGAAACCGTAGGCTCACATCCTGTCCACCACGCGTCTCAACGCGCCCCTCGTCGGGGGGAGGATGCGCTCTCCCTCCCGCAGACGTGGGGCGCGGCTCTTTCGACAAATGAACGGGACTGGCCCGAATGGCACTGACTCTTTGCATTGCTGAGTCTGGACCAACACAAAACACACCACGAAGGCGGGCGGGCCGGTCAGGAGCGCCGGCATCCCTGCCGGCTCTTTAAGATGCCGGCAAGAATACTGGCGCTCCCAGTTGATGCACTTTCACAGCAAGCTTTAGCTTGTTCCCGGTTCCGTACCATCAAAAGTCAGTGCCATTCGGGTCTGTCCCCGGCCCGGTGCCTTACCCCCGCCTGCGGAACAGAATGCGACTGAAGGTCTTGAGTTCCGGTATGCCAAAGCACCACGACGCGAACAAGTAGGACATTACCGCCGCGGCCAGGGGGATGGCGACTGCCGCGAGCCGCGCAGCGATTGAATCGCCCGGGAAATACGATAGTGTCCGCACGTAGGCCGCGTAGGCCACGGCGGACATGATGGCGGTGGAGACAGCCATGCGAAGCAGCGCCGCGGACAATGGCCCATCCCACAAAGCGCCGTAGCGGCGGCAGAGCAGAATGTACAGGACGAGGAAGTTCACGAAATAGGAAACCGAGGTCGCGAATGCAAGACCCTTGTATCCGTATGGGCCCACCAGGATGACGTTGAGAATGATATTCAGGACCATGCTCATCGACGACACAATCACGGGCGTTTTCGTGTTGTGCACTGCGAAGAATCCCGTTACGGCCACCTTCACCCATGCGAACGCAATGAGTCCCACGGCGTAGATGGAAAGGGCAATGGACGTCCACTCCGTGTCCCGCGGACTGAAGTGGCCATACTCAAAAAGAAGCCGGACGATGGGTTCGCCGAGCACGATGAGCCCGAGCGTGGAAGGCGCGATCATGAAAAACGACTGCCGCATGCCCTGCATGAGCAGCGCGCGCACCGCCTTGAAATCGTCGCGCGCCGCGGCACGCGAGGCGGCCGGCAGAACGGCTGCGGCTACAGCGAATCCGAAGATTGACAGCGGGAGCTGCACAAGGCGATTGGCGTTGTACAGGGCCGTCACGCTACCCACGGCACTCTTGTACGCGAAAAGGGTATCGACCAACTTATTCACCTCGCCCGCGGCCTGGCCGATGATGACCGGGCCCATGAGGGCGAGCATTGTGAAGATCTCCCGCTGTCTCAAGTGCAACGAAGGCCGCCACACGCCCGCGTACTTCGCCAGCGCCACGTACTGCACCAGCACCTGCGTGACGCCACCCGCCCACACGCCCACGACAAGCGCGTAGGAAGGGTCGCTGAACGTGTCGCGGAAGAAGAAGGCGGCCCCAATCAAGCACACATTGAGCAGGGCCGGGGCCCACGAGGGCGTGCCGTAGTGCTTTACCGTAAAGAGGGCGGACATCGAAAACACGGACAGCCCGATCCAGAACAGATAGGGGAACATCCAACGCGAAAGCGAGGAAGCCAGTGCGATGGTTTCCGGAGAGAGCTGCTCGCCCCCCGTGAGCGGATGAATGGCGTTGAGGCTTCGGAGCAGTTCGGGCACGAGCAGCACGCCCAGCACGCTGAGCGCGCCCAGCAGCAAGATCATGCCCCCCATGCTGGCCGCGACCACTTCGCGGAAGGCCTTCTCGCCCCGCTTCTCGAGCGTGGCTGAGAACACCGGTACAAAGGCCGCGTTGGCCGCCCCCTCGCCCACGAGATCGCGCAGCATGTTCGGAAAGCGAAAAGCCACGATGAACGCTTCGCGCGAGGCGTCGAGAAGAAACACATTGATCACTTGGTCGCGGACCACCCCCAAAACGCGGCTGATCAGCGTGCCGGCCGCGAAGATGATGGCGAAGCGTGAGGTACTACGATCGGAATCCTGCATGAAGAGTTCTATCCCCGGAAAAGGCGCTTTCGCTGCCTTCAGTTGTCTTGCTTTGGCGAAGCGGCATGCGCCCCCGCCGCTTGCTTCCCGCGTGTCCGGCGCATGACCAATGCCACGGCCACCAGCGCGGCACTCGCGAGGAGCGTCGCACGGGGTACCAGCCACGGCCCGATCGGCAACGGATGCGGCGCGGGCAACGCCGCGGGCAACACGCCGCCCAGGCGGTGCATCCGCGTCGCCTCCGGGCCGACATTCGCTATGCGGTACGCATTGCCGTGCCCGTCGAAATAGATGTCAATGAGCGAAAACCGGCCGTAGGGATCAAACATCCCCGTGATGCCGGTGTTGGCGCAATGGGCCAGGGGAAGCCGCGTCTCGACGGCCCGCAGCCGGGCCACCTCAAGCTCTTGACTGACCGCACTGCTGCTCCCGAACCAGCCGAGGTTTGTGATGACGACCAGCAGGTCCGCCCCATCTTCCCGCAGGCGCGCCGCCATGGGTGCAAACAACACCTCAAAGCAAATCAGCGGACCGATGCTCCGCTCCCCGGCCTGCAATGTCTTGGGCACAGTCCCTGCCTCGATGTCACCGATCGCAGGTACCACCTTCGATATGAAAGGCAGCCATTCGCTCAGCGGCACGTATTCGCCGAATGGCGCGAGATGAATCTTGTCGTAGAAGTCCGCGACGCTGCCATCGGCTTCGACGAGCACACTGGAATTCATGCTGCCACTGGTATCGCGATTCGTGCGATGCGTTCCCGCGAACAGGGGGGCCTCGATATCGCGGGTCAGCGATTGGACTGCATCCAGGATTTCCGGCACCTCGACATCATCCATGATGAGACTTTCCGGCCAAATCACCAGGGATACCGGAGTGCTCTGGTCGAGTATGCGCGATTTTTCCGCCGCATTGGCCACCATATCCACCGTGTATTCCGGGTCCCACTTCATCTCGAGTGGAAAGTCCGCCTGAAGCAATCCCACCTGGAACGGTTGCTCTGCATACTGTGCGGGCCTCACGAGCAGGTAGCCAGCGCCATGGACGCCCGCCGCGATCGCGGCCGCGGCGATAAGACGCATCATGTGGAATTTGCGTTCCGCGACGACCCCGGCCAACAGCGCGTTCACCAGGACGAGGATGCCCGAAACCAGCGAGACGCCTCCCAGTGCCGCCCACTGAATCAGGTAGAGATCCTTTCCCTGAGAATAGCCGAGAGCGCCCCAGCCAAAGCCTGTGAATGCCGTGGCCTGCACGAACTCCATGGCCATCCACAACAACGCAAGCACCACGGCTGCGGGAACGCGCGGTGAGACGCCCCGCACATACGCCCACACCGCGCCCAGCAGGGCCCAGTACAGACTCATGATGATGCAGAGGCCCACGTAGCCCCAAAACGCCCAGCCGCCCGCCCAGTACACATTGCTCATCAGCCATTGCAGCAGGACCAGGTAGAAGGACGTTCCCGCGAGGAAGAAGTGGCTCGCCGCCTGGCGCGGTGAGCAAGACCAGCAGCGTGCAAACAAGGGGACAAGGATGGCCCAGGCCAATGGGTACAGGTGCCACCCCGGAAAGCACAGGGCGAGCACCACACCACTGGCGATGGATAGAAGGTATGTTTTGAAAAAGACGGTCATGGAAAACGGATCATGCGCGACTTTCCCCCCGGAATTCAATGCGTCGCGGGCACACGTGATCTTATAGAAGGGGGCACGGGCGTCTCGCCCGTACTTTGGGCCCACTCAAACGCGCAGGCGTGGAGTTCGCGGGGGAACGCGGAGAATTCAAGAAGTGGATTGGAGTGGGGAAGCGCAGAAGGCACGGACGAAATGTCCGTGCCTCCATCGTTCAACCTATGCTTGCCACAACTGTGGCCAACCAAGCGCGCTGTCCCGCTCCGCCTACAAGTCCTCGTTCATCAGGTCGGCCTCCTGGGCCAACTGCTCGCGATTGCGCCATTCCACGCCACGCCAGAAATCCAGGGCGTCCTGCATGGGCGGCTTCATTTCGCGCAGGTCGACGACCGTCGGCGACACGAAGATCAGCAGGTGACTGTTGATGATGTCGTTCTGGCGGCCCCGGAACGGCAACCCCAATACCGGCAGGCGTCCAATGATCGGCACGCGCTTTTCCGTCTTGCGTACGACCCGGCTCGAAAGCCCGCCAATCACCAAGGTCTGCGTGTTGGGCACAAGAACTGACCCCGTTTGTTTTCTCGTGGAAAACACAGGGACTTGAAGCCCCTGGATGGGCGTATCCTTGAGCCGATCGCTTACTTCCAGATTGGTGATGTTTATCTGGACGAGTTCATCTGGCAGGATCATCGGCTGCATGTTGATATTGACGCCCAGTTCGCGCCACGAGATTTTCAGAATGGGCACACCGCTCTTGTACTCGACGCCCTGATACGGAATCTCATCACCCGCTTTGATGATAGCCGTCTGTTTGTCGATAACCAGCAGTTCCGGCTTGGAAATCAGGTCCGAATCGGACTTCGTCTCAATCGCGCGCAGAATGCCTTCGATGGTGCCACGATCATTGTCGATGATGCTGTAGGTCAGTCCGGCGCCACGCTGCGTATTGAGCTGAAATTCGCCGTTGCGGTCGGGGTCGTTAATCAGCGCATTGCCGTTCGTCCACGGGGTGTTGGACTCTGGCGTCAAGCGGACGTTATCCGGATACGGGCTGCCATCCGGCGCGGGCAGCGTCGACTGGAAAGTGACATCGTTCGGAGTAAACGTCTCCGTACGTAGACGTTCGAGCGATCCACTCTGCTCCACCCCGCGCACGAAGCGCGTGTAATTTAAGTTGGACCCGACTTCGCGTGCACCGTCCTCGTCGGTTTGGCTGATCCAAACCTGGACCTGAACCTGCCGGATATCCTTGGGCGGAGGAGGCGGTGGCGGTGGGGGAGCCGCTTCCGCAGGCGCGGGCGCGGGCGCTGCTTCCGGCGCGGGAGCAGGCGCTGCCTCAGGTGCGGGGGCAGGTGCTGCCTCAGGCGCGGGAGCAGGTGCTGCCTCCGGGGCAGGCGCAGGTGCTGGCTCGGGCGCGGGAGCGGGCGCGGGCGCTGCCTCCGGGGCAGGCGCAGGTGCCGGCTCGGGCGCGGGGGCAGGCGCTGGCTCCGGGGCAGGCGCAGGTGCTGGCTCGGGCGCGGGGGCAGGTGCTGCCTCCGGGGCCGGTGCAGGAGCTGGCTCGGGTGCGGGAGCAGGCGCTGCCTCCGGGGCCGGTGCTGGAGCTGGCTCGGGTGCGGGAGCAGGCGCTGCCTCTGGCGCGGGCGCAGGTGCCGGGTCCTGGGCATTGCCAAGACTTGCGGCAAAGACCACCGCAAGGAAACAGCCAAGTACTGCGTGCTTCATCATGGGCTGCCTCCCAACTCGGAATCTACGCCTTTCTCACGTTCCTGGCCCGCGATACCTTCGGCAATTCCTTCCGGAATAGCTGCAATGCCGCCGATGACATCGCCAATGACATCGGTTGGCTTGAGTTTCTCTTTCGGCACCTCATCCTCGGCAAACTCCGACTCATCGGCCACAGTGAAGGCGGGTTGCCATGCCTCGCACGTAATGAAGAACACCAATTCGCGGCGCTGTTCCTCGGTTTGCCGGTTTCCGAAGGTGGATGAGACGGGGGAACCGATGAAATTCCCGGGCACAAGCCGCTCCGCAACCCCCACGGCAAGATCCTCCGCCTTGGTCAGCCCTGGAACGGTATCGAGGGTCTTTATCTTCCGGTTACGAAAAAGCCCTCCCAATACCAGGACCTGCCCGTGGCGCACCCACACATTCGTATTCATGCTTCGAGAAACGAACGTGGGCGCCACGACATTGTCCGCGTTGGCGAACCGCTCGTCCACGGCCACTACGATGTCTTCGCCCAGTTCCTTCACTTCGGCGAAGATAGCCAATTGGATGTAGGTGTCTTCCTGGGTTAGCCAGTCTCCGTCATCGTCGATAACGTCGGGCACGCCCACTTGCAGCATGACACCCGTCTTTCGGAAATCGGTGGTCCCCACGACGGTGGTGCCCACCACGGTTGGGTTCTCGTACGGATTCTCCTCCACGGTCTCGATTACCGTGGGCAGTGCGCTCCGCACCGGCACCATCGCCTTCGGGCGCGAGTGAATGTAGGCTCGGTTCTCGTTCACCAAACCCTGGAGCACAAACTCAAGGTCGCCATCACTCATCCGGATGCGGTCCAGAAACACCGTAATCGCGCCTTCGGTATCCAGAGGGAAGGTAAGGTCCGCGGTGGAGATGGCGCCGTCGCCGTCGGAAACGCGCCCGTAAGTCTTGGGCTCGTTCCGCCGCGCATAGAAGGCGCTCAGCCCGGTTTCGACCCCTTTCGTAGCCTGAAACTCGACCACCTTGACCGTCACGTTGACTTGCTGCGGCGACCCTATCTGGACTGGAGGCGCATCCGCAGCCGGCGGTTGATACTGAACTGCGGGTGGGGGTGCTTCCCCTGCTTGGGCGAGGGGCCCCAGCGCCAGCGCGAGCAGTCCTATCCTGTTCAGCCATTTGGCCATGGCGCCCCCTTTACCTTTCAAACGAGCCGACGCATTCATAGCGGTGAATGTCGTCGATGTTCTGAAAGTTGCTGAACCGAACGCTGAACGCCCGGATCTCTCCGGGGTTCAAACGGCCGATATTGACGGTGTTTGTGTCGTAAACCATGTTTCCAAAACCATATATCGTCACGATCACTTGCACGCCATACAGGACGCTGTCGCTGCGGTTCACGGCCTGCCCCGTAACAACATAATAGAGGCTCTCGCGGGTTATGAGGTCCTTCCCGCTCTGGAAGGCAGCCGTATTGATCATCATCAAGGGCTGGCTTTCCACTTCGCGCCGTTGGACTTCCGACGGGGTCAAGACGATGTAACCCCCCGAGGGCAGCACCTCGATCCGGGCGTGCACATTGGGCTCGTTCACCTGCTCGGGATGGTCCTTGATGATCTTGGCGTAGAGTTTGCCCGCATTCTCGTAATCGCCCCGCATCCAGAGTTTGTCCGCGAGATTCAACTGAGTTTCGAGGTTTTCTGGATTGGCATTCAGCTCCGCGGTAAGGCGTGTGATCTCCGCATCCAGCTTGCCGGCAGTCCAGTATTTCTGCTCGTATTCGTCGCGCAGGGTCGCGGCTGCTTCCGCGGCCTTCTGCGCGTACTTGCCTTCGGGCGCCAGGCGTAGGTACTCATTGAAGATATCGATAGCGTCCCGATAGCTTTTGATCTGCTGATAGGCGACTCCAAGCCAATAGCGCGCGTCGAGCGCGCCCTCGGAATTCGGGTATTTCGCAATCAACTGCAGGAGACGCGGGATGACTACCGTCGTGTCTCCTGATTCGATCATGCGCCGCGCCTCTTCCACTTCACGGCTGCTTGACCGCTGCTCCAGGACGCGATTCTTGCTGACCGGCGTTTCGGTCATCGGCGGATTGGAGCGTGGCGTTGTACATCCTGCAGCCAGGACGAGGACGCACAACGCCGCGATCCCCCATGATGGCATGTTTGCACACGTCGGGATTTTGATTGATTTCACTACCAACCCCCAGGTCTATTTCTCACCCTTTGCAAGCGACTCACCCTTTGTGAGCGATTGTTCGAGTTGTTTCAGGATGAGTTTGGTTATGTCTTCGGCAGGAATTGCCGGTTTCAGGCTTCCAAGGTAGCCTTGGGCGGCGATCAAGTCGTATTCCGTATCTTGACCGACTTGAGCTATTGCCCGGGCGGAACGGTCGCTGGCCTGGCTCATCAGAATCCAGTACTTGCCCGTACCCCGCTCGATCTTCTTCTTTTTCAGCTCCTTGTACTCGGGTGTGGCCTTAACGACGGAATCGTAGTCCACCTCGCCGGCTTTTTCAAATCCGGCCGCCTCACCCCAATAGACCTTCTTGGGATCGATTTGATCGGCAGGTATTGCAAAAACCTCGGCAAACGCAAGCGATGTCACGGCTACCAGGGCGACTCCTGCCATCAAATGCACTATCTTACTCATGGCCGTAGTCCCTCACTTCGTCCGACAGCTCCAAGAGGGTGCATACGCACTGGGCGCGTTCTGACGTGAGCTTTAGGTCGGTTCCACTGTACGAATTGTGCAAAATCATGTCAACTAATTACCGTTGCGCCTTCTTTCTTCGTTGGAGACAATCGGAAAACGAAGCTCCTTTCCCCTAGACTCCCTTGGTTCATTCCCTGTTTTATCCCACACTCCGGCGGCCTTCCGCCGAGAACGCACACCCTCTGATGATAGGTGTATACTCCCAAATACGCCAAAGTTGCACCCTCTGTTACGGGAATATGGCTGGAGATTGGCCCATCAGAAACGCAGCCGCAATCTATGTATTTGGGGCCATGAAGGATAAGACTCACAATCTGTTGGGGTAGAAAATGCTGCACGTGGGGACTTTTCTTGGGTCGGGAACGCCCCGAAGCGGCAGAATCGCGGCTCTGGAGGCGGTGTGCGCAACCATTGCCGGGATGAGGCGTCAACGGCTTGGAAGGGCTTGACGTTAGCAATTTTGACAGGTGTTCCGGCGGCCTCTACAATGGCTGCAAATGCCCGTCTTCTGCCCCGGAAGGAAAGGATCGTTCCATGATTCCTCGTCTCCGCACCACGGTCGCGGGATTTCTATTCGTGCTTTCAATGGCCGGGCACCCCTCCGTCTGCGTGGCGGAGCCTGAGTCGGCAGCCGCTGGACAACGCCTTTGGGTGGAATCCACTGGCGGGTCCTCTACTACGAATGCCACGCTAAAGACGACGTTCGCGGAAGAATATGCATTGCCAGCGACCGTGCTGTGGACGGGTGAGCTGGAGTCGAAGGAGTCGTACGACCACGTAACGGCAGAGCTGACGATATACTCAGCGTCCGGCGAGGCTTTGCACGAGGGATCTGTTGAGATCCAAGTGAACGAGGGAGCGAATCCGTTCAGCCTGAGTTGGACCCCCGAAGGGCTTGGTGAGGGGGACTACCGGGGCGAGCTGACCGTCCGCCGTCACGGGGGCGATTCCCTTGCCGCGGAGTCCTTCCGGATCAGGCTCATTTCGCGCGAGCAGCTTAATACCCTGCTGGGTGACGTGGGGGGCGATTTGGACGCAATGGGCGGCCATCTCGCCAAGGTCATGGCGGGAAAGACCATTCCTCCGTATTCCGCAATGCGGCTTGCCGTGGTCAAGGAGTATTTGCCCATGGCGCGGCAGGCGGCGGACGCCGGTGACTGGCGCAGGGCGGAAAGCGACCTGCGCTTCCTGGCAGGGCTGTTGGTGGCGGTGCGGTCGGAATTATCGTTTGCGGGTGACCCGGAACGCTTGACGGACGCTGCCGTGCCGGCGGTGGATTCACCCCGTGTCGAGAAAGGCGGTTTTGTGAGTGGGGGCCGCCCCGTGTTCCTTTTTGGGGCGGCGGACGATGCGGGCGCGTTGGCCGGGGAATTGTCCGCCTTGCGGCGCTATGGCCTGAACCTCGCGGTGACGAAGCAAAGTCCCGCACAGACCCTTGCCACTCGGGAGGCGGCCCCGGCTATTTCCGGAGAGTTGGTGCGGCTGCTGGACGAAGCCGAGACTCAGGACATGGGCGTCACGGTCCGGCTGGCGCCGGAGTCCTTGGCCCCTTGGGCGGTGGAGCGTTACCCCGCCTTCGCGGCGCGCCAGACCGGCAGTTTCCCGTACGACGTGCGGCACCCCCAGGCAGAACGGCTGCTGGACGAGCACTTCCGGTGCGTGCTCGGGGCTCTCCAGGGGCGCAAGAGCGTGGTCAGCGTGGCACTGGCGGACCGGCCGGAACTCCAGTTCGCGGGCGAAGATGTGCGCCAGGGGCTCATCGCTTTCGCGAAGGCGGCCTATGGGGATCACGAGTCTGTGAACCGGGCTTGGGAGACGTTGTATCTTGACCTTGAAGAGATCCAGGTACGGTGGGACTTCATGCGCCTGGCGTATCGCCACGATCTCGAAGTCTATCAGCAGGGTTTGGGGACCGCGTTCTTGGAGAAGCTGGCGGACACGGCGCGGGCCGCGGCCCCGGAGATTCCGCTCCAGATCGACTACTCAGACCGAGTGTTTGACACGGGGGAATCGGCCTTGGGCATTGACCGGGAAGTCCTGTCGGCCCTGACGGACGTCAGCGGATGTGTTGCGGCCCAGGATACGAGCCACCCGTACCTGGCACTGGGGTATCCCATCCAGTCGCTTTATTACACGCTGCTGCGGTCGTTCAGCCCGGGTGCGCCGGTGTTCAATGCCGAGGACGGTTTCACGGTCGATCCGCGCTGCACGGTGGAGTCGCTGCGTCGCGCCGCGCATACGCTCGTCTGGGAGGGGGCGATGTCGGGTCTCGCGGCCTCGGCAGTGCCGATGGGGACGCGGGACGGTAATCGTTCCACGCTGCTCGGGACTCCGGAACGATTGGAGGGTTTCGCGGCAGCCTGTCTGGACCTGAACCGGCTCGCGCCGGTCGTACGGGCGTTTCAGGAGAGTCCGGCGGGGATCAGCATTCTGTGGAGCATGTCCGCAAAGATATATAGTAATGGAGAGCCTTACCTGGAGTCGGTTCGGCGGGCATACGAAGGGTGCCATACGTTCGGGTATCCGGTGAACTTCGTGACGGAGGCAAGCTGCGCGCGTGGTGCCCTGGATGCCGTCAAGATACTGGTGATACCGGACACGCCTTCGCTGGCCGATGAGGCCTACCAGGCCATCGACGAGTACATCGGCGGCGGGGGCGTGGTGGTGCGAATGGGCAAACCCATCTCGTACACTCCGAGGGGAACGTCTCGGCAGGGCGCCCTGGCGACATCCACGAGGGCCGTACTGATCCGGGGGACCGACCTGCCGACCGATTACCTGCATGCCCTGGACGCCGCGTGCACGCTCGAGGGAGTGGAGCAGGTTCCCCACGCGGTCAATGGCTCAGGGTATCCGCTTGAGGGCGTGAAGACGCGTTTTGCCGTGGTTGCTGACGTGCCTTACCTGTACATCGTCAACTTGAGAAAGACCGCCGAGCTGGTCCACGTGACAGGCCCCTACCAAGAAGGGCGCGACTTGATTGAAGAGCGGTCCATCCGCTTCCCCGCCTTGCTGGAGCCACTGGATCCGATGTTGGTGCGCCTCGAAAAGCTGCCGGAAGACACGAAACCCGCCGAAGAACTCGTGGCAAGCGCGGGTGTGCCCACGGGCGTGGTCGAACCTATTCAGAAGGAATTGCCGGAAGTGGCCAAGGCTCCGGCCCCGAGAAAGCGCCACGGAACACGGTAAGAGGGGACCTCCCTGGATCGGACCAACTTCACAGCGGGAAGACGAAGAAAAGATCTCACCACGGGGACACGGGGAACACGGGGGAAGACAAAGATAGGATTTCACCACGAAGTCACGAAGGGCACGAAGGAAGAATTCAAAGAAAACTTTCACCACGGAGGCACGAAGCCTTTGCCCGGTGCGTGAAGGTGCGTTTTTCGTTTCGGAATTCCGGTTGAGGGGAGTGGCGTGCCGGGGCACGCCTTGCGGAGGGGCGGACGCGCTTACGTCAATTGGGGCATGCGCTCTCGCGGGTGGACGAGGTAGGGGAAACTGGGGGCGATGAACCGGGCGACCCCCACGTTGACGGGCTGCTGGCGTTCCGGCTTGCCGTCCAAGAGTTCGAGGAGGATTTTCGCGCCCACGATCCCCAGTTGACGGTCCATCGGCGTGGCCACGAGGGCTACGCGCTTGGCGTCGAGGTAGTCGGGCTTGTGCGACACGCCGGTCAGTTGGAAGTTCTCCGCGGAGGGAACGCCGCGCTCCGCGAGCAGGGTGACCATGCCGGTGATCCAGTCGTCGCTGCACACGGCGCCGGTGGGCGCGCCCTGGGCGCCGAGCACGCGGCTGAGGCGGTCCATCATCCCGTAGGTGCCGTCGTTGGCGGGATGGATCTCGGCGGCGATTTCGGCGCCGTCTCCCCGTTCGCGGACAGCTTGGGCCATGCCTTCGCGGAAACGGTGGGCGAGTCCGCGGCCGGGCGGCCACCCGCAGTAGGCGAGTCTGCGATGGCCTTTGGTGAGGAGGGCGGTCGTCAGGCGGAAGCCCTCCAAGTACACATCGGTCATGGCGCAATGTCCCGCCACCTCGGGAACGAGACGGTCGATCACGGCGAAAGGCACGCCGTCTTCGCGCAGCGCCAGGATTTCCTCGGTTGGCAGGTAGAAGTCGCTGATGATGATGCCGTCGATCTCGCCGGCGCGGATCTTGTCGAGATAGTAGGTGCCTCTACGGGACTGCCGGGCCTCCGGGTTTGTTTCCACCACCTGGAGTCCGTAGCCGCGCGGGCTGAGGACCTCGAGGAGTCCGCTGAGCTTGAGGGCAAACAGCTCGCTTTGTCCCATGCTGAGGTCTTGCGCGCTGTATAGGGCGAGACCGACCGTCATGGCGCGTTTGCTGCGCAGGCTCCGGGCGGCGGCGCTCGGGTAGTACTCAAGGGAGCGGATCGCGTCTTCGATACGTTGCGATGTTCTCGCCGCCACGCTGCCATTGGCATTCAGGTAGCGGGATACGGTCTGGCGGCTGACGCCCGCTTTTT
Source organism: Candidatus Hydrogenedentota bacterium (assembly GCA_020849535.1). Classification (GTDB taxonomy): domain Bacteria; phylum Hydrogenedentota; class Hydrogenedentia; order Hydrogenedentales; family SLHB01; genus JAHDWY01. The sequence goes on from JADLGB010000126.1 coordinate 56,734, forward strand.
CGGCGACATCGTTGAGCGTGGGAGCCGCCTTGGGAGTGCGGATCATGGGAAGACTCTACTTTCGAATGCAGCACGGATGATCATATTGGCAATTTCGCCCGCGGGCCGGCTCAGCCCAAGAACCGCTCCCGCCTTTCTATCCCCCCGAGACACATGCCCCCGAGTCTCTGGATGAGTATAGCACGCATTGTGAACGTTCACAACAAGTTTTTCTGGCGCGTACCCCTTCCCGTTTGGGTGTGGTTTCGCGGCACACATGGCAACAGTCCCATTTCCTCACTGACATCCCCTACCTATTAAACGTGAGTATATACCAGTTCATTCCCGGTTAATCAAGTGCGGAATTGTTTGGCTTTTAGCCCATATTCGAGAGTGAGGCTGACACTATCGTTCTGTGCGGAGACTCGGGAGAATTCGCCGCGGCGCAATGCGCCCGTGCCCTTCCGCGGGGTTTGGAAGGGACGAAAAGCGGTGAGGCGCCATGAAGAGGAGGGGAGCAGGGGTGCCCAATTGTCGCTACAAAATGTGGTCGAATGTTACAATGTAACAAAACAATCCAGTCGCGCAATTGTATGCTTGGCGTTCTAAATCCAATAGGCGCACTTGGTTCCAAGTATTTGTCCCGCCGAAAGGCTCAAAACAGGCCCATAAAATGGACATTCAAGAGCTGCAAGGCGGGGAGGACTGCGGTCGAAGGCTCCAGGAGGGGGATGGAGAGGTCAAAAAAAAAGGTATTGTGATCGTTCACATTTTGTGTTATGCTTCTTCTTGGCACAGGGATTCCTTTTGGAGTCTCGTGTCCCCGATCATTGGGGCTGGGTGCTGCGGCATCCGGAATGGATTGGTAAGAACGGCCTCTGGTACGAAGCGGCTGCGCTTGGAGGAAAGGGGGGCAGGACCACAAGGCGAACACGTACCCAACGGGGATCCCGGAGCAGGAGGAAGCGGGGCACTTCATCAGGGGCCGGGAATCGCAGGTGCAATCAATCATCGTGCGTTATTGGCTTTTATGAATAGGGGAACAAGGACATGAGAAAGAAGGGTTTTACTCTCATTGAATTGCTGGTGGTCATCGCGATCATCGGCATTCTGGCCGCGATCCTGCTCCCGGCACTGGCCCGGGCTCGGGAAGCCGCGCGCCGCGCAAGCTGCCAGAATAACCTGAAACAGTTCGGGCTGATCTGCAAGATGTACGCCAACGAGTCGGCTGGCCAGATGTGGCCGAGGGCAGGGCTTGGCCTAAACTGGCCATTCGCCAACACAGCGGCTGAATGGGCCGTCCCGCCCACCCCTCCTCCGACGAATAAGCTTGATGACATCTATGCGACGCCATTTGGGCCCGACATCTATCCTGAGTACCTGACGGATATCAACATTTGGTTCTGTCCGTCTCGTTCGAACATCAACCGCGATGAATATATTGCCTGCCCGACGGGCAGGTGGTGCACAACGGCGGACGGCGTTAATGGTGGGCCAATGCTCAACGCGCTCAAGCTTGAAGATGACATGGCCTACATGTACCACGGCTATATGGCGCTTACTGCGGACGAATACGCGGTCATGCAGGCCGTGGTGGATTTGAGCTGTGGCATGGGGATCGGTACGAAGCTCTATCCGGGCCAAGCCAGGGACAAGGTAAACAGCGACTTAAGCGCGACGAGTTTCACCGCAGCCAACATTCGTGACCGTATCGAATCTCGCATCACGTCTTACCGGACCTTCGACAGCTTCACCTGGCCTATGGGATCGAGCACGGCCATGTGGGACTCGATCGCGATTGTCGGTACGGGTGGCGGAACCAGCATCCTGCGGATCAAGGAAGGCGCCGAGCGCTTCATGATCACCGACATCAACAACCCGGCGGGTTCTGCAAAGGCACAGTCGTCGGTGCCGGCGATGTGGGATCAGATGATGACGGGCTCGGGCGACAACGAGTTCATTCTCGAGAAGCTGAAGTACTGCCATCCTCCAGGTGGTTCTAACGTGTTGTACATGGACGGCCACGTCGAGTTTGCGAAGTACCCGGCAGCCGACGACATGGCGGTTCCTCATGGCAAGAAGACAACCTTGATCGGTGGTCTTTGGTAAATCCAAGCAGCGTGTGATCACGGAAGAGTGAATCACGCGACAGTATCACGGGGCGCTGTGGGGGAAGTTGCCGCAGCGCCCCGCGTTTCAGAATCTCACAGTTGGGGAAGGACGGCTTGCGCCGAGGGGAACGGGACAGACTCCGCGATTTGCCAGAGTCCATTGCGCGAAAGGCAGCGTCTGTCCCCCTAATGCGGCCTGATCTGGCTGATGCGTAAGTGGCGCATCCATCGCAGAGAACCTTTTCAATCCTGGCAAATGATCGCGTCGCCAAGTGCTCACCATTATTCGTAAGCATCGGAGGGAGTATTCGCATGGGGAATGGCCGCAATGTGCGCGTGGCGCTGCTCTTTGCTGCAGTCATTTGTAGCACCTGGATTGGAGCGTCCGGTGCGGAGTCTGGAACCGGTAACGCCCCGATCGACCTTGCTCAGAGCGCGATCGTGGTGTCGCACGATGTGCCGTTGCATGCGAAGTATGCGGAGCTGCTACAGTCGGAGGTTGGAAAGCGGAGCGGCATCACGCTACCGGTGCAGGCTGATCTGCCGGCGGAGGGCGTCGCCGCGATAGTCCTCGCTACAGTCGAGCACGTGAAATCGGCGCTCCCCGCGGGTCTCGCGGTGCCAGAGCAAGCGGAGGGGTATGCCCTTTGGGTGGACAGGACCTCGCGCAGTGCGCCCACCGTATACCTGATCGGGCGGAACGATCGGGGTGTGTTGTTTGCCGTGGGGCGGTTGCTGCGCCTGTTGCACATGAAGAAGGGCGAGCTGACCTTGGATGGCGACGTGCGGATCGCCACGGCGCCACGCTATCCAGTGCGGGGTCATGAGTTGGGGTATCGCAACAAGTCCAACACCTATGACGCGTGGTCCGTTGAGCAGTTCGAGCAGTATGTCTGCGATATGGCCGTGTTCGGGGCCAATGGTGTTCAGCTCGTTGTGCAACTGGACAACGCGGCCAAAGATGGGCCTCACATGACCGAGCCTGTCATGGAGCGAACCGTCAAACTGAGCAAACTCATGGATGAGTATGGCCTTCAGGTTTGGATGTGGCTGCCGCCCTCGGAGAAGACCATCACGCCGGAGTCCGCGCCGGCCGTGCTCGAAAAGTGCCGCGCGCTGTTTGAACAATGCGCCCGAATCGACGCGGTCTTCGTGCCGGGGGGCGACCCGGGGGATACGCCGCCGGAGATCCTGCTGCCATTGCTCAAGGATATGGCGGGCGTTCTGCGGGCGTCGCATCCCGGCGCGGGGATGTGGTTGTCGAATGAAGACATGTCACACGAGTGGAACGCAACCCTTTTCGATTCCTTGAACCGCGAGCAACCGGATTGGCTCACGGGCGTGGTGTTTGGAACCTGGGTCAAGCTCTCGCTCGAGGAGATGCGCGCCAAAATACCGGCGAAGTACCCCATCGTGCAGTATGCGGACATCACGCATTCCATCGAATGTCAGTATCCGGTGAATGAATGGGACCTGGCCTTCGCCGCCACGTTGGGGCGCGAAACCATCAACCCGCGTCCCGCGGCCATGTCACACATATTCAAAGCCATGGCGCCTTTCACGACCGGCTTCAACACGTATTCAGATGGAGTCAACGACGACGTCAACAAGATCATTTGGTCGGCGCTTGGTTGGGACCCGGATATTCCAGTCGAAGAAATACTGAGAGAATATGGGAAGTATTTTGTGGGCGAAGACCTTGGTGATGAAGTCGCCAAGGGGTTGCTGGCATTGGAGCAGAACTGGCAGGGACCGCTGCCCAAGAATGCGGATGTGGATGAGACTCTTACCCTCTGGCAGGGGATCGAGAAGCAGGCGGGGCAAGCCGTGGAGACCAATTGGCGGCTGCAGATGGCGCTGCTTCGGGCGTACTACGACGCGTACATTCAGCGGCGGCTGGCGGTGGAGACACGCCAGGAGGAGGCCGCCTGTGCCGAGCTGGCTCGCGCCTCCGCGGTTGGGGTTGAGCCCGCCATCGCGAAGGCCAGAAGCATTCTCGCAGAGGCAACGGCCAAACCGGTTGCACCTGAGTTGCGCGGGCGAATTGAAGAATTGGCGGGTGCGCTTTTCAAGAGCATCGGGATGCAGTTGAGTGTGGAGAAGTATGGCGCGAGCAATTGGGAACGGGGGGCGATTCTCGACGCGGTGGACCGGCCCCTGAACAACCGGGGTTGGCTTGAGACGAAGTTCGCCGAGATTCTGACCGAGAAGAATGAGAAGACACGCCTGGAGATGTTGAGCGAAGTACTGAACTGGGAAGAGCCGGGGCCCGGCGGGTTCTACGACGATCTGGGCAATGCGGTGAGCGAGCCGCGTCTTGTGCGGCAGAAGAGCTGGGCGGATGACCCAGGTTACGTTGCGTCGGCGCAGGATGAGTGTATCGAGGTCGAGGGACGGGATACGTGGCGTCTGTCGTGGCTGAATCAGGGACAAACCTTGTTCGGGACCCCACTGAAGATGCGATATGAGGGGTTGGACCCGAACGCCGTCTATCGGTTGCAGGTTGTGTACACGGGCCGGTTCCGGCCCACGATGCAATTGACGGCAAATGGCGGCCGCGTCGTGATTCACGGTCCGTTGCCGCAACCGGAGCGGCCGGAACGTCAGTCCTTTGCGATTCCGCGTGAAGCCATTCAGGGCGGCGCGCTTGATCTGGAGTGGACAAACAGTACGGGACGCGGCTGCCAAGTGGCCGAGGTGTGGCTCACACGGGAGCCCTGAACCTATGGGACACAGGCGAGGGCGCCTGTGCCACACGCGCTTGGTTGGCTCGCAGGTGCTTTGTATCTCTTCGGGAACGTGTGTCACTTGACGGGTACAGATCTCGTCGTTTGTGGAGGCTTTGCGCGCCGGGATTCCTATCTCGGCAGCGAAACACGGGACTTGTCCCTTACTCAGTTAGAGGAGGATCGATCGTGCGGACGATGTATGCAATCAGCGGAGGCCTGGTGTGCGTGGCGGCGTTGGCGGTGGTGTTCGCCGGGTGTTCGAGTGGGGAGGTGGAAGGGAACCCTGTCGACGCGAGCACGCTGGACCCATTCATGCAGGGTGTGCTCTACGCCAAGACCGGCGAGGTGGGAAAGCTCGAAGCGATCGTCTCCGCAGATCCCGGTATCGTGGAGGCAGCGGATGAGTCAGGGGCGACTTTGCTGCATTTCGCGGCCGCGGCGGGGCGGGTGGATGTCGTGAAGCTGCTCCTGGATAAGGGCGCCGACCCGAATGTGGCCAATTACGATGGCGAAACCCCGCTGGACTTGGCAGAAGAAGTGAAGGCCAGCCAGGAGATCCGCGATCTGCTTCAAGGCGCGGGTGGCTGAGGAAGGGCACGGACGAGCACGGACGAGCACGGACAAGCACGGACAAGCACGGACGAGCACGGACAGCAAGGACTGGTGCTGTGAAAGCACGTAGTCGGCTACCGGGAGATCAGCCCGTGCGGACCTTTGCCATGGTGACGTTGAGGACGAGGGCGGCCAATAGGATGGCGCCGGTGATGGTTTCTTTCAGGTAGATGTCGATCTGCACGTGGTTGAGGCCGTTGTAGAGGATGCCAAAGGTCAGCACGCCGATGATGGTGTTGGCAATGCCGCCCTTGCCGCCGAAGAGCGAGGTGCCGCCAAGGACTACGGCTGAAATACAGGCGATCAGCATATTGTCGAGTCCGCCGGCTTGGGCGCTGCCGAGACGTCCGATGAGGATGATGCCCGAGCAGGCGGCCGTAATCGAGCAGAGGCAGAAGCACACGGCCAAGGTGCGGCGCACGTTCACGCCGGATAGTTCCGCCGCATTCCGGTTGCCGCCCACCGCGTAGACATTGCGCCCGAAGCGGGTGTAGCGCAGCACAATCAACGCGAGCAGCAGGCAGACGACCGCGGCCACAGTTATGAGAGGTACTTCGAGCAGGGGCCGGGTCGCTTCCGCGCCTTCAGGCCCGCGGAGCAGGGGAATGGACTTGGTGCCGATGTAGCCGAGGACGGGCGGCACATCGAAGATGGGCGAGCCGCGCGTGACCTTGAGGGCGAATCCTTTCGCGATGAGGAACATGGCGAGCGTCATCATGAACGAGGGGACGCCCAGCCGGGAAACGCCCAATCCGTTCACGAGGCCGAACGCCGCGGACGCGGCGATAGCGGCGAGGATGGGCAGTCCCTGCTGCACGAGGGGGCTCAGCCCCGGCATGTCCATGAGCATCTTGTAGAGGAAGGCCGTCAGCACGCCCGCGAAGATGGCCATGTTCTCGATGCTGAGGTCGATTTCGCCGAGCAGGAGGATGAAGGTCACACCGACGGCCATGATGGCGAGGGCCGAGTTCTGGCGCAGGATGTTCAATAGATTCTCGCTCGTCAGAAAGGTATCGGTGATGAGCGAGAAGAACAGAAGCATGGCCAGACACGTGATGAGCGGCGCGAGGCCGCCCAGCTTTCCCAATACCCGTTTCACGAGCAGCTTTCCCCCAACCAGTCACAGAGACTCGGCTTTTCGTTCCGCGATTTCAAGGCAGTCAAATTCGTTTGTGGGTATGTGACGCATTCGCCACGGAGCAGGAGCTAGTTTTCCATTTTGTCGAGCGGCGATCAATGTTGCGCCGTTGGCAGGCGCCGGGGCCTCATGCCTCGGCTCGTCCCAGGAGAGCCGCGATGGCCGAGGGTGTGAGTTTTCCTGAGTTATGGCCGATACCGGGAACGAGTTCCAGCTTTACGCGGCCGGTCTTGCCGTGCTTGGCTGCATAAGCGTTCATCTGATCCACCCAGTCCTTGGCGCCTCCGGTATGGGCCGCGTCGTCCAGAGCGCCCACGATGGCGGTGACCGGCAAGACGGCGGCCTTGAGCCAACCTTCCGGATCGGGTTGGTAATCAACAGCACGTCCCCACAGGTCGGCCCTTTGGTACCTTCCCATGCCGGCCGTCCACGCCGCGTCCGGATTGGGATAGGCAAAGGTGCCCGCAGCCGTCATCACCGCCGCCACGATTCGATCCGGGTGTGTCACGAGGTAACGGCTTGCAAATTGGCCGCCCGCGGAATGGCCAAAGAGGTAGATACGGCCATCATAGCCGGGATAGGCGACCGTGTACTTGTGAATGATGGCATTGACGAAAACGTCGGCGTTGACCTCACGCCCCCACATGCCGCGATAGCCACCGGCCGGACCAGCGATACCGCCGAAATTTGGCTGGTCGAAAGCAGGAGCAACCAGGATGACGCCATGCTGCTCGGCGGCCTCGACCCACCGCTGAATGAAGACGGTTGCGGCGCCGAGCCCTGTAGTATCGGTGCCTCCCGGAGTCCCGTGCGCAATCACGACAAGACGTATGGGCGTCTTGAGGTTTGCGGGTACGTACTGGGTGTATTTTCCGTACCGCGCGCTTTTCTCGAC
>JADLGB010000127.1 GCA_020849535.1 Candidatus Hydrogenedentota bacterium
CAAGTTCAGTCAGTTCCCCACAGACCTTGATCCCGTCGGGTAGCCGCAATCGCGACCTTCGCGACTCCGCGGTTACTATGCGTGAGGATCAAGAACATCCCCCGGCGCTCCGCGCCACCCCCTTCAAAGGGGGAATGAGATGCGTACGCTTCGCTGCGCCTATTCTCGCAACCAAAGGTCCCTTTGTCGCTCACAGTACAACCCGAAGCTTACAGACATGGTATTGCAGAATTCCCCCTTTGAAGGGGGTGGCCCGCAGGGCCGGGGGATGTGAGGCCCGCACCCCCACCCCCATTCTCACGGCGTCGGGGGTTCGCCCCAGTCGTGGCCGGGTTTCCAGGCGGGTTGGCCATATTCGTAGGCGCCGATGTCGGGGGCCGCGCCGGTATGAGTCCCGGTAATGCCTTCGATCGGTTGGCCTGCATCGATGCAGGGAGAGCCTTCCTTCAACTGGAAGTCCTGCGCGTCCTTCGACACGATGCCCGGCTCCTTGCCCTGATAATTGTTCGCCAACTCGATGCCGTCTCCCGGCTCCACCTCGTCTGTGAAGATGTTGTTGATCGCGCGGCAGCCCGGCTGTCGCTTCTCGCCGTTGGGACCCCAGTAGCTGAGGCTGTTGCCGTTGTCGATCGCGGTGTTGTTGTACACGAGGTTGTTGTTCGAAGGCGTGTTGAGGCGGATGCCGCTGTCGGGATTGTTCCAGGACACGTTGTGGTGGATGGTGAAGTTGCTGGATCCGTTGTCGATATAGATGCCCACGCCCACGTGTTTCGCCATGTTGTCGTGGACCCAGTTGTAGGCGATGATCGTGCCTTCGCCATCAGTGCTGTAACAGTAAGTGCTGCCGAGGTCGGTCGTCAGCAAGCCTGCATGATAGATGTTGTTGTACTCGATGCGGCCGGCCTTCAGCGTGCGGTGCAGCAGAATGCTGCGCCCGGCCTCGCACAGCGTGTTGCGCTCGATGATGTTGTGGCGTCCGCTGGCAAACACGGCCCCGCAGTCCGTGGCCATGTAGTCGACGTAGCGCACGAGGCAGTTGGACAGCGTGTTGTTCTCGCCGCCCAAGGTCACGCCATTGCCCGCGCTGTACTGGATGGAACACTCGCGCACGGTGTTGCTGAGTCCGCCCACGATGAGGCCGCTATCAGGCACGCCCCAGCCGTCGGGATTGGTGAAGTGCGAGGGATAGCGGATGTGGCAGCGGGTCACGGTGCACTCTTGCGCATCACCTAGGTGAATCGTCGCCGCGACAATGTTCACACCCTCAATGGTGATATGGGAGCGCCCGCGCAGGTCGAAGGCAAGCTCTCTACGCTTGGCTTCCACGCGGTGGCCGTCGAGTTTGCCGTCTGGTGGTATGAGGCTGACCGTATGTGTGCTGCGGTCGAGGTGCCATTCACCCGGCGCATCCAGCAGCGAAGCGGAGCGAAAGAGGTAATACTGCGTGCCCTTGCGAATCTCGTAGGCCTTGTCCTGGCTCCATGAGCCTTCGAAGAGCGCTTTGCGCTTCCCTTCCGCAGTATCCAGCCCAGTGACCGGGCGCATCCACGACACCCATAGATGGCCGGGCAGGACATGAATGAGGGTTCCCTGAGGATCGAAGTCAGGCAGGTCCGGATCAACGATGCCGCGGATGCCGCTGCCGCTTTCCGCCTCCGCCCACACAGGCCAGACCTTGCCGGGCTCCGCATTCGGCCAGCGGGCCTCGTGCATCATCGCGCCATCGAGGAAAAGTTGCTCGAATTCCCAATCCACGGACGAGGTGAACTTCCCCTCGCCGGCGGGTTGCCACCCTTCAATCGGATCGGCGCCGCTCACGACGACCGTGTCATTCTCGAACGCGCGGAAGACGATAGGCTTCCCGGTTTCGCCTGAGTTCGCGGGGAGCACCGTTTCGCGGTACGTGCCCGCGTGAATGAAACACGTGTCACCCGCATTCATGAGATCCGCAGCATGTTGAATGGTGCGAAAAGGGGTATCCGCGGTGCCCACGTTGCTGTCGGCGCCTTCGGGAGCGACATGGAAATCCGCGGCCCCTGCGAGCAGCGCACTGCACATCGATGCAAGAAGGAATGTCAGAACGTACAAACGCATGATCAAGCGTCCTTTCACCTGTCGCCGGTCTACCGTTTCAGAAGCGTTACCAGATTCTCGAATCGCCCGGCGCTGTCCTTGAGTCCGCCCGAGCGGTTGCGGGCCAGCCACAACTGGCGGTACTCGGGGATGAGCGGCTCCAGTTCGGCCGCGAATTGCAGGCGCTGGTCGCGCGGCAATGCGGAGGTGGCGACACCGCCCGCGCGGATCCGCGCCGCACCCAGGCGGCAGGCAAACTTTGCGAGGGCTGCGTTCATGCGGAATTCGGCCTTGATCAATTCGGCATCTGGGCATTTCATGTCCGCTCCATCGAGACGCGCGAGCGCACCGTCGATGAAGGCGATGGTCCTGTCGAGGTCTTCGGCTTTGAGTTTTTCGAATCCGTCCTTGTTCAACGGCTCTTCCACGCGCCGCTGAAGCATCACATAGAATAACGTGCTATTGCCGAATTCCATGCCGGTCTGCTGTTGCGCGTTGCCAAGGTCGCAGGCCACTTTGCCCATGACGCCCGCCGAGTCGTAGAAGGCATAGCGGTCCGCCATCGCGGCAACATCGATATCTTTGTTCGCTGCAAAACACCAACTCGTGGCGGCGCCATACAGGAAGGGTACGTACGATACCGGCTGAAACTGCCAGTGGCCACCGTCGCCCCAGTCGGTGATCAGGAAGCCTTCTCCCCCATTCGCGATCCCGTTCTCCGCGGCGTTCCGGATGTTGCCGAGCGCATTGGCCGTGCGGCCCAGGAAGGTGTTCCAGGAAGAGGTGCCCGGCACGACGTAGAAACGCACGCCATTGTCATGGAAGCGTTTCGTATGTTCGGCATAGGGATGATTAGCCTCGTAGCCCCATTCCATCGCCGTCAGGTCCTTCGGCAGTTCCGGGATCAGTTCTGGGTGATTGTTGATGATGTCCGCCCAGAACTGCATGTCCTTGCCGTTTTCTTTGACCGCATCACGGATTTTCAGCAGGAACTCCAGGTAGACACGCCCGACTCCGCGCTGTTCGACGGCCTCCTTGCTGCGGCCCTTGCCCAGGCTCCACGTCTCGTCGCAGCCCACGTTGAAGTAGGGGCTGGAGAAGTTGGGAAGCATGAACGAGTACATCGAGCGCAGTAACTCGATGGAGCCTGGATCCACGGGGCAGAGATCGGACCCGTTCGGAGTCTCCGCGAGGCCGGCATACTCCGGATGCGAAAGCCAGCGGTTCATGTGGCCGAAGGAATTCTGGTTGGGGATGAGTTGGATGTAGCGTTCGCGGCAGTACCGGTCGAGGTCGCGAATCTGCGCCGGCGTCATCGGGGAAGCGTCTTCCCAAACCGTATGGTGGCCCTTGTATGCGAACGTGTGCTCCGTGTACATCTGAAGCTGGTTGTACTTCCACGATGCGAACAGGTCGACCAACTCATAGAGCGTCTTCATCTCCGGAACCTTGTCCCGCGCGACGTCAATCATCACACCGCGATTCGGGAAATCGGGATAGTCCGCGATGTGGCACACGGGGATCACGCCGCGCTCGTGCGAGAGGGCGGCCAGTTGCCGCAGCGTCTGGGCGGCGTAGAAGAGCCCGGCTTCGTCATGCGCCGTCACGGTCAACACCGCGCCCGCCTTGCCCGCGGCGATGACGATCTCATAGCCTTGCGCTGTAGGCACGTGCGTTGGGTCAAGCGCAATTGTGTGCCGGTGCGACGCGGTTGCGTCGCCTGCAGCGCGCGGGAAGGTCAGGACGGCATCCACGAAGGCCTTGCGCAGAACTTGGGGGTGATTCTCCAGGGCCAAGTTCAGAGCGGGGTCGATGCCGGCAATGGAGCCCGTCACCTCGAATGTGCGTGGCGCCGGCAGCAATGGCCAGTCGGCAATGGGCGCAGTAACCGGCATCGCAGTCTCCTGTTGCGTGACAGGTTCGGACGCTGGAGCGGTGGCTTTGTGCGTCGTTGCGCATCCGGCTGCCAGAATCAGCAACCCTGCGGTCAACCCATAGCGTATCGACAACATACGAGTCTCCTTCCCTGTGTAGCGGTACCGCGCCCTATGCCCCCGGACACCGGTACCACATTCTAGCGCACGTGCGCCGGAGTTTGACAGGTCGGGCGGGGGCGTTTAGACTTGAGGTTCAGACCCACCCAAGACGGACCGCCGCAGCGCGGGACGATGCTGTGCACGCCCCTAGAGGCGATGAGGAGGAACAAGCCATGAGCAAGGTACTCGTGCCGTTAGCACAAGGTTGCGAGGAATTAGAAGCCATTACGATCATCGACCTGCTGCGCAGGGCCGATGTGAAGGTCGTCACGGCTGGGCTGACCAAAGAACCGGTAACGTCAAGCCACGGCGTGACCATCGTTCCCGATATGACGCTGGACGAGGCGCTCAAGGGCGATTACGACATGGTCGTGCTGCCGGGAGGGTTGCCGGGAGCGGACAACCTGAAGAACGATGACCGCATCGTTGGGCTTGTGAAAAAGATGGCGGACGGCGGCAAGTTCGCGTGTGCCATCTGCGCGGCGCCGATCGTGCTCGCGAAAGCAGGCGTGATCGACGGAAAGAAGGCCACAAGTTATCCCGGGTTTCTTGACAAGATGAATGTCCCCGGCATGACGTACACGGGCAGCGCCGTGGAATGCGACGGCAAGATCGTCACCTCGCGCGGACCAGGTACGGCGATGGATTTCGCGCTGACCCTCGTGGAGAAGCTCAAAGGCGCTACGGTCCGGCAGACGGTGGAGAAGGCACTGGTCAGGAATTGACACGAGCCGCAGACGAAGTTTAGATGCATTTGTCCGCAGATTACGCAGATTTGCACAGATTTCAAGACTGAAGAGAGATCATTACAAACACGGGGCCGCGGGTGGCGCAGATTGGGTTGCAGGCGGTGAGATTCGGAAAGCCAAGCATTAAGGCCTCAAAGGCCGAACCATATCAGTCCAGGGCAGAGCGAAGCGACGCCCTGGGTAAACACAGCCCCTCCCGATCTTGAGCGCTGAAGGTGCGACACCACACACGTTCCAGTGGAAGTCGCGGAAGACGACAGAGCCAGTGGATTTCATGGGCAAGCCCAGGCGGTGCTCGCCCATCACATCGCAGTAGTGTGAAGGAGCAAGACATGTTTTTTTCAGGCATTTCGGATGAAGCAGGCCAGGCTATCGACACCCAGATTAAGGCGCACCAGGAACTGGGGTGGACTCATCTCGAGCTGCGTCTCGTGGACGGCCAGAACATCACGGCGCTGTCCGATGAGAAGTTCGACGAGGTCTATCGCAAGGTATCCGAGGCGGGCATGTCGGTATCGTGCTTTGGAAGCGCTATCGCCAACTGGGCGCGCCCAATTACGTGTGACGCCTCTATCGACATCGAGGACCTGAAACGCGCGATTCCGCGCATGAAGCGCTTCGGCACGTGCTTCATCCGAGTCATGAGCTATCCCAACGATCCCAAGAGTCCCATCGCGGAGCCCGAATGGCGTAAGGAAGCGATCGCGCGCACGAAAGTGCTCGCGAAGATGGCCGAAGACGGGGGCATCATTCTTGCCCACGAAAACTGCAGCGGTTGGGGTGGCCTGTCTGCCGAGAACAGCAACATCCTGCTCGGCGAAGTGAACAGTCCCGCGCTGAAGGTGGTGTTCGACACGGGCAATCCCGTGACCTACGGGCAGAATGCCTGGGAGTATTACCAGAAGGTCTACGACAGCATCGTCTACGTGCACATCAAGGACGCGCGCAAGGTCGATGGCGTGGATGTCTACACGTATTGCGGCGAAGGCGACGGGTACGTAAAGGAGATCGTCGGCGATCTGCTGGCAAAGGGGTACGATGGCGGATTCAGCATCGAGCCGCACCTGGCCGCCGTGATCCACACGGGTCAGAAATCGGACAGCGACGCGAAGCTTTACGAGTCGTATACAGAGTACGGGCGCCGCCTGATGAAGATCGTGGAAGAAGTGAAGCGGTAGTAAGGCTCGCCGTGACAGTGGCGACGCGCGAACGAAGAGAAGGCAAAGAGGAAGAACATCCCCCTTCACCCCCTTCAAAGGGGGACATGCGCAACACTAGTGTTGCGAAATAACTATTTGATCGGCCCGCAGGCCGTTCTTGGGTCCCCCTTTGAAGGGGGTGGCCCGCAGGGCCGGGGGATGTTTAGCCGATGATCATCTGAAACGCACGTTATCTGCATGCTTCATACAACGCAGGAGAACGGTTGACATGCGCAAGACGCAGATCAGGGCTTTTATTGGGACGATCTTTGCCATCGCAATCCTGCTGATCGGCGCGGCGTTCGCCGCGTCCGCCATGGGCAAGGACGTTCCGATACTGCGCAACATCAGCGCCGCACTCGGGTTTTAGAATCGTCAGCGCACCGGCGTTGTGGCCGAAGGGACAGTCGCTACTCCTGACGCCGCGTCCGAGACAACTCATTTCCCCGAGCAAGAGGCGCAGTCACAGGCCCTCGTGAGGAGAACCGTAGTAAGGAGTGATAGGATGAAGTGGAAACTGGAAGATGGGGCATGGAGCCCTTACGTTGCGGGGGCTTTGGTCGGTGTGTTAGCCATTGCCTCCGTCGTTGCAACGACCGCGCTGACGGACAGAACTAAATTCCTTGGCGCATCGACGACATTCGTGCGGGCGGCGGGCTTCGCCGAGCAAACCGTGGCGCCAGATCATGTGGCAGACAATGCCTACTTCACCAAGGAAAAGGTGAAGGTCGATTGGCAGTTCCTGTTCGTCATCGGCATCTTCCTGGGGGCGGCCCTATCCTCCCTGACGGACGGTAGTTTCAAGTTGGAGAAAGTGCCCCCAACCTGGAAGGCGCGTTTCGGTGGTTCGGTTGGAAAACGTGCGCTGGGCGCGATAGCCGGCGGCGCAGTGGCCATGTTCGGCGCGCGCCTCGCCGATGGTTGTCCGAGTGGGCACGGACTCAGCGGCATCATGCAGCTCTCGGTGAGCGGCCTCGTGGCCTTGGCCATGTTCTTCGGCGCGGGCGTCTTTGTTGCGCATTTCGTTTACAAGGGGGCAAGCCATGAGTGAACTTCTCCTCGGTTTGTTGACCGGCGTCCTCTTCGGATTCCTGCTGCAAAAAGGCCGCGTGCTCCGCTTTGACAAGCAGGTGGGTGCCATGCGGCTGATGGACATGACCATCATCAAGTTCATGATGTCCGCCATTCTGGTGGGCATGGTTGGGCTGTACACGCTCAGGGCAATCGGCTACATCGAATTGAGCCACAAACCCATGAACCTGGGCGGCGTCATCATTGGCGGCCTTCTCTTCGGTGTGGGCTGGTCAATCATGGGCTACTGCCCCGGCACGTCGGTCGGAGCCATCGCGGAAGGCCGCTGGCACGCCGGTTTCGCCATCTTGGGCATGCTCCTTGGGGCCGCCATCTACGCCGAGTGCTATCCCTTCATGTTAAAGACCGTCCTCGCGTGGAAGGACTTCGGCAAGGTCGGTCTCCCCGAGGCCATCGGCGTGTCCCCGTGGATCGTCATTGCCCTGTTCTGGGCCGGCACGATAGCCCTCTTCCGGTGGTTCGAGCGGATGAAGATCTAGTCGTGTGATGACGGTCAAAGGCAGCCCCTCGCTGCCGACTGCTGCTATCCCGTCCATGCGGGTAGCGCGGACGCTTCCTGAATCGTTGATTCAGGTCAGATATCTCGCGAACTGAGGCTTTGGGATCGTGCACCGCAGTCAAGGCTTCGGCGCATCTATGATTTCAAAGTCTACCTTGTTCTGGCTACCCGGCCACCATGTGCACTTAATGACCGTGTCCTTCGCCTTCACTTTGAATGGGAACATTGGCAGCGGACACGAGAGCCGGAATATCCCGTTCTGTCCTGGTTCAGGCTTCCACGTGTAGGGCGGCGGGACCGCGTCCGTATCCGGCCGACGGTAGACAAGCCGCGCGACGTTCTTACCGCGCTGATCTCTCACGACTATATCCGGTCGTCCCAGATTCCCCAGCCAACAGCCAAACGGCAGCCCGGCGCGATCACGGATCGTCACGTCGGGCATCGCTCCATAATCCGCGAATACTCTGGGGACTTGAACTGAAGTCACGAAGGGCGGGCCATATGGAAACTTGACCGTTTCTTTGCTCGGGATCTGCAGCGTGGCACGCCTTCTCACTGATTCTTCCCAATGCAGGAACTCGAGTGATGCGCTCTTGTCCGGGAGCCTGTATGCACAGTTTGTCACGTGGTACGTGCCTGCAGGCACCTCTACTTCCAGAGTTCCGCAAATGGTGATAAGGCCTTTCTCATTGTAGATTCTCAGTTCGCTCGGGGGATCCCTAAACTTTATGCACCCCATTGGCACGTGAGGATCTACTACTACCACTTGTTTGCCGCCGTTCTGAATGCGCAACTCCAACCATTTCCCTCCGAAATAGACACGCTCGCCATCGCACGCGATTTCTGGTTCAGAAGGTTCAATCGCGGCAGGCTCTTGTGTCAGCCATATCTTGTCTCCAAGCTGAAAGGATGTGGTTCGCAAATGCATGCCCCCCGTTTCGCCGAAGGCACCATTCATGTGAGTGTCAGTAAGTGTAATCCAGCAACGATGACCGGAAAGTGTGAACTGACCTTCGTAAACCCCGGCAGGAGCAGCATTCGCAAGGAGATAGGTGGATTCTCTCGTGCTGGCGTACAACCAGAATCTGAAGTGATAGGAATCGGATGCAGTACCGGATGAGGAGATTTCAATGACGCCGAAATCAATCGTCATGAGTCGTTCAAAGGGGCCACCCGTCGACTCTTCGGGCTTCACCTGGCTCTGCACGTCGATGACCGGATCATCCAGCAGATCAGCGTTGTTGTTGGCATCCACGTAGAGCTTGTCGTAACCAGTTCCCGTTCCCTTCGACTCATCGAGGGCGAGGAGCGGTGCAGCGATCGGGTCTTCAAATGGCAAGACTGCAAACTGAGGATGGTCGGAAACGAAGTCCGGCAATCTTGTCTGAGGGCGGGGAGGTTTGTCGCTTAGATCCAATTGACGTGCGGGCATGGACTTCTGCTCATTGGGGTCCGCTTGCCGATACACAAGGTCGCACTGCGCCAGAATGTCTTCCTGTGCATAGGCGTTCGGTATGCACCCGGGAATGCAGGAGATGACCGTGAAGAGCATCGTCCACCAATTCAAACGAGGGAAGTCGCGCATCTGGTGCCCTCCCAACCGCATCAGGGGCCACGTGCAGACTGAAATACATATCGAGACTCGCAACATATCTATGCCGCCAAGGTCGTCAGAGTTCCATGAGCGGGTTTGGAGTTGCGATGGCAGTGGCAGTCACCGGGCGCGACAGACCTCCTGGAACGCTCACTGCCAATAAATGTCTCGCCTATTGGCCTTTACTGCCAGTGACCCTCACACGCCGAATTGCCTGAAATGGTGAATAAGGTGCAGGGCGTGGACGCGCCGCCAGTACTGGAGTGTGAGGGGGCCGAGCAGGGGGCTGATGGTCTTGCGCGCGGGGTCCGCGTCCGCGGCATCGATGAAACGCTGCAGGGTGCCGAGAGCTTTCGCACGTTCGGCTTCGAGAGTTTCCGTGGGTTCCGGGGTCCATTCGTCCGGCGCTTTGAGCTTGCCGCCGGGCCAGCGCGTGATGACGTGAAAGGCGAGGAATTTGCCCACGGTGCGCATGATCACGTTGCTGGTGTCGGTGACCGGAACTTCACCCAGTGAGACGGCGACGGCAAAATCCAGGTGGGCCATGAGTCCCGCGGGGGTCAACTTGCCCCACTTCGGGCGCGCGTCCGCGGGAATGGATTCGAGGCGTTGCTTGAAGTGATCGAATGTGGCGCGATCCAATTGGTGCGGCATGGAGCTTCCCTCTCCTCTTCGAAACTGGCGCATACACGAAGCGCGCCTTGCAGATACGAGGATCATAGATCATAGGATGGGGATCCTCTCAAGCCTGCTGAGAAAACGACTGATGTGCGGGACCTACCGCTTGCGAAAGTGTCTTTCAGTCCGATCCGACGGATCCGTCCGATCGGTCCGATTCTTTGCAGGATTCTCCGGCTCATTTGAAGAATGGCGCGTGGTTCTGGTATCTTTCTGCCAATTTGCCGCGCAAGAGGATTATGTCCGTGAAAGCAATTCTCGCACTCGAAAACGGTGCTGTGTTTGAGGGCCGGGCCGTGGGCGCCGAAGGGGAATCCTTCGGCGAACTGGTATTCAATACGAGCATGATGGGCTACCAGGAGATCCTGACGGACCCGTCGTACGCGGGCCAGATCGTCACGATGACCTATCCCCTGATCGGCAACTACGGGGTGAATCCCGAGGATGTCGAATCCCGCAAGCCGTTCGTCGAAGGTTTCGTGATGCGGGAATGCTGCTTCGAGCCCAGCAACTGGCGCGCTAAGCAGACCCTTCCGGAGTACTTGCGCGAGCACGGCATCGTTGCCATCGACGGCGTGGACACGCGCAAGATCACGAAGATCCTCCGCACGGAGGGCGCGAAGAAGTCCGTCATCAGCACCGTCGATTCCAATCACGATAGCCTCGTCCAGAAGGCCATCGACTCGCAGGACATGGCCGGCAGCGATTACGTGAAGGCGGTCAGCGTCAAAGAGCCCTATGAGTGGAATCCAAACTTCAAAGGCAAGTACCGCGTGGTCGCTTTCGACTACGGGATCAAATACAACATCTTGCGCCTGCTGGAAGTGGCCGGGTGCAAGGTAATCGTCATGCCCGCGACGGCCACCGCGGAAGAGGCCCTCGCGCAAAGACCCGACGGCATCTTCTTGTCAAACGGCCCCGGCGATCCCGCCGCATTGCCGTATATCTATCCGACCGTGCAAGGGCTCTTCGGAAAGAAACCTATCTTCGGTATCTGCCTTGGACACCAGATTCTCGGGCATGCCTTTGGGGGGACGACGTTCAAACTAAAATTCGGTCACCGCGGCGGGAACCAGCCCGTGATGAACCACATTACGGGGCAGGTCGAGATCAGCGCGCAGAATCACGGGTTCGCCGTCGACCCGGACTCCGTGGACAAATCAAAGGTGACCATCACGCACACGAACCTTAATGACGGTTCGGTGGAAGGCATGGAACACAAGGAACTGCCCGTGTTCAGCGTGCAATACCATCCCGAGTCGTCGCCCGGCCCCCACGACAGCCGCTACCTCTTCGAGCGCTTCATCCGCATGATGGACGAGGCCAGATCCGGCAATTGACGCGCACCAGCATGACCGCGTCTGGAGTTGCAGGCGAGGACGCCTGCGCTACACGGACCCACTCAATCTCTACTGGGAGTTCTTGATCGTTTTGTAGGCTTCGAGTGCGCGCGCGCGGGCTTCGCTGTGGTCCACGATGGGATGGGGATAATTCCTCCCGAGCGCGACTTCCGCCTCCTTCAGCACAGCGGAAGGCGCATCCCAGGGCTTGTGAATCCATTTCGCGGGAAGCTGCGCCAGTTCCGGCACCCATTGCCGCACATAGGCGCCGTCCGGGTCGAACTTCTCGCCCTGCGAGACCGGATTGAAGATGCGGAAGTACGGCGCGGCATCGGCCCCACACCCTGCCGTCCACTGCCAACCCTGCGTGTTGTTCGCGAGGTCCGCATCCACGAGCGTGTCCCAGAACCAGCGGGCACCTTCGTCCCAGGGAATCAAGAGGTCCTTGGTGAGAAACGAAGCGGCCACCATGCGCACACGGTTGTGCATCCAACCGGTTGTCCACAGTTCCCTCATGCCCGCGTCCACGATAGGATACCCGGTCTGTCCGCGCTGCCACGCCTTCAAGGCGCGCGTATCTTCCGCCCACGGGAAGTTCCTGAACGCGGCCCGCAACGGTTCATCGCACACCTGAGGGAAATGATAGAGCAGGTGATGTGAAAACTCGCGCCATCCGATTTCGGGCAAGAACTTCTCCGCGCCTTTAGTCGCGTTTGGAGCGAGTGCATGCTTCATTGCGTGCCAGATTTGTCGCGGACCGATCTCCCCAAAATGGAGATGTGGCGACAGCCGTGAGGTTCCCGGAATGGCAGGACAATCGCGGTCGTCCGTGTAGTTCGCTATCGCATCATCAAGAAATGCCTCCAGGCGATTCGCCGCTCCAACTTCACCAGGCGTCCACGCCGCGCGAATGCCGCCGGCCCAATTGAATGCCGGTTCCAGCCCCAGTGCGGCTATGGGTTCGGTCGCGGGCCAGGACTCCGGCGCGGCAAGCTTCGCCGGTGTGGGCAAAGGGTCCGATGGCTCCTCCGCGGCCAGGCACGCGCGCCAGAACGGCGTGAACACCTGGTAAGGTCCGCCTTGCTTGGTCAGCACGTCCCACGGTTCAAACAACAGCGCGCCGTTGAGACTCTCCGCGCACAGCCCATCTGTGCGCAACGCGGTCTTGATGGCCTCGTCGCGTCTCCGCACGGCGGGCTCGTAGCGGCGGTTCCAGTAGATGGCGTCGGCGCCAGTTTCCCGGAACAGCATTTGCAGTGTTTCCAAGGAGGGCCCGTGCCGTACGATCAGCCGCGAGCGTTTGTGTTTGAGCGACAATGACAGCGCGCACAACGATTGATGCAGCCAGAAATCGCTCGCCGCGCCTGGGGCCCAAGGGTATTCTTCCCCAGGCGCGTAGATATACACGGGAATTACCGGACCACCGCGTTGCACGGCGGCCGCGAGGGCGGGATTGTCCTCGAGACGAAGGTCCAACCGAAACCAGACCAATGATGGAGCGTTGCTCATCGCAGTCCCCTATTCCGGATCTTCCTATTTGTAGTCCAACTTCACGGTATGCCGGCTATAGTGCTCCAGCACCGCGGAGCGGAGATACATTCTCGCACACGGGGAGTCCTTCAAGTAAGCGTCCCAGAAGGCCACGCTCACGATACGCGTGTAGTCGAATATGCCCACTTGGTCCAGCGGAGGCGCGAACGACGCGAGATACCGCGCGAGGCGGCGCAGCACCCGCGCACACGTGCCGCGCCGCGCGGGATCGCGCAAAGGGATGTCAAAGAGCGGCCCGATATACGACATGTGATTCGCACCTCGCAGATAGGCGAGATACTTGTCACCGTCCGGCGCAAAGGCATAGGGCTCCGTCCTCCACATGGGATCGAGTGACCAATCCGGAGGCGGGTCGTGCGACCCAGCGAGCACCATCATCGGGCGTGACAAATCGCGGAACGAATCGCTGGTCAGGCCCTTCGTGTCGCGTCCCGGCCCCGAGATCACAAGAAAGGCGCGCGGCCGCGGATCGGCGAAGCGATACGTTGCGCCTTCCTTGTCCACAAGCGTTGCCCCCGCCAGCAGTAGCGCGGTGTATGCTCCGAATGAATGGCCTGCGATGCCAATGCGGTCCGTGTCCACACGTCCTGCACAACCGGGCACATGCTCATGAAGGCGCGGCAACGTATCCAGCACGAGCCGCATGTCGTCGGTGCGTTCGTTCCAGGCGCTCGGCCCTTGGGTGATTGGGCGCAGGAGCTCCTTGCCGAGACGATGCAGACTCCGTTCGATGAGCGGCCGTTCGCCAAAGTAGTGCGTTGGGAGCAGTACCACGTAGCCGTGGCTGGCCCACTGTCTCATAAGGTGCGGCGAACTGTCGTTCGAGTCTCCCGCGCCGTGCGAGAACAGAATCGCTGGAAAGGCTCCCCCTCCGTCGGGCATGTAGATTTTGAGGGGCACGTCTTTGCCGCGCCTCTCATCGTGGATTTCCACCTCGGGAACGACATGAACGGGGAATGGCCCGAGGCCCAGGAAACGGCGCGTCAATGCGTCCGGCCGTTCGTCGAAGGATGGACCGGTGACCGGTTCCGTCGGGTTCATGCCAATCTCCAGAGTCTCGACGCCAATCGGAAGCCTGATGAGAATCCCAGACTTGACAGCTCCGGTCAACTCTCCCCACACTGCAACGCGAAGTGACAACGGAACGCCGGGAGTACCTGCACTGAGATCCTTAACAGAAAAGCACTCGGCCGGCTTTGGGATGTCGCGCGTCGTCTTGATTGCGGCGTTGGCCGCCTGCATGCTGCCGGGGTGCGGCGCCTTGCGCTATGCGGACTACAAGCTGCCCGCCGTGCGCTTTGACCGCGCCATGAACGGCCCGCTCCCAAGCGCGGACAGTGAAGCCGCGCGGAACGCCGTGGCACGATGGCAACAGATGGACGAGGCGCAGCGCGCACAGTATCCGACACCCTACCACGCTTACGTGAACACCCCCGCACCCGGGACATTCGAGGGCGGCTACACCGTCGCGGCGGCCTTCTCGGGAGGCGGCACGCGCGGCGTCGTGTTCGGAGCCGAGTGCGTGCGCCTGCTGCGGGAACTGGGTCCCATCCACATCGAACGCGCCGAAAGAAGCGAGGCCATCGACCTCTTCAGCGAACTCGACTATATATCCGGCGTGTCCACGGGCGCGGTGCCTGCCGCGCTGCTCGCACTTTCCTACGGCGAGCATTGTCCCGAGGCGATGCGTCTCGAGCATTGGCCTGATTGTCTCAACGCGAACGTCTCCGGTGTGGGCTGGCGGCATCTGGCCGCCCGCCCCGACAAGCTGGTGCGCAATCTCGCATTTGATATCAACACCCGGAGCGCCCTGGCGGGCGCGATCGCTGCCACGTTCTTTGAAGGAAAAGCGGGCTATCCGGCGAGCGGACTCACCTTCGGAGACCTGCCCCAACGTCCCGTACTCATCATCGGCGCAACCATCATCAACGACCCCGGCGTGCCCCTCATGGAGACGCGGCTGCCCTACCGCTACGCCTTGGATGAGCGGCCGCAGTACCCTTGGCAAACGCGTCTGCAGAGCTTCGAGACATTTCACACGGATCCCATGTCATATCCACTGGGTATGGCGTCGTGTGACAGTTCCTCCTTCCCCGGGAATGTGCGTTCCGGCCTGCTGGCCGTCCATCCTGAACAGGATTGGGTCTATGAGGGTCTCGATACGGCCGCGATGGAGCGCATGCGCGCGGCCCGGGCGCAGCTTGGATATGAGGGCGTATACAGCATCAAGGACGGCGGTCTGGTCGACAATCGCGGTGCGTACTGCATTCACCGTTTGTATGAACGAATCAGCAAGGACCGAACGGACGGCGCACGGCCGCTGCTGATCGGGCTCGACGCGGGATTCCTCGAAGTGCGCTCACCCAAGCCGGGTGACCGGCTCTTGAAGAAGAGCTGGATGGACGAACTTCAGGCCTCGATGCGCACGTCCTGGCAGACCGGCCAGGACGGGTATAACCAGCTCGTCGAGGCCGCTGCGGCACAGCGGACCTATGATTACGTGCGATTCCGCCTCACGTCCTGGGTGCGGTTCATGGCCTCCGAGGCCAGCGTGGACAACTCGCCGGAGGGGGCGCACCTGCTGACGCTGTGCCATGAGGAACCACTTGTCGGAACCCCCGAAACCCTGCTCCACGTCGTGCGGAACATCGGCACCAAGTTCTCGCGCCTGACGCCGCAAGAATTGGCGGCGACCAAACTTTGCGCCCGCTTCGCCGTGTGGCTCGAACGCGACGCTCTACTGACCTGGGTCCGCGATAATAACGGCGGCGCAAAAGCCAGTTGGACCCAAACGCCGAAGAACTGACCCACAGACTACCACTATACGCCAAGGAGCGCCTCTTCCGTACTGCCTCGCTCTCCGAGCGCGGCAGCAAAGCGCCACGTTCAACAGAGGACCTCTACGCCGGCCAGACTTCTTGGCGTCTCTGCGCCTTGGCGAGAGCGTAGTGTTGCAGAAGGTGAATGGATTGGAACTGCTGCGGTCTCGGGAGCACCCAACGTCTTGTGCTGCCGCGATCGGAGAGCGAGGCAGTACGGAAGACGGGCAGCGCGGCATGATTGGGCGAAGTTGACACACTGTCAGCCACAATGGCAGAGTATGCCCTTGAACGGCCCGCCGTGACTGGCGACTCGACGTGGAACTGACCACGGGGAAGCGGCGCGGCCGATGGATCATGCCGATCGCCTGGGCACGACAGCGCTGCGGAAATGCAAGGTTCCCGGTTGTCGCGATCACTGACTGGATGCGCTCGCGCTACGGCCACGCGCATCTGGAGGCGTAGCATGCGGCAGACCCCCCTTTACGACGAACACGTCTCCTTGGGCGGAAAGGTCGTTGACTTTCACGGATGGGCGCTCCCTGTCCAGTTCAGCGGCATCGTGCAGGAGCACCTCCATACCCGCACCAAGGCCGCCCTCTTCGACTGTTCCCACATGGGAGAGTTCCGCATCCACGGGAAAGACGCGGTGCGCGCATATGCGCGGCTGGTGTGTTCCGATCCCGAAGGCCTGCCCCTTGGCCGGGGCCGCTATGGGGCCGTGCTCAATGAGAACGGCGGCATCATCGATGATATTATCACGATCCGGCTCGCCGAGGATGAGTGGTTTGTGGTGACCAACGCCGGCCCGCTCGAAAAGGTCTCGCAAATGTTCTGCGGCGCGCACACCGGCATCGAAGACGTTTCGGACGCCACGGCCAAGATCGATATCCAGGGTCCATCCGCACGTGATGTGCTCGTACGGGAGATTCCCGAAGCCGCTGGTTTGAAGTATTTCAATGCGCGCCCGGCGCGATGGAAGAACGTCGATCTTGTCCTCTCGCGGACGGGGTACACAGGCGAGCTGGGATTTGAGCTGTTTGTTCCCGAAGCGGCCGCGGTAGACCTGTGGCGCGCCTTGCTGTCGCACGACGGGGTAATACCCGCCGGCCTGGGCGCGCGCGACACATTGCGCACCGAACTCGGATACTTGTTGTCCGGCCAGGATTTTGATGAATCCCGGACGCCGCTTGAAGCGAAGATGGACTCCTTCATTGCGTGGGATACCGAATTCACCGGCAAGGAGGCCCTGTTGGAGCAGCGGTCCCAGGGCGGTTATGCTGTAATCGCCGCGATTAAGACCGGGGATCGGCGTGCGCCGCGACACGAGTTTGACGTCAAACAGGAGAGCGCCGTGGTGGGTCGCGTGACGAGCGGGACCTTTGGTCCCAGTGTGGGACACGGCGTCGGCTTGGCCTACGTTACCCAGGAACTCGCCACACCTGGACGCGCACTGACGGCCGGACCCAAGGATTTGCCGATTGTGACAACATCACTCCCGTTTTACACGGCGGGTACGTGCAGGAAGTAAGGAGCGAACGACATGTTTCCGAAAGAGATGAAATACACCAAGGATCACGAATGGGTACGTGAAGACGACGGCGTGTACACCGTCGGCATCACTTCCTTCGCGGCCGAGCAGCTTGGCGACGTCACCTACGTGGAACTGCCCGAAATTGGCGCCGAGGTGGAGCAGGGCGATTCGGCGGCGGCAGTCGAGTCCGTCAAAGCTGCCAGCGATGTTTACGCGCCGGTTGGGGGCCGGGTCTGCGAGACCAATCACGAATTGGAGGCCGCCCCGGAACTCGTCAATCAGGACCCGTACGAGCAGGGATGGTTCTTCAAGCTGGAAGGGGTGAGCCCCGCCCAGCTCAAGTCCCTCCTTGACGCGGATGCATATGAAAAGTATGTGGGCGAACAGGCCCACTGATAACCGGTCACCGCTGCATCCCGGCCAGCCAAGCGCAGCCGCGCAGCCATCAAGAAAGTGCAAAAACGATGACGTGGGTCCCCTCTACCGCAGCCGAACGCGACGCGATGTTGTCCGTCATCGGCGCGAAAACCATTGACGATCTCTTCGCGTCGGTCCCGGCCAGCCTGCGCGCGAAGTCATGGGCGTTGCCGGCGGGCATCTCGGAGATGGCGGTTCGCGCCCGCCTCGAGAAGTGGGCGGCCCGCAATGCGGGTGGCGTCACGAGTTTTCTGGGCGGCGGTGCGTATGATCATTTCATCCCGGCGGCCGTGGATGCGCTCACGTCGCGCAGCGAATTCTACACCGCGTACACGCCGTACCAGCCCGAGTGCTCGCAAGGAACGTTGCAGAGCATCTACGAATACCAGTCGGCCATATGCCGTCTGACCGGTCTCGACTATGCCAACGCGTCGCTCTATGATGGCGGCACGGCGGTGTTTGAGGCAACGACCATGGCCGTACGCCTGACGCGCCGAAATCGCGTGGTTTGCCACGGTTCGCTGAATCCCGTCTACCGCGCCATGCTCGAGACCCACATCGCCAACCTCGATCTCGAACTTGAGGACGGCGAATCGCCCGAAGGCGCGGCGTGCGTCATCGTCCAGAATCCCGGCTTTCGCGGGGATGTCGAGGACTTCACGGCCCTCGCTGAGCGCTGCCACGAAGAGGGCGCGTTGCTGGTCATGTCGTTCTACCCCATCTCACTGGGTATCCTGAAGTCCCCAGGAGAAATGGGAGTGGACATCGCCGTGGCGGAGGGACAGTGCCTGGGGGTGCCGCTAAATTTCGGAGGCCCTTGGCTGGGCGTCATGGCTACGCGCAAAGAACACGTGCGCAAAATGCCGGGGCGAATCGCCGCGGCCACCGAAGACGCCCAAGGTCGGCGCGGATTCGTACTGACCCTGCAAGCGCGCGAGCAACACATCCGGCGCGAGAAGGCCATGTCCAACATTTGCTCGAATGAAGCGTTGTGCGCCCTTCGCGCCCTCGTGTACCTGACGCTTCTCGGTAAGGAGGGCCTTCGCGAAGTAGCGCGTCACTGCCACTCCAAGGCCGAGTATCTGAAGAAACGCCTCTCTTTCGCGCAAATCCTGAACGATGGACCCACATTCAACGAATTCGCCGTGCGGCTGCCCCGGAACGCCGAGGAAGTGGCCGCCGAACTCATCACCCGCGGTTTCCTCGCGGGCCTGCCGTTGGCCTCTCTTGGCGCGGGAGAGCCAAACGACCTCTTGATCGCAGTAACCGAGCGCCGGACCCGCGAAGAGCTGGATGCCTTCGCCCACGCATTGGAGGAAGTATGCAGTTAAGTTACGAGAAGTCCGTTCCCGGCCGGCGCGCAATCGTGCTGGACCCGTTGGATGTCCCGGAGGCGGCTTTGCCCGCGGCGCTATGCCGCAAGGAAGCCGCCGCGCTGCCTGAACTGGGCGAACTGGATGTGGTTCGGCACTTCACCCGTCTGTCCAAGCTGAACTTCGGCATCGACTCCCATTTCTATCCGCTTGGGTCGTGCACCATGAAGTACAACCCGAAGTTGGCCGAGGCGGTGGCGGCGCTTGCCGGGTTCGCGCACCTGCACCCGCACCTGTCGACAAGCCCGGCCTTCTGGGCGCACTGCCAGGGCGCGTTCGAACTGCTTTACGAGACCGAACAATGGCTCGCCGAAATCGCGGGCATGAAAGAGGTGACGCTGCAGCCCATTGCCGGCGCGCACGGTGAACTCACGGGCACGCTGCTCATGGCGGCGTACCATCGGGATCGTGGCAGTAAGAAAGACACGATCCTGATTCCTGATTCCGCGCACGGGACGAATCCCGCCAGCGCGGCTATCGCGGGGTTCAAGGTGATTGAAATCCCCTCGCACGAAGACGGCACGCTCCGTCTCGACTCGGTCAAGGCGGCCATGAGCGATACCGTCGCCGGAATCATGATGACGTGTCCGAATACGCACGGGCTGTTCGAACCCGCCGTGGCGGAAATCGCGGACCTCATGCACGCGCACGACGCGCTCGTCTACTACGACGGGGCGAATCTCAACGCGATCATGGGCATTGCGCGCCCCGGCGATCTGGGCTTCGATGTGATGCATTACAACCTGCACAAGACCTTCGCTACCCCTCATGGCATGGGAGGCCCGGGTTCCGGGCCTGTCGGCGTGGGTGAACGCTTGGCGCCGTACCTGCCGGGACCGCGTGTGGTGAAGGGCGGGGATGGCTACGAACTGCGCGCCCCGGAAAAGTCCATCGGTCGCGTGGCGGCGTTTTTCGGGAACTTCATGATGGCGCTCCGCGCGTACGCCTATATGTGCCACTTAGGGAAGGAAGGGCTGCGCCAGGCCTCCGAGAATGCGGTCCTGAACGCCAACTACATCTTCGCCCGGCTCAAGCATGCGTACGAGCCCGCCTTCGATCTGCCGTTCATGCACGAGTGCGTGTTTACGGCCGCGCCGCAGGCCAAGAAGGGCGTACGGGCGCTGGACATTGCCAAGGCGCTCCTCGATCGCGGCTTCCACGCGCCGACCGTGTACTTCCCGCTGACCGTGAAAGAGAGTCTGATGATCGAGCCCACGGAGACGGAGTCGCGAGAGACCTTGGACGAGTTCTGCGATGCCATGCTCGATATCGCCGAGGCCGTGGACTCCGACCCTGAGTCGCTGCACGAGGCGCCCAAGACCACACCGGTGGGACGGTTGGACGAGGTACGGGCGGCCCGGCAATTGAACTGCGCTTGCTAAGCGGGGCGCGCCGCCAGGCGCGGTAAAGGGCTGGGTATGCGCCTTCTCGATGTCACGCTGCGGACGCCGGAAGAGAATCTCGCTTGCGACGAGGTCCTGCTGGACCGCGTCGAACAGGGAGATGTTGAGGTCCTGCGTTTCTGGGAGAGCCCCATACCGTTTGTCGTGCTGGGCGTGTCTCAAGTCCTGAGGGAGCATGTCGCGGAACGCGTCTGCGAGGCCGATGGGATTCCGGTGCTCCGCAGGTGCTCGGCCGGGGGCTGCGTGCTCCAAGGCCCTGGATGCCTCAATTACACCCTTGTTCTTACCCACGAGCGGCATCCGGAGGTGGCCACCATCCGGGGATCGTACTGTCACATTCTTGGCCGCGTATGCGAGGTCCTGCGCAAGCGTGGACTGTCCGCATCTCACAAAGGCACCTCGGACATCGCGATAGGGGGACGTAAAGTCTCGGGAAACGCCCAGAAACGCAGAAGGCGCGCTATCCTCCACCACGGAACGCTTCTGTATGACATGGACCCCGAGTTAATGGAGCGTTATCTTCGCGAACCGATCGACCGGCCCCAGTATCGAGGCGAAAGGACCCACCGCGGCTTCGTTCGCTGCCTTCCGCTATCTGCGGACGAGTTGCGCGCGGGCATCGCGGAGGCCTTCGGCGCCACTGCAGAGCGTCACATGTTGTCTCGTGCGGAAAAGGCCACGCTGAAAGCACTTGCACGAGACAAATACGCAACGGCTGAGTGGACGCACCGCCGCTGAGCAAACGCGGATTTTGTCGGCAATTTTGCCGGCGTCAATTGACAGTCCAGAGGGTGTATGTTACGCTACTGAAGTGAAAAAAATGAGAAACGGTAGCCTGCTTTTCGTCGCTGTCGTGGCGACGGGCGTGGGGGCGGGACTTCTGTTCGGATGGAGCCGGCTTTCTGAACCGGCGGTAAGCGCCGAGAGGGCTGGCGGTGTTCCCGAGGAAGCGGTAGCCTCCGAGGATCCCGATGTAGTGGTGGCTCTGCGGTATGCCCGGGCGCTCCAGGACGGTTTCTGCGAGGAGATCGTTCGTCGGACTGCCTGGATGGATGACCGTATGCAGCGCGTTGCCCTCGAGTCTTCGGGGGAAGATGCCATGGAGACGGCATGGGACAGTCTTTGCATGAAGGCCCTGGACCGCTCCGTGGAAGGAAATATCTTACAGCCCGAAGGGATAGAGGATTGGTATCTCTTCGCCCCAGGCGCAACCTTTGAGGTCGTGGGTGTCGACCCTGGCCGGGACGATCTGGATCGTGCGGTGGCAAAGCGCGTGTGGATTCGTGTAACGTTTTCGCGCCAACAGACCGCGCCTCTTGCCCGCGCGGAAGAGGGTGGGGAGATGATGGCGGTCCGTGCGGTGACTGTGGGAATCAACCTGTCCAGGGAGGGCCGGCTGGTCGTCAAAGCCGGTGTCTTGGGCAACTTGGACATTGACATGAGTTCGCTCTCGTTCGACTGGACATCCGAGATGGGAGGGTAAGGGCAATGGGACTTTCAAGTTGTCAGCGATGCAAGAAGCTGTTCGAGAAAATTCGGAGTCCCATCTGTCCGGCCTGCGACCAAGCCGAGGAAGACGACTACGAGACGATTCGCAAAGCTCTTGTCGAGCATCCCAATCAGACGGCGGAACAGCTTGCGGAAGCTACGGGCGTTTCGATTGATTGCGTGCTTCGTCTGCTGGCGCAGGGACGCATCGAAACCACCGCGGCGAACAAGGGCGTCAAGTGCGGGCGCTGCGGCGCGCCCGCGATTAGTGTGAGCAAGAAGCTTTGTGAGGCCTGCCTGCAAAAGCTCAATGCGGAACTGGCTCAACAGCAGGGCAAGCTGAAGCTCCCCAAAAAGAAGTCCGTGGAGATTGGGACCGCGCTGAACACGTTTGACTTCGGCAAAGATGAGGGCAGCGGCGGAACCAAGTACAAGCGTTGAAGGATCGGTCAAGAGATTCCCCGTTTCGTGGATTCTGCGCCGGTTCGTACCAGGCAAAAGGTCACAAATGACAAGGCGCGACATGATCGGAACCATTGTGCTCATCGCGCTCTTCGTGGTGCTCACTGTCATTGTTATCTTCACGACGAAGCCCAAAGGGGATCCCACAAAAGACTCCGTTAAACCGGAAGACAGTTTCTTTGTGCAACAGCGAATCAGGAACCTTCAGAAGAGTAAGCAGTAGCGTTTTCCGGTACCATTCACACATGAAGAGGGTGCGCGTGACTTGTTCCATGCCTACGCGCCGTTTCCCGCATGCGGAGCGGCCCATTCGATGCTCTATGCTTGGGCATATGGCGCCGTTGGTCCTCGTGTTGTTGTGCGCCTGTACCGCCCTTGCATCATTGCCGAAATCGCCTGAGGCAGGCCGCGTTGTGACGCAGGCCGCCCCCCATGCGCTCGCAGCGGCCTCCGAGGGCCTCGCCGTCCCCAATCCCGTCGAAGTGACTGAGCTGGGCACGGCTCCTGCCAACACCGACGCTCCAACGACAGATCCCGCCGCACCGTCTTCCCCAGCCGAACGCAGGTCGCGCTGGGTGGTCGTGCTCGATGCCGGCCATGGGGGCGATGACGCGGGAGAGTCCGGTCCCGCTGGGACTCTCGAAAAGAACGTGACGTTGAGTGTGGCCGCGAAGGCCGTCGCGCTGTTGGAGGGAAGCTGCCAAGTGGCAATGACTCGCACCGAGGACAAGACGCTGGGCGCGGCAGCGCGGGCTACCGCGGCCAATAACGCGCGAGGAAGCGTCTTTGTCAGCATTCATTTGGGGGCAAGCGCATCGCCGACAGCCAACGGCATTGAGGTATTCGTACCTTCCGACACGATCACGGCGCCCAGCGGGCGGAGCGTCCCAGCGGCCTCCGCGCGCGAGGGAGCCGACGCCAGCAAGGGGCTCGCCCGGCAATTGGCCAAGGCCCTCGTTCAGTCCACTTCGGCCACATCTCGCGGGGTACATACGGTGGCGTGCCGCGTCTTTCAGGGGCTCAACATGCCAGGCGTACTTGTGGAAGTAGGCTTTATCAGCAATGCCACCGAGGAAGCGCTTTTGGCGGACGAGGCCTATCAAGGTAAAATAGCCACGGGTATCGCTTCCGGTATCCTGGCTTTCCTTGCCACCGGCGATTGAGGATACGCGCGCTCCGATGAGTGATCTCAGAAAAACACCCTTTCTCAAGAAAGTCTTCTTTGCGATGTGGGCCATGTTTACGTTGGTCCTGTTGTTCAGCGTTGTCCTGCTGGCGAGTGAATTGGTGCGACTGGGGCGAAATCCCCTGGCCCTCCCTGAAGCACTGCCGGAACTGCCCAAAACCTCGGATGCGGCTCCCGCCGAGACTCGGGAGATCCCGCTGTACTTCGCTTCTCCCGACGGGCGGCTGCTGGTCGGTGAGACCCGCCAGATTGCGTACACCGGCCGCACGGTGGAAAACTGCCGGAACGCGCTGGCCGCCTTGATCGGGGGACCCATTACGGCGCTCCAGCGGGTCATTCCCCAGGCGACGGGTATTCGCGGGGTGTATCTTCTCGACAACGGCGAACTCATTGTGGATTTCACCGCGGCGCTTCAAACGGATGCCAAGAAGAGCGCGTCGGAGGAGTCGCTCGTCGTGTACGGCGTAGTGAATACGCTCGCTCAGCCGGCACTGAAAGGCGAGAAAGACATCCCAGTGCGGAGCGTCCGGTTCCTGGTTGGTGGCCTACCTCCTGACGAAACCTACCCGGCTCATCTTGACCTGACAAGCCCCGTGACTCCCGATCCACAATGGCTGCTCGCAACGGAAGGCGGGCAGTCCAATCATGCCTGATCCAGGTGCGCCTCTCGGAATCTTCGACTCCGGCGTGGGAGGGCTTACCGTGTTCCGGCGCGTTGCGGAACGCTTGCCCGCCGAATCGATTGTATATCTGGGCGACACGGCGCGTGTTCCCTATGGCACCAAGTCGGCCGAGACCGTGGTCCGTTACGCCCGGGCCTGTGCCCAGATTCTGCTGGAGCGCGAGATCAAGGTGTTGGTCGTGGCGTGCAATACGGCCACCGCATATGCCTTGGATGTGCTGCGCGATGAACTCGCCATCCCCGTGCTGGGCGTGATAGAGCCCGGCGCCCGGCGGGCCGTGACCGCCACACGCAATGGGAGAATTGGCGTAGTCGGCACGGCAGGCACGATCGCAAGCGGAGCCTATCAGTCCGTTCTCTCCTCGCTCGCTCCGAACGTGCAGGTTTCCTGCAAACCCTGTCCCCTGTTTGTGCCCCTGGCGGAGGAAGGCTGGGTGAGCGGTCCGGTTCCCCGCCAGATTGCGGAAGCGTATCTGGCGGAGCTTCTCGCGCAAGGCATTGACACCCTTCTGCTCGGGTGCACCCACTATCCGCTCCTGCGCGAGGTGATTCAGGAGGTCGCAGGTCCCAGCGTCGCTATTGTGGACAGTGCGGAGGCGACGTCGGTAGTGGTTGCCGATATTCTCGAAGGTATGGGGGTGTGTGATGCAGCGCAGGATTCGCCTCAATACCGATACCTTGTGACGGACTCGCCCACGTCCTTCGCCCGGGTTGGCCAGCATTTCCTGGGCCGGGACGTAGGTACTGTCGAGTGGGTTGACTTTCCGTGACGCCCCCGGATGAACCGGTCAAGGGGCCAGCCCCCCAAACTGGCGAGCTGCCCGCGCCAGTCCCCGCCAATGCGCCTTCATGGATCTCCATTCTCATCGGTGTATGGGCAGTGGTCGTAGCTGCGGGCCTGTGCGTGATCCTTACGGCGCTCTTCTTGCGCTCCCGTCCTGTCGACCTTTCGGAGGTGATGCGCAACCATATGCACGAAGTGGAATCCGTGCTGCTTTCCAACCACGTCCCCCGGGACAATATCGCGGTAGGCACTGGGGAGGCGCGCTCTGACGAATCTTCCGAGTGGGTCTATCTCGAGTGCCGTGTGGTCGTGCCCCCCGAACTGAGCCTTGGCGGGATCGAGCGTGTCGTGCGGAAGAGTATGGCACAACGAGATGTCACGGTCCTGGACGAAACGGGATTGCCTCTCGGGACCGCCGTCCTGACACTCGAGGATGGGGGCCGCGAGTTTGCACGCGTGACCCTGACGGGGCGGCCCGACAAAAAGAACCTTCACGAAGCGACGCGCCGCATCGCGGAAGAATCGGGCACGCTTCTCGCGCAAGTAGTCCAGGCGCCGTCCACGCTGACCGTGAGCCCACCCGAGGCGCGCGAGAATGACACGACGGAGTGGACATTCACAGCGATGGAGATACAGGTCGTGCCACCCTTGAGTGCCGAGACTATCGAGACGACGCTCGCGTCCATCATGCTGCATAAGGATACCGCGCTTTCCCGAATCACCGACCCCACACAGCCCTTGGCACTGGCCTATTCAGTCGCGTACGGTGAAGTGGAATGCGTCCTCGTGACAGTGCGTCAG
Source organism: Candidatus Hydrogenedentota bacterium (assembly GCA_020849535.1). Classification (GTDB taxonomy): domain Bacteria; phylum Hydrogenedentota; class Hydrogenedentia; order Hydrogenedentales; family SLHB01; genus JAHDWY01. The sequence continues at coordinate 25,761 of JADLGB010000127.1, forward strand.
CCCGAGCCGGAACCCGCACCATCGGAAGATGACATGATTCCTATGCCTGGTGCCCCCACGGCCGAGGGCGCAGACGAGGAGTCCGGCTCCGAGGCGTTGCCCTTGGACTCCGAACACTTGAACGGCGATGCCCGAAAACCGGCGCCCCCGCTTCACAAACGGCCTACCGACGGTTCGATGCAGATGGCGATCATCGTGGACGATGGCGGATACGGCGGGAGCATCACCGAAGAGCTGCTCTCGCTGGACCCCGCCTTGACACTATCCATCCTCCCCCACGCTCCGCACAGTACGGAAACCGCGCGTCGCGCGCAGGAACTCGGATTCGAAGTCATGCTGCACATGCCCATGGAGAATTCCTCCGAGCAGAATGCTTATCCTGGGCAGCTCGTCACGGGCATGACTCCAGAGGAGATTCAGCGGCTGACATCGGAGGCACTCGTGGATGTGCCCGGCGCCGTGGGCATCAACAACCACACGGGATCGAAGTTCACGTCGGACGCCTCGTCCATGCGCACATTTCTGGAGAACATCAAGCCGCTCAACCTCTTCTTCGTTGACAGCCGGACGATTTCGACATCCACGGCCTACACCGTTGCGCAGGAAATGGAGATTCAATCGGCGGCTCGCGATCTCTTTCTGGACCACGAATCCGACAAAGCCTATATTCGAGAGCGGTTTCAACAACTGATCGAACTTTGCAAGACGCAGGGCAGCGCGATAGGCATCTGCCATTTCCGCAGAAACAGCGTGGCCGTGCTGCAAGAAATGCTGCCTCGAATCAAGGAAGAGGGAATTACTTTGGTCCATGTTTCGGAGCTAGTCGAATGACGCGCGTACTCGGAATAGAGACTTCCTGCGACGAGACCGGCGTGGCCGTGGTCGAAAACGGCCACAATGTGCTCGTGAATGAAGTGGCGTCGCAGGTGGCGATTCACGCACCCTTTGGCGGGGTCGTGCCGGAAATCGCGTCGCGGCACCACACCGAGTGTATTTCGCAGTTGACGCGGCTCGCGCTCGACGCGGCCGGCGGAACGATCGATGCTATCGCGGCAACGTGCGGACCCGGTTTGACGGGCTCGCTCCTCGTGGGCATGAACTTCGGAAAGGCCCTGTCGTACGCGTGGGGCGTGCCCTTCGTGCCGGTCCACCACATTGAGGGGCACATCTACTCAGCGTTCCTGGGACCGGATCCGCCTGAGTTCCCGCTGCTCGCCCTCATCGTCAGCGGCGGCCACACCTGCCTCATCTGGTGTCCCGAACCGCACGTGTACGAGATCATCGGCACGACCCGCGATGACGCGGTCGGAGAGTGTTTTGACAAGGTCGCGCGGCTGCTGGGCCTGCCCTATCCAGGCGGGCCGTCCATCCAGAAGGCCGCGGAGGGCGGGAATCCTCGCGCCCTGGATTTCCCGCGTGCGATGGCAAAAGGGGACTCGCTCGAATTCAGCTATAGCGGGTTGAAGACCGCGGTGCTGTACGCCTTGAAGAAAGATCCGCCACCCGTTCCCGATGTGGCCGCGTCATTTCAGTATGCGGCAATGGACATTCTCCTGATCAAGACCAAACTGGCCATCCAGAAGACGGGAGCGGCAAGGCTGCTCCTCGCGGGAGGAGTGGCGGCCAACAAGCACCTGCGGGAACGTCTCGCCTCGGAACTGGATGTGCCGGTCAGCATGCCCCCCTTCAGCCTGTGCATCGATAATGGCGCGATGATCGCCGCCGCAGGCGCTTCGCGTCTGGCCCGCGGTATGGTGGGCGACCTGCGCGCAGGAGTGTTTGCTAGTCTGCCGCTGAGCTGACACTTGCTTGCACGTAAGTCCAACGCCGGGCCCCTTCGTGCTATGATGCGTCAGGACCGTAACGCAATGGGAGGTTGTTTCGCATGACCTTGCAGGAACTCATGCACCAAGCCATCGCCAACCGCGCCTCGGATATTCACCTTAAGACCGGCAACCCGCCCATCTTCCGGATCGATGGATTCCTGGTGCGTCAGCCCGGCGACACACTCACGGATGATGACGTGATGACCATGCTGGCCTCCATCGCCAAACCGCCCGATATCGAGAAGTTCAAAAAGGTGATGGAGCTGGACATCTCCTACATGCTGGAGGATATCGCGCGCTTCCGTGTCAACGTGTGCCGTGATGACGGCGACGCCCGCATCGTCTTGCGCATCATTCCCATGGAAATCAAGACGATTGATGAATTGAACCTGCCCCCGGTCCTGCGCAAGGTCAGCATGAACGTCAATGGACTGGTGCTTGTCACAGGGGTGACTGGCAGCGGGAAGTCCACATCCCTGGCCGCCATGATCAATGAGATCAACGAGAAGCGCCCCGTACACATTGTCAGCATCGAAGACCCGCTCGAATTCCTGCACCGGGACAAGACCGCGATCATCACGCAGCGCGAGATCGGCCACGACACGTTGTCGTTCGCCAATGCGCTGCGCGCCGCCTTGCGCCAAGACCCGGACGTCATCCTGGTGGGCGAAATGCGCGACGCCGAAACGGTGCGCACCGCCATCGCGTCCGCCGAGACCGGGCACCTGGTGCTATCGACATTGCACACGGTGGATGCGGTGGAAACGCTGAACCGCGTGCTCGATTTCTTCGAGCCGCACCAGCAACTCCAGATCCGCAAACAATTGGCCAGCGTGCTGCGGGCGGTCATTTCACAACGCCTGCTTCCTCTGAAGGAAGGGGTCGGGCGCTGCGTGGCCGCCGAAATCCTCATCGGCAACCGGACGGTCCGCGACCACATCGAGCAGGGCAAGAGTTTCAAGGAAATCACGAAGCTCATCGAAGAGGGTATCGAGCAATACGGCATGCAGACCTTCGACCAGGCCTTGTTCGACCTGCACAAGGCGGGCCTGATTACCACGGAAGTCGCGCTGACGAATGCCACCAGCCCGCGCGACCTCAAGCTTCGTATGCAAGGAATGCGTTCCGGGTGACCGGATCGCGCCGGAGAGTGCGGTGGTGCGCCCAAGGATAGTGCGGTGCCTTTTGACACAGTGCCTGGGGTGTTTCATGCTCGCCCACACGCACGCGGCCGCGCAGAACCTCATCCAGAATCCCAGCTTCGAGGAACAAACGGCGGATGCTCCCCGTGGGTGGAATCTCTATGTTGAACCGCAGGCGGGCTCGGAAGGCGCCAGCGTTGACGCAACGGCGCACGAAGGACGATGGAGCGCAATGCTGCGCAACGCGACCGCCTATGCGGTGGAACCCGCGAACAACTGGAGCCAGAACCTGCTGCAGCCCCTCGCCCGCAAAACCGTGCACGTGTCCGGATCCATTAAGTCCGAGGAGGCGACCTACGCGGCGATCTGGGTTCAGTGTTTCCGCAAGCAACCTTGGACCGTTCTTCTGCAGCGCTCGACCATCGACACGAAACCCATCTCCGGCACGCGGGACTGGACTCCGGTCGAGATGGATGTGGCCGTACCTGGTGAGACTGACTTCGTGGTCGTTCGTTGTGTACTCAAGGGCGTGGGCACGGCGTGGTTTGACAGTATTCAAATGAGCGTAAAGGAAGCGCCGGCAGCTAAGGACACCCCCGTGGCCGAGAAGCCGGTCAAGCTGCCCGAAGCACCGGTCATGCCGCTATCGCCGGTCCAACCGGCCGTACCCGGTTCATCATCTCTCGGCAACAATCCCTCGCGTGATGAAATCATCGCCACTCAATCGGCGTTGCGAGAGGCAAACGAAGCGCTGCGCCAATCTAACCAAGCGCTCGCGGATCAACTCAACGCCATGCGGCAGCAGCTTCAGCACTTGCGCGAGGAGATCCGCGGCGTCGAGGCTGCCGAGAAAGCGAAGAATGAGGAGGGTCTGAAGAAGACGACGCCCGTGCCGCCGCTCGTACCGCGACTCCCTGAAAAGCGACCGGAGACTCCCTGATGCAATTCATGACGATGCTGACGATCTCTCTGCTCGCGGGCTTCGCGTGCGGCGGATTGGTCTGGGTGATCTGGAGCATCGTGGAGGTAGTCTCCGCGAAGAAGAGGGCTGCGGCCGCTCCCGCGCCTGCCCCGGAGAAGGAAAAGAAGGCGGTGAAGGATGAAAAGCCCTGAGCGCCCAGTTCGCCCCTTCATCGGCATCCATTTCACGTGTTGCGGGGTCTACGCGCGCATCTACTTGAACCGGCAGGGCACAGCCTACGCCGGACACTGCCCCAAGTGCGCTGCTCCGCTGACCGTGAAGGCAGGCCCGCACGGCAGCAAGAAACGCTTCTGGACAGCCGGGTAACGCGAGCGCTTCCCCCGTGATAGATAGGGCCAGTGGGAATCCCTGCCCCTTCCCATGCTTCCCATTCTTCCCATACTTCCCATTCTTTCTGCCATCGTCATGCCTTGACGGATCCGTGCTCCGGGTCTACTATGGAAACAAAGAAGTATCGGACATCGGGCCGCCCGCCGGGCGGTCCCCAGCGCGAACCCGCGAGAAGGGAGGGTCTTCTCATGGCAACCCGTCTCATCACCGAATACCTCGACCGCCGAAGCGTACCCCACAGCATGATCCAGCACCCCCAGACCTTCACGGCGCAACGAACAGCACAGGTGGCCCACATCAAAGGCAAGGAACTCGCCAAGACGGTCGTGGTCAAGGTGGACGGCCGGATGTGCATGGCCGTGCTGCCCGCTCATTACCACTTGGACAAGGAACGGCTCAAAGCCGCCATCGGGGGACGCAGTCTCGACTTAGCGAAGGAAGAGGATCTGAATGTGCTCTTCCCGGATTGCGAGACGGGCGCGATGCCGCCGTTCGGCAATCTCTACGGCATGGATGTGTGGGTTCAAGAGGAATTGACCAGGGACAAGCAGATCGCGTTCAACGCAGGCTCGCACACGGAACTTATCCGCATGAGTTACCGCGATTTCGACGCGCTGGTTCACCCGTCTGTCGCGAATTTCGCGGACTGAACAACGCCACGAACGAATTCGCGTGCCTGGCCCCGGAGCTTCAGTCTTGGCACCGGGGCAGGCGCGCCGGCATGCGTATCCCCAGCATCGCGACAATTCACCAGCCGTGCACGCCACTCCCTTGTCTACCATTCATCCCATGATTCCCATAGATCCCATTCCACTTTCTATGGATGCTTCAATCTGCAACACCTTACCTTTCAAAACGCGACGCACATGCGGGCACTGAAATCTCCCGCCCGATTCGAAAACCCCTAAAGCATTTCCTATCAGCACCTTAGAATTGCGTTCGTTTCTGGCACGGCCATTGCTCTCTGCTAAGACGACAGTCAATTTGAAGGCAACCGCGCGGTGAACCGCGCATGAAAGGAGATGGCAGCTATGGCACTGGTACGTTGGAAAGACCGTGGTGAGATGAGTCCTTGGAGCGCTCTGCGCGATCTGGAAGGACAATTCAACCGGCTCTTTGGTGAACTGGGCCGCGACTACGATGTCTTCGAGCGTGTCTGGTCGCCTGCCGTTGACCTCAAGGAGACGGACCAGGCGTACACCCTCGAGGCCGACCTGCCCGGTCTGAAAAAGGAAGATATCGAGCTGATGGTCGTCGACAACACGATCACCATCAAGGGCGAACGGAAGCAGGAAGAGAAGGTCGAGGAGAAGGGCTACCACCGGTTCGAACGGCGGTACGGAGCCTTCCAGCGCTCCTTCGAGATCCCGGGCGGATTCGACTCTGAAAAGGTGACCGCCAAGTTCGAGGATGGCGTACTCCGTGTGACCCTTCCGAAGCGTGAAGAAGCAAAGCCGAAGCACATTGAAGTCCGGGTCAACTAGCCCGGGTTGAAACGAAACATCGGGGGGCGGCTCCCGCCCCCCTTACGCAAGGAGAGCATGACGATGACCACGACAACACCTGAAAGAGCCCAGTGCTTCCTCGCTCCACGAGTGAACATCATCGAGCGGGAAGACACCGTGAACCTCGAAGCGGAACTGCCGGGTGTTTCCAAGGAAGGCATCAATCTGGAAGTGAAGGACGGCGAGTTGATCCTGACGGGCAAGCGGACGGTGAAACCGGCCGAAGGCCGCGTGCACATGCAGGAGCGCCCGGTGGCGGACTACCGCCGCGTGTTCTCGCTGAGCCGCGCCATCGACCGCGGCCGCATCGAAGCGGCCATGAAGGATGGCGTGCTCACGGTCACGTTGCACAAAGTGGACGAAGTGAAGCCGCGACGGATTACGGTCAATTAGCGTTCCCCTCGTACCCACCCCGGTATCGAGTCCCATAGCCCCCATGCTGCCCCCTCCAGCGTGGGGGCTCCTCCTTTTCCGCAGCGAGAGCGCGTGTGCGCGGTGTACTTTTCCTTCGCGTCTTCTTCCTGCTATGCTGCGGAAACATGCTCAGGCGCTCCCCAGAATGGCAGTGACAGCCCAAGGGTGGTGCGCGCCTACCTGGTAGCATGGCTTGAAGTTGCCCCTTCCTCCGGAAGGGTACAAACGGCTGGAGACGCTGGCCACGCGACACGGATACCTCATCGGAGCCCTGGCCGCCTTCGCCCTTCTAGGCATGGGCGATACGCCGCGTGAGAACGCTACTTCATCCGGCACTGGCCCTTCGTCAAATCCGCTGATCGTCGGCATCAACTTCGATTATCCTCCCTACGAGTTTGTCGACGGCGACGGGGTGCCTACCGGGTATGACGTGGATCTCATCAAGGCGGTAGCCGCCAAGATGGGACGACCACTGGTCATCAAAGTTGGACAGTGGAGTGACATGCGAGCCGCGCTCGCGCGCGGTGAGATTGACGCCCTGCCGGGCATGCTCTACTCGCCCGAACGCGATTCCGATGCGGATTTCACGGCGTCCCACCTGAATGTCGACTATTCCATCTTCGTGCGCAAAGAGAAGACCGGCATCACCACCGAAAGCGATCTCCGCGGAAAGGAAGTCATCGTCGAATCGGGCAGCCTCATGCACGATCGCATGGTGGCACTGGGCATCGTGGGAGAGATCGTTGAAGTGCCCAGCGAACCCGACGCGTTGCGCCTGCTTGCAACAGGCGCGCACGACTGCGCGTTGGTTCCCTACCAGTCGGGGCTCGCCATCATCCGGCAATACGGCCTGGAGGACCTCGAACCCAGTGGGGCCCCGGTATTCTCAGGCCGCCTTTGCATCGCCGTCGCAACGGGCAATCTCGCCCTGCGCCGCGAGTTGGACGCCGCCTTGGACCAGGTTAAAGGCACCGACGAGTATCGCCGCATTTACAACCGCTGGTTTGGCGTAGCGCAAACCGATCACCTGGTGTTGCGCGAGGTGCTGCGCGCCGGCGCGGTCATCCTGCTTGCCGCCGCGCTGCTGGGGGTGGCGGTCGTGCTTTGGATGTTGTCGCTGCGCAGACAGGTCGCCCAGCGGACCCTGGCCCTCGAAAAGGAGAACCGCGTTCGGCGGCAACTCGAGGAACAACTCTACCAATCCCAAAAGATGGAGGCCGTCGGACAGCTCGCGGGCGGAATCGCCCATGATTTCAACAACCTCCTGGCTTCGATCATCGGCTATGCGGACCTCATGCTGACCGATCTCGACCAAGATAGTCCCCTGCGCCGGGATCTCAACGAAATCCGCCGGGCCGGCGAGCGCGCCGCGTCGCTGACACGCCAGTTGCTTACATTCAGCAGGAAGGAGCTGCCGCATCCCGACGCGGTGAACCTCAACACCGTGGTCGAAGGCATGCTCCCGATGCTTCGGCGCTCTGTGGGCGAGCACATTGAGTTCGCGCTGAAGCTTGACGCGGATTTAAGCTCCACTCGCGCGGATACCTCGCAGATCGAGCAGATCCTCCTGAACCTCGTTCTCAATGCAAGAGACGCCATGCCGAAGGGAGGCACGATCACCCTGACCACGGCGCCCGGCGTTCCGAAAACACTGGGCCAGCCCAATGGCGTCCCCGTGGACCAACGCCAGTGGATCATGCTCGAGGTCGCCGACACCGGCTGCGGCATGGACGAACAGACCCGCTTGCGCGCGTTCGAACCCTTCTTCACCACGAAGCGAGAGGGCGAGGGGACGGGACTAGGCCTGGCCATGGTCTATGGGATTGTCCAGCAGCATGGCGCCGAAATCGAACTCGAAAGCACACCCGGCTTGGGCACACGGTTCCGGCTTTTCTTCCCACGCAGCGATGCGCCTGTCGAGACAACCCGCCACGAGGTGGCCCGCGAACCGGTGCGGCGGGGTACGGAGACCGTTCTCGTGGTAGAGGACGAGGCATCGGTGCGCGAACTCACTTCGCGGATGCTCGCACGCCACGGCTATACTGTCCTTCAAGCATCTCGCGGAGACGAAGCCCTGGAAGTCTTCAATCGTCAAGAAGGCCCCTTGCATCTGCTGCTGACGGACGTGGTACTGCCGCGCATGAATGGCCCCGAGATCGCCGAAATGCTGAGGAAGAGGCGCCCGGACCTCAAAGTCATCTTCATGTCTGGCTACGCGAACACGGTCATGTCGCACTACAAGGGCATGGAGGAAGGACTCAACTTCATTCAGAAACCCTTCCTGGCCGACGCGCTGCTGCGCCTGGTGCGCAACGTGCTCGACGAACAGTGACGACGCGCCTGACTCCAAGCCGCCACAGGATCATTGGGCCGGAGAGGAGTCCGCATCCGAGGGGTCGATCGTCACGACGTCCCCTTCTCCGCTGAAAACGCGCACCATACCGGATTCTGTGTCGAGTACCGCATAGGAACCTTTGCCGTTCTCCATGTGAGACTGAAAACAGAAACGTCCTGCCGCGCCGGGCCCTCCGGTTGAAGTGACGTTGATCGTGGGCCCGGCAAATACCGCCGCGGAGATGGTCAGAGCCACCCCAAGCAACAATCCCACGACCAAACCCTTAATCTGCCCATTCATGAGCGTTACCTCCCCCGTCTGTGGTCAGTTATCAACCATTGAGGGAAGAGGCAAGATGGATGCCAAAGGCCTAAATCGCCGTAAGGCACTGCCCGGTAATCGCTTAGACAGCTTAGAACCCAAAGCCCATCAGGAAGCTGCGGCGTAATGGGCCAAAACTTGGCCCTATGCCGGAATAGTTGGCGCCTGTAGCGCGCTATACCAGGGAAACTTCCCGGCGGAAGACCGAATCGTCGTTGCGCCCAAGCACGGTCACCTGGTCGATTCCGTGCTCCAATAAGTAGCGGCGAGCATCGTCAATGCCCGCGCCTACCAAGGTGGGACCGTGGCTGTCGTCGCCGAAGCAGAAGGGCACACCCATTGTATGGGCCATCTGCAGCAACCACGGCTCAGGATAGGCGTGGTCCAGCCCCTTGCGCCAACCCGCGGTATTCAGGTCCAGGATGCCGCCGCACTCGTGTACAGCCTCAAGCGTGGCGCGAGCCGCCTCGCGGATCGCGGAGGTATCCACGGCGCCGTACAGGTAACCATTCTTGCGGATGAGATCGAGGTGTCCGACGACTTCCGGTTTCAGCGCGCGCACCATCTCCGCAACGCTTTCATAGTAGCGAATCGCGAGAGGCTCGAGGCCGCCGTGCAGTTCCAGGGCCCGTTCAAACTCCTTGGGAAGTCCGTCGATGCTGATGTCGTCGATGTAGTGAACGGAACCGACCATGTAGTCGAACTTGAAGCGTTTCCGGTATCCCGACATGACTTCGACATAGCTACCGTGGGGAACGACCTCAATCTCGAAACCCCGCAGCACGGTGAGGCGTTCGGCGTACTCTTCCGCCAATGCGAAGATCGCCGCGCCGTACCGCTCGAAGTCGGCGACGATCTTCTCGACGGTCCAGCCCAGGGCGATTTCGTTTTCGTAAAGATACTGCTCGCCGATCCGGGGGACGTGTTCGCTGACGCCGTACGTGGTGAAGCCCGCGGCAATCGCGGCGTCGAGAACTTCGCGCAGCGTACCGGTGGCGTGATCGCAGAACTCGCCGGAGTGTCCTCCGTGCAGGGAAACCTTCCATGGGGTCTCGTTCATGGTGCATCCTTCGTTGATGTGGCTGGACACAAGGTGGCGCGCATAGGAAGGGCGTATTATGACGCAGCGGCCTTCTCCGCATCCACTTTGAGCAGGAGCAATCCGCCAAGCAGAAAGAGCAGGATCAGGCTAAACACGCCGACGCGAACGTTGCCGAACAGCAACCCGAAGCCGCCGACCATCACGGGTCCGAGAATGGCGGCAAACTTGCCGAAGATATCGTAGAACCCGAAGAACTGGGCCGATTTCTCGGGCGGGACCAGCTTGCCATAGAACGAGCGGCTCAACGACTGAATGCCGCCCTGCGCGGTGCCGACCAGGATCGCCAGCAGCCAGAAGTGCCATGCGCTGGCGATGAAGAAGGCGAGAATCGTGACCCCGAAGTACGTGCCAATTCCGAAGAGGATCATGCGTCTAGCGGTGAAACGCCCGGCAAGCTTTCCATAGAGGATGGCGAATGGAAACGCGACGAGCTGCGTGACCAGCAAGATCAGCATTAGTTGGGTACTGTCAATCCCGACATCGAGTCCGAAACTCGTTGCCATCTTATAGATCGTGTGCACGCCGTCGATGTAGAGAAAATAGGCAAGCAGAAACAGGAAGAGATGTTTGTAGCGCGCGATGTCACGCAAGGTTGCCGCAAGACGCGCAAGGCTCTCACGCACTGGGTTCGCCGTGGCGGGCACAAAGTGCCGCTGCTTTACGTGGCGCAGCATGGGTATCGAGAGCACACACCACCATACCGCGGTGATGATGAATGCGAAACGCGTAGCCGACGCCTTTGACGCAAAGCCCAAGGACTCCGCTTGGGCAATCAGGAGCATGCACACGATGTAAGGAATTGTGCTCGCCAGATACCCCCAGGCGAAACCGTTGGACGACACCCAGTCCATACGGTCCTTCTGCGTCACATCGACCAGGAAGGAGTCGTAGAAGACCGTCGATCCGTAAAAGCCAATTGTGGAGAGTCCGTAGATGAAGAGGCAGAGAACCCAATCGCCCTGCCCCACTGCGGCAAGACTGGCCGTCGAAACCAGGCCGATGACCAGAAAGAGCGCGAACAGCCGCTTCTTGACGCCCTCCCGATCGGCCATGCTCCCAAGGATGGGCGCCATGATCGCCACGATGATCGCCGCCACCGTGTTGCCCAGGCCCCAATAGAAAGTCGATTGCTCGGCGGATAGATCCGCGGCCGCGTAGCTTTTGAAAAATATCGGGAGAATCGCCGTCGTGACGACCAGGGTCTGAGCGCTGTTGGCGCAGTCATAGAGTATCCAGCTTCTTTCCTGCTTCGTCATCCGGCCATCTCCTCGCGCTTGCTCAGGCGATTGTGTCCTTGCGCGCGCGTGGAATCAAGGACAGACACGGATGTGTGGCGCAACGCATGTGGATTCAAGGTAAGGCTCAGTTCCCTTGCGGGTCTTCCTTCGCGAGGTCGCGCTGGTGGGCGCGGCCAGTCTTTTGGAGCGAGGTGAGCAGGCCGTGGCTGGCCCAGGGGATGAGGTTGCCGAGGCGGGCGAGCAGGCCGCGGCCGCGCGGGATGGTCACTTCGAGTTCCCGGCGGACGAGCACGCGGTCGAGGATGATGCGGCCGACTTCTTCGAGGGTGAGCAGGCGGGAACCGGAAAAAACGACTGCGCCTGCTTCGTGTCGGGCGGATTGTTCCAGCAGAGGCGTCTTGATGGCGTCCGGGCACACTGTGGTGACGGCGATACCGTACTTCTTCAGCTCGAATGCGGCCGCCAGCGAGAACCCGCGCACGGCATGTTTGGACGCCGTGTAGACGGCGATTCCCGGGATTGAGCCAATCCCCGCCATCGAAGAGATGTTGACGATGTGGCCGCCTCCCTTTTCGATCATGTGCCTTGCGACGACCTGGGTGCCCCAGATGACGCCCTTGGTGTTGACGTCGATCTGGAGGTCCACTTCGTGGGCGGGCTGCTCGTGCGCCCATCCGGAAAGCATGACGCCCGCGATATTCATGCACACGTCGATGCGTCCGAAGGCGTCCACTGCCCGCGCGAACACCGTCTCCCAGTCCTTGCGGCTGCGGACGTCCAATTGGTCGCAGCACGAACGGTCCTCAGGCCAACGGTCGTCGATCGCGTGCTTCTTCAACGCGTCGAGATTCACATCCGTTGCGTACACCCGATCGCCCCGCCCCAGCAACAGGCCAGCCACGTGGCGCCCAATGCCACTGGCGCAGCCGGTCAAGAAATACGTGCCTGGACTGAGGGTGCCGGTCATGGATTTACTCCCTGGGGTGTGCCGGAACTCAAGGCGCCGAAATGGACTGCGGCGAAAAAGCCGTTTCGGCACCCCATTATACAGGGAGCCGCTGGATTCACCAATGCACCGGAGGATTGGCCGGCGCACGCGAAAATATGTCGCGTGAAAATATTGTGCAACCCGCGTCTCTGTAGTAGAATCAGTATTTAGTAAGGACCCGCTAGAAAATTCGAACGCGGCGCGTGAAACCGGCGAACCAACACAAGCGGGCCAGCGGAAGAGTAAAGACGCAAGCCGGTTTTTGAAGCGCCGCATAGGAGGTCGACCATGTATCGACTGCTCGTAGGTGTCCTTGTTTTGGGGTTCTTGGCTATCGGCACGTTCGGATGTGCGCCTGCTTCGAATGAACCGCCAGCGGGCGAACCGACGGTAACGGAACCGGCGGCTGAGCCTCCGGCGGCTGCCGACGTCACGCCGGCGGAACCTCCGGCGGAAGAAGCGGCGCCCGCTCCGGCTGAGCCAGCTCCAGCTGCACCGGTCGAACCGGCCCCGGCCGCTCCGGCTGATGCCGCCCCGGCGGACGCTGCAGCTCCTGCTGCTCCTGCCCAATAAGCACCCAGAGCATTTGGCTCCGGTGTAGTGGGGTAGAAATCCTTGCGCCGGCAAGCACACGCGCATGATGATACGCGCATGTGTTTGCCGGCTCTCATTTTCAGATCGTGTCAGGATGGACGCCTTCAGCCAGGCGGCGTGTCGAAGAGAGACATCTGACCACCCCTCTCCGGGCGCCGGAACGATTCTGTCGAAAGATCCAGATCCTGCTCGTTGAACCCGAACTTGCGGCACGAGACGCGGAACAGGCTGGCGATCTGATCCGCGTGAAACCCTTCTCCCCTCATGCGCGATCCGAACTGCCCATCGTTCAGGCGCCCATCGCGCACGGATCGGACGCGATTGAGGATGCGATCCTTGCGGTCCGGATAGTGTGCCTCGAGCCACGCCTCGAAGAGTGGAGCCACCGCGTGGGGCAGCCGCAGCATCGTGAAACTGGCGTGGCGTGCGCCCGCCGCCGCCGCTTCCCGGAGGATGGCGGGGATCTCCTCGTCGTTCAAACCCGGAATCACGGGTGCCACCATGACCCCGACCGGAATGCCCGCGTCAGCCAGACGCGCGATAGCCTCCAGCCGTTGACGCGGCAGCGACGTCCGGGGTTCGAGCACACGATTCAGGGGGACGTCCAGCGTGGTGACCGAGAGCATCACCATGGCCGCGTTGTGCGCGGCCAGATCGCTCAGGATGTCTATGTCGCGCATGACCAGCGCGTTCTTGGTGACGATTCCCACAGGATTGCGAAACTCCGCAAGGACTTCCAGGCACTGTCGCGTCAGTCGGAGGCGGCGCTCAACGGGTTGGTACGCATCGGTCACACCACACATGCTGAGGACCTTTGGGGTCCAGCGGGGCGAGGCGAGTGCCTCCCGAAGCAGCGCGGGCGCCTCATGCTTCACCATGATCCGCGTTTCAAAGTCCAGACCGGAAGAGAAGCCCAGATATTCGTGGGTGGGCCGGGCATAGCAGTACACGCACCCATGTTCGCATCCGCGATAGGGGTTGAGACTTGCCTCAAAGGGGATGTCCGGGCTGTCGTTGGTGCTGATGATCGATTTCGAGGCGTCGGGAAGATACTGCGTGTCTGGACGGGGATCCTCGCCGTAATCCGCGTCGAGGTCGCGCACGTATGCGATCTGATCGAAGCGGTTGGCGGGTCGCCCCGTGGCGCCACGCCCCTTGATGGGAGAACGCGGGTCGAGCATGTGCACCTGAATGAAGTTTCAGCCTTCTCTCAGTAAAGCACATCGCCGGCGATTTGGCAACCCCCACGCAATCCATGCCGCGCCGGCAAGCCCCAGCATCAGGAACAGAACCATCCCGGAACTCGAGCTGGTTGCGGGCAAAGGTGGAGACGGCGTGACCGGGTCGGTGCCATACAGAAACTCCTGGTAGTTTGAACTGCCATCCCCATCGTAGTCGTCACCGGCCAACACATCCGCCAAGATCCCGATACCGTCGATCGGGTCGTCGCCGATAATGAGTTGCTCGAAGTTGTCGCCGAGGCCGTCGCCGTCCGCATCCTCCCATTCGTCCGATCGCATGGGAAACGCGTCCACGCTGTCCGGATGGCCATCGCCATCGGAGTCGGGTCCCGCGGGCACAACGGGTAAAGTCAGTGCTGATGGATGGGCTTGGCTGAAGCGGAGCGTCACGTGCGCGGTGACCGCAGTGGCGCCGGATTCATCGGACAGGTCCGATCCATCCTGCATGTTCTTGTCGAAGCGATCGTAGTTGGAGGGACCCACGAGCAGCCGCAGGCGGTGGCCTGCGGGAATCGTCACCGATACGGGCGGAATGTCCACGACGACCTCATAGACCGTCCCCGCGCTGAGCGGCTCGCGCGTTCCAAAGCTGTTGCGCAATGACGCGCGGCGAATGCCGTCGACGAGCAACATCGAGCGGTTGTCGGGATATACATGCGTGAGGCGCACGGCGAAGTCTGTGTCCACCGCGTCGCACTCGAAGAAGAGCCGCACGGAGGGCGTGCCCTCGAAAGTCAACGGGGCGGTGAGGACGGGCGTCGTAAAGGTGAGGACATCTGCGCGCGCTTCCACGGCGCTGAGGTCACCGGGACCTTGCTCGCCCAGAGTCGAGTTAATTGTCGCGCCGTAGACCGTCAGCACGGGGTCGGCAGGATTGGCGTCGTACGAGAACGTCTGCGTGGTTGCGGGCGCGGTATCAGCGAGAGTGCCGTCCGCACGGAGGAAGAACTGCCGCGGCTCCGTGCCCGTGGGTGGCCACGCGGACGCCTGAACCCAGAGGTCATCGTTCATGCGGAAGTACTCAATCGCGGGCCTGCCTTCCCATCCGTTGCCGATGCCGCGCACATAGCGATCGAAAAACGCAAGTGCGGCGGACGAAGAATAGTGCTCTGCCGACGGATACTCGAGTTCGCCTTGGGCAAGTGCGCCAATGGCGTTGTGGGTCCACGGCCCGATGATGAGCTTCTGCTTGCCGAAGGCATGCGTCGCGCCATTGCTCTGGATGGACTGCATCTCGCGAATGGTGATGGCGGTTTCGTGATCGTACCACCCAGTGACATGCAGCATGGGCAAGTCGATGAGGGCCGGATCGCCAGTGGTGCTTTCGAGGATTTGCCAGAGCAGGTTGTATTGCGGATTGTCGCGCACGAGCGTGCCCCCGCCGAAGGCGCCCGCCACGAAATCATTCCGGCTCCTGTAATACACGCCGCCCGGGTAGTACTGGTCGTACGTTTCGCCGTAGTGGTACACGATAGGCACGCAGCCTTTGAGCGCCGGAGGTTGCTCCGCCGCCGTCTTCATTTGGACGTTACCAAGGGCCGACGCACCCCAGGTGCCCACGCTGCCCGTGCACCACGGCTGATCGGCAATCCATTCCACCGCATCGTACCCGTCCTCACCGTGCGTCGGGCTGCCCGCGTAGGCCGCGCCAGCCGAAGCGAAGTACCCGCGCCAGTCAAGCACGACAAACGCATAGTCGGGGCTCTCGAGAAGCGGATCGTCTGTCAGTTCGAGGGTGAACACCGGGGCGAAGAGATTCTTGTTGTAAGGCGTCTGTATCAGAACCACCGGCCACGAGCCGCTCGCCGCGGGAAGGTAGGCGTCCGCGGCCAGTGTATGAGGCGCGTCGCGCATGGGAATGCTGATGGATTGGCGAATATGCTGGTGCGCGAAGCACGGCGCCGCAAGGCCCGCCCCCGCGAGCAGCATCGCCACCGCACGCCGAATGAGACATCGAAAGACCACGCGTTCCTCCTTGCTGCGGCAACTTCCCCCTCTATAACACCGGTTGCGGGCCGCAGGTTTCACCGCGTGCCCATCTTGGAGTGCCTCCCTTAACTCCTGATTGGGCTGGATACAAATGGCTCGCCAAAGAGTGGTATACTGAGCGCGGTCGTACACTCTGGTGGGGTACTTGGTGACGGACATGATCGAATTTGAGTGTCCACACTGTGGAAATGTGCTTCGGGTGGAGCCGGCGCATGCGGGGCGGCACGCGTGGTGCCGCCGCTGCAAGCGCGTCGCAATTGTCCCTTCGCTCAAGGAGGGCGTTGAATCCGCGAGCGAAACGCACGATCGGGAGACGGTTCTCGCCGTTTTCCCTCCCATGTCCTCCCTCGCGGGAGAACAGGAAGGTCCCGCGTCAGGCGCTGTAACCACCCTTTCACCTCCCCTGCCATCGCTACAGGAAGTGGATGAGCTGCATTCCCAGTTGGACCTGCAAACCAGTAAGCTCAGCGATCTCGCAACTGAACTGGAGGCCGTTCGTAGCCAACGGGAGGCCTTGCGCGACGAGTTGAAGCGCGCGCGCGAGGAGTTGGAACTAGCCGCACGCCAGGCCGCCGAGGCCCTCGACGAGCGGCAGCGATCGGAGGCCGCAATCCAATCGACTCTGGCTCTCGAGCAAAACGGCCAACTCGCGGCGCTGGCCGAGGCCCAGGAAGAGGCGCGGCAGGCGAGACAAGAAACGGACAGGCACCGGCAGGTGCTTGAAGACAGCCGGGAACGCGTGCGGGCGTTGGAAGAGCACGTTCGCCTTCTGGAGCGCGAGCGGGAATCCGCTCAGCAAGTGCGCTCGGAACGGGACTCTCTCCAGGAACGGCTTGCGGAGGTGGAGCGCTTGCTCTCAGCGCGGGATGCGTCCTTGGCAGATTTGCAGACGCGTTGCGACCGATCCGCGGAGGACGCGGCACGCGCCGAGGCCGCCTTGGAGGCGTTGCGTCAGCGCGAGGCCTCTCACATGAGCGAAATGGAGCAGATTCAGCGCAGGTTGATCGAAACGGAAAACGCGGTCGAGGCCTCAAGGAATGCGGCCGAAACCGCCAGCACCTTGGCCACCACACGGGAATCGGAGCTTCTTGACCTTGGCCGGGAGTTGGAGACGCTTCGCGCGGCACACGCAGCTCTCGAGTCGTCAGCCGCGGAGTCCGGGCCGGAGTTGGCCAATCTCAGAGCCCGGATTGCCCAGACTGATGAAGAGATCCGGGGTCTCGAGCGCGACGCGGAAGAGGCGCTCGTGCTGGCCCGCGACCGGGAACAGGAGACTGCCCAACTCCGCGCGGATCTATCGGCGGCGAGAACCGCGGCGGAGGAAGCATCCCAGGAGGCTGCGCGCCTGCGCGAAGCACTGGAGGAAGCCAACGCCACATTGGAGAATCTGCGGGCTGAAAGCATGGAGCGCGAAGTGGAGCGGCAGCGAGCCGCGCTTCAGGAAGGAGATGAAGACGCATCCCTGCCCGACATCGAGTCGTCGGACACGCTGCCCGCGGAAGTCGTGGCGCACAAGGTCGATGAGGATCAAACGATGCTCGTGGACGCCTTGCTGCGATTCCTGGGCAGGAAGTAGAATGCTTCGCTGGGTCAAGCGAGGTGCACGAGTCACATGTGAAGGAACAACCGCACTGTGCGACGGCTAATGGTCTTATGTGTGTGCGGGGAGAGAATCCAGGTTCCCCGTTCCGCGCTCGGCAAAACGGGCCTATGTCCGGCTTGCGGGCGCGTGATCTCCATCACGGCTGATGCCGCGACACCCGTGCGGAGTCAGTCCGTGGTGGCGCCCATGCCGGCACAAGGCGCCCGCCCCATCCCAGAGGGTTGGGGATTCGGCGCGCACGCCGCGCCCAGTCCAGCAGCCGAGGCCAAACGCCGCTTCGCGGAAGCGGTGGATCTCTATTTCTCCCGGCGCTACGCCCAGGCCCTCAGCATCTTTCAAGTTCTTGCGGAGGAATACCCCGATAACGACGATATCCGCACGGGCCGCGACATGTGTATGACCGCGTTGCACAGCCACCCTCAGGCTGGACTCGAGTCGAGCACGGAGGGCGTGTTTTCCTCGGATAATGGACGTGCCAGCGGGCGTCTGCGCGACCAACTGGCACTGCCCGCACCCGGCGAACCGCTTTCCGAGTCGCTCGTTGAGGACACCCTCAAGCGGGTCCTGTTCGAGAAAATGGTCAGCGGTTCCAGCGATGAAGTCCAACTCAAAGCGGCGGAACTGGCTGTCCAGGTGTTTGGGTTCGGAAAGAACTCCGCCGCCGCTTCTTCCACCGACGGGACTGCGAATCGGGAAGTGGGCAGCGACTTAGAGGCCGCTCCGGAGCAACCGGCCGTCTCGCCTTTCGCGCCGGAAGCCCCCAGCGACGCACCCCTGTGAGTCGAAGACCCGCCACGCAATGCGTGGTTCGCACGGGCGCCCACGCATGATACCTGGAAAGCCGCGTATCGCCCTTGACCTGAGTTGCGCCGCCGAGTTTCCCGTCACGGGGATCGGGTATGCCGCGATCAATCAAGTGAAGGCGCTCCTCGCCAGAGACAGTGCGTTTACGTACGCAAGTTTCGCGACCGGGGACCGGCAGGGCGGCACAATCCTCCGGCAGGAACTGGGAATGCTCGAGCACCGGGTGATTCCATTCGCGCGTCTCGCCAAGTATCACGCGTGGACCCGCTGGAGCTGGCCCCCTATCGAGTGGTTCACGGGCGACGTGCGGATCGCCCACAACCTCTGCCACCAAACCCCTGCGACCCGCAAGGCGCTCAAGCTCGTCACGATTCACGACCTATCCTTCATACGTGTTCCCGAGACACACACGGCGACGACGGTACATGTGCAATCACGCCTGTTGAAGCAGTGCGCCGCGGAGGCGGACGCGCTGATCGCGGTGTCGAACCACTGCAAATCGGAACTCATCGAGTTGTTCGGAGTCGATCCGGCGCGGATCCATGTCGTGCCCAACGGCGTCCGCGTGGAGGAATTCGAGGCGCCTTGGGACGCGGAAGCGCACATGCGCCTTGCGCGGCGTATTGGTCTGACGCGAGACTATTTCATTCAACTTGGAACCTTGGAGCCCCGAAAGAATATACTACGTCTGCTTGAGGCGTATGACGTGGCGCGGTCGCGGCGTCCACAAATCCCCCAGTTGCTGCTTGTGGGAAAAATGGGATGGAAGAGCGGTCCCATTGCGGATGCCATCGCTTCGCGCGGTTCTGGTGCTGACGTCATCCATGCCGGTTACCTGACCCGGGTGGAGGCCGTATTGCTCTTGCGCGGGGCGCGGGCCTGCTTGTATCCGTCGCTCTATGAAGGATTCGGCCTTCCGGTTCTCGAAGCCATGGCTGCGGGTATCCCCGTGGTCACCAGTGCGGTGTCGGCCCTTCCCGAAGTGGCAGGCGGCACCTGCACACTCGTGGACCCCTACGACGCGGAATCGATAGCGTCCGCAATTTGTTTCGTGATGGATAATGGGGAAGCGGCCTTGCAGCTTGCGGCCGCAGCTCGCGAGCGGTCGCGTACGCTGACCTGGGAAATGAGCGCCGCGGCATTGGAGCAGGTATACCGCCGGATGACGGGCCTGCCGGCGTAGGATCCGTTTCCGGTGCGCATAGTAGCGGTCCGGATAACGAGCGATTCGTTGCCCTCGCCTCAAGGCGATACGGTCAATAGCCCGCTCCCTTGATAACGTTTCCGCCTTGACCGCCAGGATAAGAATCGATTCCCCGGCAAACAAGAGGCTCACGCCCATCCCGAACGTGAACGGAAAGGTACGGTAGCACGATGTGGAAGAAGATGAATCCTCCCTCAGAAGCGGTGGCACTCCTTTCGGCGTGTCCCAAAGTCACCGTGGTGAGCCGGTCCAGTGAACTGATCGACCTCGCCTGCGGCGGAGCCGACAGCGATTCATTCGAGGTCAGCTATGACGTGCCGGGACGCGGAAAGGTGGTCGAGGCTCGCGTCGTCCGCGTGCGCAATGGCGTGTCCGCGAATTACGAGGAACCCTATATGCGCCGGCGCGATCCGGAGAGCATGGTCATGGGTGATGACCTTCCAACCGACAAGATCACGTTTAAGGAAAAGTACGGGAAAGACTTCAACGGACTTCGGCAAGAGACCTTTGCGTGGCTGAAGAGTCAGGAACTGGTCACCTTCGCGTTTCGCGCGGGCAAAAAAGGTATGGGGATCGATGCCATGGTCGTGGCCCCGGCCAACGCGGGATTCTTCGCGCTCGGCCTGGCGCTCCTCCAGGAGATTCTGGCAATCGATGAATTGCCCCAGCCGTACAAGCCGCAATTGATCATCTATGTGGCGCCGCCATTCCGGCACACGCACTTCAATGGCCAGCAGATCGTTGTCCACCGTCGGAGCAAGGAGCTGCACGAGATCTTCTCTTACAACCTCTATCCCGGTCCCAGTGCGAAGAAAGGCGTGTATGGCAGCCTCTTGAATCTTGGCGAGAAGGAAGGGTGGGTCACCGCTCACTGCTCGACCGCCCAAGTGATCACGCCCTACGACAATTTGGTCACCATCATGCACGAAGGCGCGAGCGGCGGCGGCAAGAGCGAAATGCTGGAGCAGGCGCACCGCGAAACGGACGGCCGCCTCCTGCTGGGCAGGAATCTTCTCACGGGAGAACAGCGGCACGTGACGATGCCGCGCGGGTGCGAAATCCGGCCCGTGACAGACGACATGGCGCTGTGCCATCCATCCCTGCAGAAGAACGACGGCAAACTGCGCGTGGTGGATGCGGAGAACGCGTGGTTTGTCCGGGTAAACCACATCACGGAATACGCGACCGACCCGAGCCTCGAACGCCTCACCGCGCAGCCACCCGAACCGCTGCTGTTCCTCAACATCGACGCGGTTCCCAGAGGCCGCGCGCTTATTTGGGAGCACATAGAAGACGAGCCCGGCAAGCCATGCCCGAATCCTCGTGTCATTCTGCCGCGCCGCTCCATCCCGGAAGTGGTTGACGGTCCTGTAACTGTGGACATCCGAAGTCTTGGCGTGCGCACGCCTCCGTGCACGCGAGAGAAGCCGTCGTACGGCATCATCGGCCTCTTCCACATTCTGCCGCCGGCATTGGCGTGGTTGTGGCGGCTGGTGGCGCCGCGCGGTCATGCGAACCCGAGCATCGTGGACACCGGCGAGATGACCAGCGAGGGCGTGGGGTCGTACTGGCCGTTTGCGACGGGCCGCCAGGTTCAGCACGCCAACCTCTTGTTGAAGCAGGTCGAGTCGACCCCCGCCACCCTGTACATTCTGTGTCCCAACCAGCATATCGGGTGCTGGTACACGAGCTTCATGCCCCAGTGGATTGCCCGCGAATACCTGGCGCGCCGCGGCATGGCGCGCTTTCGGGCGAACCAGATTCGCCCCGCGCGTTCGCCGCTGCTGGGTTACGCGCTGCACGACGTGACCGTGGAAGGCGCGAACATCCCGAGGTGGTTCTTGCAGGTGGACACGCAGCCGGAAGTGGGTGAAGAGGCCTACGACCAGGGCGCGGCGATCCTCGACAACTTCTTCAAGAAGCACCTGGAGTCCTACATGACGCCTGAATTGCTGCCGTTGGGCCGCTGGATCATCGAGTGCTACTTGTCCAGGGGCAAGGTCGAGGACTACCGCAAGCTCATCGCATCCGAGTGGATGCCCCAACAGGAGGCAGCAAAGCCGGCCGTCTGAGCTGAGGACTGAGCGGCAGGCGAGAGCGTCCCGTTGCTTTTGTTTTGGACGGGGGCTACGATTCTTCGGAGATGAAAGCCTCAAGGTCCAACGCGGTGATGCCCGGCCATTTCAGTGCGGCGGTTCTTCTGCTATGCGTGTCGCTGGCAGGGCTGTCCTGTGCGCCCGCGCGCGAGAAAACAGCAGCCGCCCCCCCCGCCGCCGCGGATGAAGCCACGCGCTTAGCGGAAGAGACCAAGGCCAAACCAAGCGATGCGGAACTCCAGTATCGCCTGGGCAACGCCCTCTTCGACAAGGGCCTCTACCGTGACGCCGCGGCGGCCTACGAACAGGCCGTCGCGTTGCGTCCGGAATATGCCGCCGCACACTGCAATCTCGGCCTCTCCTTGCGCAGGCTGGGCAGACTTCAAGAGGCTGTGCAGTCGTATCACCGCGCCCTCCAGTACGAGCCCGACGACCCCGTAACACTCCGCAATCTCGTGGCCGCCACGCTCGAAGCCGGAGACGCGTCCGGCGCCGTCAAGCATCTGCGTCACCTGACCGAACTGGCGCCCGATGATGTGCTGGTCCGCTCGGAGCTGGCAAACCTGCTGTTTCGGATGAAGCAATACCCGGAGGCCGCCGAGTCCTTCAAAGAGGTGATCCGCCTGGATCCGGGCATGTCGAGCGACTACTACAACCTCGGCCTCTGCTATCTGGAGATGGACAACCTCGATTCCGCGCTGACCACGTGGCTGACCGCGCTGGCCTACGACCCCAACAACGCGTCCGCGCGCAAAGGGCTGGCGGTCGCCTATTGGCGCAGGGGCGACTACGATCAAGCATGGCAGGCGGTGGTCGAATGCCAGACCCGTGGCATCCCCCTCGACCCGGAGTTCATGGACAAGCTCCGGACCGATTCCGGCCGCGTCGGGCCGTGAACCCCTCTTTCGTACCGCCTCCTCTTCCGTACCGCCTCGCTCTCCGAGCGCGGCGGCACAGCGCTATGCTGCGCAATGGGACATGACGGCACAGAGAAACACTTCCCCCCGGGATTTCCTTGTATCGAATGGGACACCCGCGAGGGCGCCTATGCCACACGCGCTTGCCACGACTTGGTGGGTTCATCCAGTCTTTCAAACTTCGTTTTGCCAGGAGATATCGGGAATTCAAGACAAATAAGGAAAGCGAGACAGACGTGTGGCATAGGCGCCCTCGCCTGTGCTCTTCTAGGAGGGCGGGTCTTCCGACCCGCCATTGTTTCGCGAGAACACCCCAGGGTAGCCCCAAGGCGGCAAGGCCCCCCCGCACGCGACGCTGACCTGTCAGTTCAGCGCCCCTCGCCGCGTTGAAACCGTGAACCGCCCTATTGTCTGTTTTAGGCAGTAGTGCTATTATAGGATAAACACCAAGGGCCACAACACAAGAAAACTGGAAGTGCGGGGAGGAACATGGGGAACTTCACGAGTGAGCACGACCAACGGCCCCAACAGCGCGCGCAGCCGGCCAGCAGCTTGGCCATCGCCAGCCTGGTCCTGGGCATCGGCTCGTATCTCTGCCTGGGGCCTCTGTTATCGATCCCAGGCATCATTACCGGCCATATGGCGATGCCGCGGACAAGAATTGGCCGAAGCACACATGGAGGAGGTGGTTTAGCCATAGCCGGACTGGTTTTGAGCTACGTCAACATCTGCTTGACCTTGCTTGTGCTACTCGCAATGCTGCCCCCCACGCTATCACGAGTGAGGGAGGCCGCAATGCGCGCAACGTGTCAGATGCACCTCAAACAGTTGGGCCTCGCACTCAGAACGTTCGCGAGCGCGAGTGATGGCGAGATCTACCCCCAACTGTCATCCGAACCGGGCAGATTAATGTTCGACAATGATGCGTTAGCCCGCCCGGTGTACCCGGATTTCCTCCCGGATCTTTCTGTTATGGTGTGTCCGGCCGACGACGTTCCTGTCTTTGGCCCGGAAGATGTGGATGCCGCGCTAAATGATCATAGCTATTTCTATCTGGGCTATCTTGTCAGTGACGACAAGACGGTGGAAGCCTTCGCCGAGGTCTATCGGTCGTACCTCTCCCAAGGGCTTCCTTTTGAAGATAGTCTGAAGGTGCCCGCGGGGGCCGGAATTGCCGGTGGAGATACCATCCCTCGGCTTCGCAAAGGGGTTGAACGCTATCTCATCACGGACCTCCCAGCCAGTGTAGAATTTGCGCGGAGCCGCGTCCCAGTACTGATCGAGCGACCGGAGCACCATTCCCCGCCCGGCGGAAATGTTCTCTACATGGATGGACACGTCAAGTTCATACCGTATCCCGGCGAGTGGCCCATGACCGAACGAACCATCGGCATCCTGGAATCGTTGGACCAGATGTAACTGAGGGCAATAAGCCACCCAGTTGTCGCTCCCGCCTGCATACTCGGACAAGAAACCAAAGAACGCAAACGGAAGCAGAAGAAACTTGTAGTCCCTTGGTTTCGAGAGGCTGCTTCAAACCACAAAAAGCACAGGCGAGGGCGCCTATGCTCTTCTTGATGAGGGGGAAACGCCACGATGTCGGAAAGCTAGAGGCCCCGGAGCACCCGCAGTCCTGTGCTGCCGCGCTCGGAGAGCGAGGCAGTACTGAAGAGGGCGCAAATCCGCGTAACGGGTAGCCGGAAGCGTGGTAAGATTAGGTGAAGGGGTATGCGTGGTCCGGCCTGCGGCGTTGGACCATTCATTAGTGCAGTTCAGCGGTGGAGCCGTCGGTCCAGTTTCAAACAGTGCAAGCGGGGTGAGTCATGCGTAACGTACTGCGGTCAGGGCTGTTAATCATTGTGGTCGCGGCTCTTGCGGGATGCCCGCGGCCTGTCAACAGATCCTACGATTTCACGAGCGCGGACCTGCAAGGCAGCAGAAACTTCCTCGACTTCCTCGGGGGCCTTCCAGCGTCAATGAATGATGAGTCCGGCGGGGAGCAAACCGTCACCCGTGAAGTGGTCGAGCCGGACGTAATCCGTCGAGACGATAACCTTCTATACGTCCTGAACCAGTACCGGGGTCTCACTCTGGTTGACCTGGACACCGAGAGCATCCTGGCCCAGGTGCCCACCTACGGTTATCCGCGCGATCTCTACCTTGTTGGGGACCGAGCGTACGTGCTGGTGGCCTATGCGGCAGACTTCACCGCAAACGGCAACACCATCGAGTACGACATCAAGTCGCGTCTGTACATTGTGGACGTATCGACGCCAACAGAGGCATCCGTCATCGGTTCGTTCGATCTCGAAGGCGATCTCGTGGACAGCCGCCTGGTCGGCGATGTCCTGTACGCGGTCAGTGCCGAATACAATTGGATTTGGGCTGAAGGTGTGGCCGTCATGAAAGCGCAGACGTCCGGCTCGTGGGTAACCAGCGTCAACATCGCCGATCCCGGCAACATCTACGATGCCGATGAAGTCTCATTTGAAAGTATCGGCAGCGTCATCCATGCGTCGTCATCCGCCATCTTCGTGGCGGCCAGCAATTGGCAGAACGACACGACGCGCATTACCTATGTGGACATCAGCGATCCGGCTGGCGCGATCACCGTTCGCGACTCCGTGAAGGTTGCGGGGCAGGTTGCGGATAAGTTCAAGATGGACGCGTGGAACGGCGTACTGCGCGTGATTTCCAGCGCCTGGGATGAGGAACGCAAGGTGTACGTGACCACCGTGGACCTGGCCAATCCCGACGCACTCACGGTGCTCGCCGAAACGGAATTTGAACGCGCGCGCGGCGATTCGCTGTTCGCGACGCGTTTCGACGGCGCACGCGCCTACATCGTGACCTACTTCGTGGTCGACCCCCTATTCGTGGTCGATCTTTCCGACCCGCAGAATCCCGAAGTCGCAGGCGAACTGGAAGTCCCCGGTTGGTCCACCTACATCGAACCCATGGGGGACCGTCTGTTGGCATTGGGCGTGGATGACACCGAGGGCCGCCGGGTCAGCATGAGTCTCTTCAGCGTGGCCGATCCGGCGAATCCTTCGCTGGTGGACCGCGTGTCGTTCGGGCAAAGCTGGAGCTGGTCCAGTGCCTACAACGATGTGAAGGCCCTGACCGTGTTGGATGATGTCATCATCGTGCCCTTCTCCGGGTGGGAGGATGATTTCGGCGGATATGAGCGGCTTCAGTTTGTTTCGTATACACCCGATGACCTGACGAAGCGGGGCAATGTGGATGTACAGGGGACCGTCCTGCGCTCCTTCGAGTACGACACCAGCTACTACGGCGTCACGTCCGAGCAACTGGCCCGCATCGACGCGTCCGATCTGGACGCGCCTCAGGTGGTCAGCACGCTGGCGCTCGCTGAGAACGTGAGTGATTTCGTGGAACTCTCCCCCACTCTCGGCGTTGAGATCATCACCCGCTACGACGATGGCACCACCCTGCTGCGCCGAAAGGGGCTTCCACTCAAAGCGGTGTCCGGTGAAGCCGAGGTATCCATCGGCGAACTGGTGGATGCCTATCCTTACGGATCCTCGGTAGTACTGGTGGGCGCGGATTGGTCGGGAACGAGCAAGTACAAGGTGGCGATCGTGGACTTCAGCGACCCGGACAATCCCGAAGTGGACGCATCGCTGGATGTCAACGTGTCGCCGTACTACGGGTACTGGTGGTACTTGCCGTACATGCCGATGGTCGACATGGCAACATCGGATGCCGCTGTGGGCCTTTGGTATCCGATCCGGCAGCAAGGGTCTAGCCTGCTCGTGGGCGACCAACTCGTATTGCGTTGCACGGCGGACGCCTACGATTCCGTGATCGGGACGGAATCACCCGATGAAGGATTGGCCATCGTCGATCTGACGCAGCCGGCATGGACGCAGACCGTAGGTCTCGGCTTCGAGCGGGTCGTGTCCGTGAACGGCGGCGAGGACAGCGTGTACATCGCGAGCAAGGTGGCCTTGAATAGCCTGAATCCCTTCGGCGATCCCTTGTGCGCGTATTTCGTAACGCCTTTTGACCCCGTCACCGGAACGGGAGGCCCGACAGCAAACGTGCCGGGGGCGTTTGTTCAATACGACCCGGCCACGCAGGTACTCGTCGTGCGCGACGACCAGTGGACCGCGGGTTACGATTACATCAGCACCTTACGTACGGCCTCCTGGGACGGTGACACGACGGTCACGGAACTGGATGATCAGAAGTTGCCGGAAGGCAGCTCGAACGTCCTGGGGCGCGGTGCCAAGGTGTTTATCGACGCCTATGATGAGGGCAGCATGCTTTATGCCGCGTCCGTGTCGTCCGCCGGCAATATCACGATGGGCAACGGCGTGCTGGTGACCGAAGGCTGGGCAAATCTCGTCGACGCCAACGCGGCGAGCGCCTACTTCTCGGTGGGCGGCGGCGCGCTGGCGCGTTACGATTGCTCGGGTACGCCCACGCTCGAGGAGCTGGTCGAGGTCATGGGAACCCCCGCACGGATGCGCTTCGGATCAAGTGCGGCGTATGCGCCCCTGGGCTATTTCGGGGTCGTGTCGCTGGGTCTGTGAGCGCGGATGAGAGTTATGGGAAGCATGGGAGTTATGGGAACGCGTTGAGGCTGCCGCTTGATTCAGCGGGCTACGCGCTCGTAGATGGCGAGAGGGTAACCCGCGAATTCGAGTGGCAGACGCGTGGGTAGAAAGCGCTCGACCAGGCGGTACTCCGAGTCCGGCGAGGCCAGTTCCCGGTAGAGAACTTCCCAGTCGGCGGGCGGCGGCTCGAGCCCGTATCGCTGGTACCACTTGCCCAGCTCTTCCGAGGAGCCAGTGGACAGAAGCAGCTCGTGGGGCGGCGCTGTGGCCACGATCAGGTCTGGAGATCGCTGGAGCCGCACCTGGGAATAGCGCTCCTTATCCAGTTTCGGCTCCCGCCAATTCTGGCGCTTCCTCTCCGATCCGATGACCGCCATCCCCACGGTTGCGCCTGCGGGATAGCGCGATTGTATGAGGCGCGTGGCTTCGCTGCGGGTGTCCCAGGCATAGCGGGCATAGAGGCAGAAGACTAACAACAGCGAACACGCCGCCAGCGACGCGGCAAATGCCACGCGAATAGCTCGTCCCTGCGCACATGCGCAGGCCAAGCCCACCGCGACTGCCAGGAGTGGGGCGATGGTTATGACGTAACGCGCTTGCAGGCCCTTCACCGTTAGGAGCAGGAAGCAGAGAACAAAGAGCGCAAGCACCCCCGCGTGCGGGCTTGGTCTTCGCAACAGAACGGCCACCGCAATCAGCGTTACCAAGGCGCCCGGGATACCCAACGCCTGCCAAAAACTCTGGGCGTACGCGCCCGCACTCCAGCTCAGCGCATCCACACGCTCCAACTCCCGAGCGATCCCGTTCAGAACGAACTGCGGGGACATCACACTCTGAGGCGTCGCTATCGCGAAAGCCAGGATGCCGCCCGTCGCCATCGCGGCAATCCCACGCAGCCAGTCCGGCCAGGGCCGCCTCTCCCGGGCGTAACGCCACAGGAAAAGTACACCCAAGGCAACCAGCAGATACGCGCCCGTGTACTTGATGCCTACGGCCGCGCCGGCCAGCACCCCCAGGAAACCCCACGCCAGAGCGCCGGCGCGGGGACGGGCGTCGATTCTCATATAGGCGTACACAACGGCGATGGATGCCAGAGAGAGTGGCACGTCCGTGGTGACGAAAGCGGAGTTCTGCACCGGATACGGCAGAAGGCTGAGGAACAGCGCGGCGGCATAGGCCGGAACCTTCTCGCGCGTGGATAGAAGCACGGCCCGGTACACGAGGTAGACACTCAGCGTGCCAAGCATGATCGCGAACAAGCGGCACACAAGAAATGTCCACTGAAATGGCTTCACGGAATCAGGCGCCCAGAACTCCACGCCCGGGAAACTGGCCAACGCCTTGAGCGGAAAGTACGCGAGTGCCAGTGCGTGGTGGAGTCCGAGGGGATAGCGAAAATCGGTCTGCTCGTGGAACGAGTCTGGCAGATTGTGGACGTAGCGGACGATTTTCGATTCGTCCGGGTGGTACAGGTCTCGGTCAAACGAGAACAGTCCGATACCCCAGAACAGACCCGAGGCGCGCACAAGGAACCCGAACGCCAGTACCGCGGGCAAGATCCATCGCCGACCGGATCGCGCCGCGTCGTTCATGTCCGGCTCATCACGGTTTGGCCGGCCCTGCATTCAGCTTCTTCAGACGGATGTCCTTGAACTGGACGGTCATCGGCGGGCCGCTGTGCAATTGCAGGGCCAGGATGCCCGAGAAGTCCTGCTGCTTGGGATCGTTATCGACCACTTCCGCGACATGACGCCCGTCGACTTTCAAGGTCAGCTCCGCGCCGCGGCAGATGAGATGATACTCGTGCCATTCTTCGAGTTTGAACCAAGGATCGCCAACAGCCTCCGCGAGGGGTGCGGTGTTCTTGCTGCCATCGGGGCCGAACACAGTCTTCTCGCCGCGTAGGGCGAGGTCGTGACGCCCGAACTCATCATACAGGCGCACCAGCCAAGGCGTCTTGGTGTTATTGTCCACCTGATATCCGCGGCAATCATTCGGAATCTCACCGTCGAAGATCTCGCTCCGGAACTGGAAACCGCCGTTGACGGAATCCTTGCTCACAATCCGGTGGCGCAACTTCAACTCGAAGTCCCCGAGCTTACCGCCCTGGAACACGAGGTAGTGGTTTCGATCCGTCGGGTGTTCGGGCGTAATCTTCGCGGTGATGGCGCCGTCTTCAACGGTCCAGAAACTGGGATCGGCCGCTAGCCACCCTGCAAGCGTCTTCCCGTCGAAGATGGACTCGTAGCCTTCCTCCACGGGCGCGGCATCCTGCGAATTTGCACACACCGCCACGATGAAGACCGCGATGGCGCCCGTTAGCGCCCCGAACCTTGCCCTACTCATTACCCTACCCTCTCTTGCCCGTGTTGATGATGCTGAATATCGCAGAACGCACATCTGGCCCGCAAGCACCCACTTACTGTAGAGCGCCCGCATGGGTTTGGCAACTCAACTCCGGTGTCAACAGAAGCCGGTCCGGCGCCGTTAGCTCGATGTGACCATAACGACGCGGAAACGTGTAGAGTAGTGCCATGGAACCTCGTGTCGATAGCGGACGCAACCTCGAGGCCTTCCTCCGGCAGGTGGAGGCCCCGCTCTATACGTTTCTGCTGCGCCTCACACGCGACGTGGAAGATGCGCACGGCACGGCCCGTGAGACGATGGCGCGCATCCTGCGCCTGGAACATCTTGGACGCGTTCCCGAGGACGCGGCAAACCGGCGCGCACTCGTGTTTTCGACGGCCTATCATCTGGCAATGGGGCACGTGCGCACGAGGCGCTGGGCAAGCGCGCCCGCGCCCCGGGAGGAGCCGCCGCCAGATAGGCCCTTGGACGAGTTGATGGCGCTGCGTCAGATAGAGCGCGCGTTGGACGATCTGCCAGCCCCCCAACGCGACGCCCTGCTCCTGCGCGTGTTCGGCGAACTCCGCTATGCCGATATCGCTCATACACTGCGCTGCACGGCGGAGCTAGTCCGTACGTGGGTGTGCCACGCGCGCCGGAGTTTGGGCGAGCACCTTCACGGCGACGTAAGCGACGTGAGAACCGCGGATGAATGACCACGACTTCGAGCGCTTGTCCGCCTATCTCGATGGCGAACTCTCGCCTGACGACGCGGCATCCGTTGAAGAGGCCCTGGCGCAATCACCCGAATGGTCGGATGCCCGTAACGCTTTGGTGCAGGCGGACGCTTGGCTGCGGCAGGGTGAAGAAAGCCCCATCCTGAGCATCGTTCCACACTTGGACGCAGCCCAGGAAACACGGCGAACGCTACGGAGAAATGGGACGAATCGCGACCGGCGAGGCCTCTATCTGTCCGCGCTGGTCGTGGGACTGGTCCTGGCCGGCCTCGCATTGTTGAGCGGGCGCGAACCGAATACTCCTCCGGATTCCGCTGGACCGGGTGCGCAAGCGCCGATAGTCTCAAGCGGCCCACCGGCCTCTGAAGAAACTGCCACGACGAATGACCTGAGCGCGGATGCGCAGGCCGGCTCGATAGGGGACGCGCGGGAAGCACAAGAGCCCGCGTTGCCGGTCGATCCCGTGTCATACCTTTCGTTGGAGGGCACCGCGCTGGGCTCCAACCCCGCCGCGGTGATCCGCAATGCGGCCACGGGCACTGAGAAGGTCTATCGCGTGGGGCAGACTGTTATCGAAGGCATCACACTGAAGGAAGTCACCAGCAAGGCCGCCGTGTTGGAGCGGAGCGGCGAAGAGATTCCGCTTCGGGCTGGCGCGTTGGAGTTGGAGCCTCCCATGCTCAAGACGATCGATGGCTTGTGGCGCATGATTCTACACGTGGCCGGCCAAGAAGAGGAATATCACGACCTGCTGCGTTTCCAGATGGACGGGTCGAAACTCAACGTCGTGAACGGTAAAGATGATTCGCCGTTTGCGAGCGGCTCGATTGACGAACGCGACGTGATGCTTCAGTTCAACGACAACGGGGTAGTCTACGTGATGCGCGGAACGTTGGACATCGCGCTGGACTCTCTCGCGCTGCATTTCGAGGGCGCCACTCCCTACGCATCGGTAGACCCGCAGGATGTCGAGCTGCGCCTCACGCGGGTTGAAGACAAAGACCTCGCCGATATCACCGAGCTGAGCAGCCTGCGCGAAGAGGTTGAAAGGGTCCGAGGGGCCCTGATCCAGTACGCGCAAGAGCACGAGGCCCGGTTCCCTCTAAAACTCGATGCCCTGGTCCCAGACTATTTGGAAACACTCGACACACTGAATGGCACGCAAAACATTACGCTGGACTACCACGGAGGCCTGCCCCTGGCCCGCATCGACGTCCCGCCGATCCTCCGGTTTGATGACTTTCAGGTTGGGTATGCGTGGGACTATCGGTTGAAGGAGTGGGATAACCTGCTGATGCGAAGTTGGGGGGGTGCGGAATGGCTGCACCCGGAGAACGTGTTAATCCTGACCTGCAAGAAGCCGGCGGTTGTCTTCACACTATCGGCTCGCGGGGACCTCCACGAAAGAGTGGAGCGGCCGGAGTACCGCGGCCCGGAGGACATCTCCGAAATGGCGGAGCGCAACGCGTGGATCTCCCGGGACCGCGCAAACCTCGAGGAACTCGGCATCGCGATACGCATGTTCCAGAACGAGCACGAGGGATACACGCCCGGCGGATGGGCTTCGGCGTATCCGGCCTATCTGAAGGATCCAAGCCTCCTGAGCAGCCCCAAAGATGAGCCGGGCGCTGACTCGTACCTCTACTTGTACCCTGCCACAAATCTGGACCGGCTCATCGCGGAACGGGCCAAAGACCCTGACATCTGGGACACCGATCCGGATGCGGCCCGGCAGTTGCAGGCGCAGATCCCCATACTTCTCAACCGCACGGACTACCCTGGCGAGCAGCCGGGGCGGAACGTGCTCTTCATGAATTGGGAAGTGGAGTTCCTGTTCACGAATTCGCCCGAGTGGCGGGAATGGGTTCTACCGCACCTGACGCAGGCACGGTGACGGAGAGGGGGGTGACGCTTTCATCCCTCCGGAACAAACGAAAGTCAAGACACAGGCGAGGGCGCCTGTGCGCACGTCTGTCTCTAACCAGAGAGTACGAACACCTTCTTGATGTTCTTGGCGGGAACGACGAATTGAAGAGATAAGGAGCGCCCGCGGCATGGCAAACGCGTGTGCCACAGGCGCCCTCGCATGTGTCTTCAATTGCCTTGCCTGTGGGGGTTCCACCTTATGTGCCGTGCTTGGTTTGCCAAAAGGCTTAACGAGTTTCAAAAAGACGAGGAATAGGAGATAGCCGTGTGGCACAGGCGCCCTCGCCTGTGTCTTCGTTGGTACTTCACCCTTGGGCCGAAGCGGTGGGGTCGCCGGGTGGCGCCGCATTCGGGGTAGGAGCATTTGTGCCGGATGCCTGCACTGCGTAGGCATCGTGCAGCCCGGGGTGCCCTTGGGGATGGGCCGCGTCGTGCTGTTCGGGCTCTACGTGGCTGGTGACGTTTACGATGAAGCCCGGAAAGAGTCCTTCGATCGCGTCTTCAATGCTCGTTGCGATCCCGTGCGCCGTGTCGGTACTGGTTTCACCCGGCACCTGCAAATGCACTTCCACCCAGATCACGTCGTTGCTCTGCCGGTGCCGCAGTTGGTGATAGTCGGTGACACGGCCTTGGGCGACTGCTTCGTCCAGGACTTTGAGAATGAGCGGCGTCTTACTGGGGTCCGCCTGATCGAGAAGGCCCTTGGATGCGCCGTGGATCAACCCGATACCTTCTTTCAGGATGTTCGTGGCGACGAGTATTGCGACGATGGGGTCGAGCCAAACGTAATTCGTAACCTGCACGATCACGACGCCTATCACCACGCCGGCGCTGGTCCACATGTCGGTGAGCACATGCTTGCCGTTGGCAACCAGGATCAGAGAATTGCGCGATCGCCCGACGCGCACCAGGAAAAGACCGAGGGCCAGATTCACCAGACACAGCGCTCCCGTGATGATAATGCCCAGTCCGAGGTGCTTCAGGTCGGGCCCTTCTATGAGTTCCAGGATGCTGGAGTAATAAATGAACGCGGCGGCCGAGAGGATCATGGCGCCCTCAAACCCCGCCGAAAAGTACGCGATCTTGCCATGGCCGTACGGGTGTGCGCGATCCGGGCTCTGGCGCGCATACCAGAGGCTGAATCCTGCGACACCGGTGGCGGCAATGTGCACGACGGATTCGGCGGCGTCGGACAGAATCGCGGCGCTGCCGGTCATGACGTAGGCAAACATCTTGCCCGCCAACATGAGAATAGCCGTCGCCAGGCTGGCGGTCATGGCGGTCTGTCGCAGGTCCGATGGCATGCCAATACCCTCACATCCCGAATTCAGCTTACCACAGGTGATTGTGGCAGGAAAGCACGCCCTGCGTTACGCGAGTTCCGCGCGATTTACGGTCACACGGTGGCGGACATCACCGGACAACTCGTGAACGCTGACGGTGACGGCGGCATCCGAAGCCTCGATGATCGCATAGGACGGCCGCTGACCGCGATCGAACTTCGATTTGAGATGCCCTGGGTTGACATGGAGAGAGGGGCCTATGCGTTCGATGGTGGCCACGTGGGTGTGCCCGGTCAGCACGATGGACGCGGCCAACTCGGCCGCACGGAGATCCTTGGCGGCATGCGCCGCGGCAATGGTGATTCCGCCCAAGGTCTCCACGATGCGCTTGGGGACTCTTCCGCTTCCGTACTCGGGACACCAGAGGCCGGGAACCATGCGCACCGCGTGCCCCGCCATGGCCAACTCTGCGGCATCGGCATAATCGTCGCCGACGTGAATGATAAGTTCCGCACGGTGCCGTGTCTTGAGGTAATCGGCTACCTCGTGCATCATCCGGCGGTTGCCGTGGGTGTCACTCATAACGCCGATGATCATGCACTGCCCCAGGCACACCTGCGACGCGGATAGCCGCACAGCATGCGCACGTGTGCCCTGCAAACGCGAGTGCATGACTTCCCCATGCGAGGCCTCCAAACGTGATTGGGAACTGGATTATAGCCTAGATACGAGTTGATTTCCCCAAGAACGCGGAATACAGTGCTTCTCCATGCCGCAACTGAAGATGGAAAAACACGGGCTTGACGGCCTTCCCGTAGTCCCCCTGCCGGAGGGCTATACGCTCCGGCATTTTCAGCCCGGCGACGAGGAGGCGCTGGCTCGTATTTACGGTGAGTCAGAATTGGGCAGTTCCACGGTCGAGGCGGTGCGCAGGAATGTCCTGACCCACCCCTGTTTCAAACCGGAGCGCATCCAGGTGATCGAGTTCCAGGGGCAGCCCGTGGGAACGGCCGCGGCCTGGATCGAACATACCGAGCCCGACGTCGGCTACCTTCACATGGTCGGGGTGCTCTCGGAGCACAGGGGAAAGCGCCTCGGCAGAATCCTCACGCTGGCTGCGCTTCAATACACCCGAGAAGAGGGCTTCGATGTCCAACGTCTGGTCACGGATGATTGGCGTGACTCCGCCCTGCGTCTATATCTGGACCTCGGGTACGACCCAATTCTGGTGAATCCGACCTTTCGCGTCCGCTGGGAAGCGATCGCGCGGCGGTTGAACCGTCCCGACATCATGGAACGCATGCGGGTGCTGCCCGTTCCGCCGGCACGGCCTGGGCTTCTCACCCGCTTGCTCCGTTTGCTGGGTTTTGCTAGGGTTGCATCCTCATAGACCGGCGGTCCCCGTGAGGCCGCCCCGACAGAACTTCCAATCGAGGCACGTATTCCTCCCATGAATCGCGATTTCGACGTTATCGTAGTGGGCGCCGGCCATGCCGGTATCGAGGCGGCGCTGGCGTGCGCGCGCAGCGGCCTGCGCACCGCCTTGACCACGATGGACGTCAACACCATCGGCAAGATGAGCTGCAACCCGGCCATCGGAGGCATCGCGAAAGGGCAGGTCGTGCGCGAGGTCGATGCGCTCGGCGGCGAGATGGGCCGTTGCATCGATCGCACCGGCATCCAGTACAAGATGCTCAACCAGTCCAAGGGCCCGGCGGTGCACTCACCGCGCGCGCAAGCGGACCGCGAAGCCTATCAAAAAGACATGCAACGGGTCTGCGAGCAGCAGGACAATCTCACGCTGTACTCGGTGATGGTGGACGACTTCGTGATTCGTGAGGGCGCAATTGCAGGTATCGTGACCTCCGACGGCCGCGAGATTTCCGCCCGCGCCGTGATCGTGTGCACGGGCACATTTCTCGGGGGCAAGCTGCACTACGGCATGCGCGATGTGCCTGGCGGCCGCTCCGGGGAACTCCCGGCGCTTGCACTCTCGCAGGCATATCGCAGGTTGGGATTTCAGATCAACCGGCAGAAGACCGGCACGTGCCCGAGGCTCCACTGCGACACGATCGATTACGGCGCGCTGCGCGAGCAGCCCGGCGACGAGCGGCCGCGCCCTTTTTCCTTCTCGACGCCGATCGAAGGGTTCGCGCCGAACAAGATCATGTGCTGGATGACCTCGACCAACGAGCGCACGCACGATATCATCCGCGCCAACCTCGACCGGGCGCCCATGTTCACCGGCAAGATCGACGCCACGGGAACGCGCTACTGCCCAAGCATCGAGGACAAGGTGTTTCGCTTCGCGGACAAGAGCGAGCACCGCATCTTTCTCGAACCGGAGGGGCTCAACACGCCCGAGGTCTACGTCAACGGGTTGTCGACCAGCCTGCCGGAAGATGTGCAGCGGGCGATGCTGAAAACCATGCCCGGCCTGGAGGAGGCGCAAGTGGTCCGCCCAGGATACGCGGTCGAGTACGACTTCGTTCAGCCCACGGAACTGAAACTCACACTGGAAACCAAGAAGGTACACGGCCTCTTTCACGCCGGCCAGATCAATGGGACATCCGGGTACGAAGAAGCGGCCGCGCAAGGAATGTTTGCCGCGCTCAACGCGATTCGTTATGTACAGGGCCAGCCCCCCTTGCACATCGCACGCAGTGAAGCATATCTCGGCGTCCTCGTGGACGACCTGGTGACGCGCGGCGTGCTTGAACCCTATCGTTTGTTCACTTCCAGGGCCGAGTATCGGCTGTTGCTACGGCACGACAATGCGGACCTGCGTCTGGCGAAATACGGGATCGCAGGCGACGCATTCGTGGAGGCGACGCGGCGCAAACAGGACCGCATCCACCGCGAGATCATGCGCCTGAAGTCAACCGTGCTGACACCAACGCGCGAGGTGGCCGAGTTCCTGGCCTCCCGCAATTCCTGCCCGATGAGCGAACCGCAGCCCGCGGCGCGCCTGGTGAGCCGGCCGGACTTGACGATCCAGGACGCATGGGCGCTCGCCCCTCCGGTGGAGGCCCTCACGTTTGAGGAGGCGGAGCAGGTCGAGATCGAGATTAAGTATCAGGGCTACATCGAGCGGCAGGAACGCGATGTTGCGCGGTTTCGGGCCGCCGAGTCGTGGGCCATACCCGAAGACCTCGACTACTTCGCGATTCACGGCATGCCCCGCGAGAGCAAGGAACGGCTTGCCCAAGTCCGGCCTGACAACTTCGGGCAGGCGGCGCGCGTACCCGGGGTGCGCCCGTCGGATGTCGCGGCGCTGCACATCCACGTGGAGAAACTGGCCCGCTCCAACGCCACCTGGACGGCGTGAGCATGGCGGAAATGCAGCCCGTAGATCTGCGTAGCGATACGGTGACGAAGCCGGCCTCCGGTATGCGCGCGGCCATGGCCAAGGCGGAAGTCGGGGATGATGTGTTCGGCGAAGACCCCACCGTCAACGTGCTGCAACGCCGCGCGGCTGGTCTACTGGGAAAGGAAGCAGCCCTGTTCGTTCCGTCCGGGACGATGGCGAATCTGCTCGCCTTCCTCTGCCAGAGCCGTCCTGGGGACACGGTCATCCTTCATGCGGACTCCCACCCCTTCAACTATGAGTCCGGCGGACTGGGCATGGTCGCGGGCGTGCTCACCAAGACGATCCTCGGCGACTTGGGCATTCTGGAACCTGAGTTGGTGCGGACCGCGGTGGTGCGCAATGACGACCATCACTACTCCCACACGACCGTAATCGGCATTGAGAACACGACGAACCGGGGCGGGGGGGCGGTTTATCCGCTGCCTACCGTCGAGGCCATTGCCGCGATCGCGAAAGAGAACGGCATGCGTCTGCACTGCGACGGCGCGCGCCTGTTCAATGCCGTGGTTGCATCGGGCACCGGGGCTGCGGAGTACGCGCGCCACTGCGACACGGTCAGCTTTTGTTTCTCCAAAGGACTGGGCGCGCCGGCGGGTTCAGTGTTGGTTGGCGATCGCGCGACGATAGACCGGGCACATCGCTACCGCAAAATGCTGGGGGGCGGCATGCGCCAAGCGGGTGTGCTCGCAGCGGCCGCGTTGTACGCGCTCGACCATCACATCGAGCGGCTTGCCGAAGACCATCTCCGTGCGAGCCGGTTCCGCGAATCGTTGAAAGACATTCCTCAGGTCGAATTCCCGCTGCCCTCTCCCACGAACATCGTGTTTCTGGACGTGCCGGACGCGCTGGCATACGTGGGTCACTGCGCGGAACGCGGCGTGTTCATGCTTCCAGTGAGTCCGACGCGCGTGCGCGCGGTCTTTCATCTTGACGTGGACGACACCGGACTCGAACGCGCCGTGGCCGCCCTGCGCGATGCGGCCGCCACACTCCGATAGCGTGCTTATTCGTTAAGCAGTTCGCGTATCCGCACGATAAGGTCCGAAGGCCGGTACGGCTTCTGGATGAAGCCGGACAGCCCCTTGCCGTTGAACTGCCCTGTCGCGTCCTGCTCGTTGTAGCCGCTGGAAAGAACCACGGGAATGGTCCGGCTCAGTTGGCGAATCCTCCGATAGGCCTCTTCGCCTCCCATGCGCGGCATCGTCACATCGAGCAACACCAATCGAATCTCGCTGAGGTGCGCTTCGAGCAGTTGCAGCGCTTCTTCCCCGTCGCAGGCTTCGAGCACGCTGAATCCGGCCCGTTGAAGGGCCGCGCGGGTCACGGTGCGCACTGTAGTCTCATCGTCCACGACGAGGATTGTGCCGGTGCCTCGCCAAGCATCCTTCTTGGCAAGGGCGCCATCCTCGAAATGC
Source organism: Candidatus Hydrogenedentota bacterium (assembly GCA_020849535.1). GTDB lineage: Bacteria > Hydrogenedentota > Hydrogenedentia > Hydrogenedentales > SLHB01 > JAHDWY01. The sequence continues at coordinate 64,052 of JADLGB010000127.1, forward strand.
CGGGAACTATCGTGAACGGGTAGCAGGACCTTCATCGTCGTCCCTTTTCCCGGCTCCGAATACACCTTCACGGTGCCATTGTGGCCCCGGACAATCCCGAGCACTGCGGCCAGGCCTAGTCCTCGCCCCGTGAATTTGGTGGAAAAGAACGGCTCAAAAATGCGACGCGTAGTGTTCTTATCCATCCCCACACCGTTGTCGCTCACCTCGAGATAGACGTAACGCCCGGACGGAAGGACCTCGTCGATGAAAAGGTCTTGGAGATACGCGTTGTCACACTCCATCACGCCCGTCGCGATGCCAATCAGGCCGCTGCGGTCGCCGATCGCGTCCGAGGCATTCGTCACGAGATTCATGAGGACCTGGCGAAGCTGGCCTGGATCGGCGTCGACCAGGGGCAAGTTGGGGGCGAGGTTGTACTTCAAGGTTGCCGACTTGGAGGTCGCCAAGGACAACAGGTGGTCCATGTCCGCGACCATCGAAGAGAGATCGACGGGGTGCACAACGAAATGGCCGCGCCCGGAATAGGCGAGCATCTGTTTGCAGAGATCCGCGGCGCGCTGCGCGGCAAGTTCCACCTGCTGAATGCTCTCATGAGCGGGAGATGACGCGGGCAGGTCACCCAAGGCAAGACTCGCGTAACCGAGGATACTCATCAGGAGGTTGTTGAAATCGTGCGCGACCCCGCCTGCGAGAACTCCGAGGCTTTCCAGTTTCTGCGATTGCAGGATCTGGCTCTGAATGCGGCTGTGCTCTTCCTCCCGCTTGACCTTGTCGGTGACCTCCGTGACGATGGACAGAATCCCTTCGGGCACGGGGTACACGTGGGTTTCAAACCACAAAGTGTCGCCGCCGTCGAAGGTGTACTTGTCCATGGCCCTTCCGGGCTGGCGCGAGGTCATCACCCATTCGAAGACCCGAAAGAACTCGGTCTCCACAAATCCGGGGAACAGGTCGGCGATCTTGCGCCCTATGAGTTCGCTCGGGGCGCGGCGGGCGAAACGCGCCCCCGCTTCGTTGGCGTAGATGAACTGAAACTCCCGGTCGTACAGGAAGACGCCATCGGTGATGTACGCGAGCAGCGCGTCGCGCGCGCCCGTCGACGTTTGGATCTCTGAGTGGGGTTGGGACAGGCCGTCTTCGCCATTGGTATTCATGACAGTCCTTCGAGATCCTGGGCGCGCGCCGCACGACAAACGGTACGCGCCCAATGTTGCGATCGCACTCCATCACGCAATGCGCTCCGCCGCACCTGAGCACACGTGAATGTGGTGTTATCTTATTGTCACAGTGAATGCTTGTCAAGCCGGCGCGCGTTTGGATTGAGTTCCGGGAGACTACGCGGCGATAATGCGGGTCTGAGTAGGCGTTTGATTGTTTTCACTCTTCCGGTACACAACCAAACCACAGGATGATGCATATGTCAGTACCCACGAATCCCAGCAGAAGGAGCTTTCTCAGAAGTGCGGGCGCAATCGCCGGCGCCGCGGCGCTGTCGGCCAAGAGCTACGCGAACGTGGCCGGGGCGAACGGCCGCCTGAACATGGCCTTCATCGGTTGCGGGGGCATGGCCTCGCACCATCTGGGCCAGTTGCTGCGCATCCGGGAGGAGGAGAATCTCGGAATCCTGGCGATGTGCGATGTGTACAAGACGCGGGCCGAGGAGTTCCGCGACAAGTGTAAAGCCGCGGGCGCGGACGAGCCAATCGTCACGCAAGACTACCGCGATATCCTTGCCATGCCCGACATCGACTATGTGCTCATCGCGACTCCCGAGCATTCACACGCGTACCTGACGCTGGCCGCGCTGGACGCCGGCAAGCACGTCTACTGCGAAAAACCGATGACCCACGACATCGATGAGTCGCTGGCAGTTGTCGAGAAGGCCAAGGAAACGGGTCTCAAGCTCCAAGTGGGCGTGCAGGGTATGGCGGATGACAGTTACTCGAGCGCGTACGAGGCGATCAAGGCCGGAAAGCTTGGCCAGGTAGTCGAGGCCCAGATCGACTATGTGCGCCGCTATTCCTTGGACAAGGGACCTTGGCGAGGAGACACCAAGGATGATACCCCACAGCCCGCCGATCTCGACTGGGAAACGTGGGTCACGCCGCGCCGGAGACGTCCCTGGAATCCGCATCACTACTTCGAGTGGCGCAACTATCGCGACTATTCGGGCGGCGTGGCGACGGACTTGTTCGTCCACCGCATCACGCGCCTCATCAAGGCGTTGGGCCTGACCTTCCCCACGCGCGCGGTGGGTATGGGCGGCATCTACGTCTGGCCCGATGGACGCGACCTGCCCGACAATTTCGAGATGCTCCTCGAGTACCCAGGTCAGGAGCCTTTCTCAAAAGGCCTGACGATGCGCGTACTCGGCACCATGGCCAACGAGCGCGGCGACCAGCATTGCATCCGCGGTCACGAGGCAACGCTGGTGTTCACACCAGAGGGTTGGGACATCATCAGCCAGGATTCGGGGAAAGTCATCGAAAGTCATGCAAAGACCGGCGGCGAAGACGTGGTGCCCCACCACAAGAATCACCACGCGGCCATCCGCGACGGCATAGACCTGCACTGCCCGCCCGAGTTGGGCCTCTACAGCGTGGTCGCGGTGCGCATGGGAAACCTGTCGTGGTTCAAGCGCAAAATGGTGGGATGGAACCCGAAGCGCCTGAAGGTGGTGCCGTCCTGACGGCTACACCAAAGACCTGTCTCCATTCGAGCAGAGGTCCGGTAGCGATTCCACACGCCGCCGGACCTCAAGCATGAAGTTGGCGGCCGCGACCCCATTGATCACGCGGTGGTCAAAAGTCATCGTCATGTGCGTGACCCGTTTCGTGGCGAGCGCATCGTCGGGGCCCGCCTCGACGACGTCGTGCGGGGCGCCCAGAAAGATGGTCGCCACGGAGGGCGATACGACCACGGGCACGGCCGTGAACACGCCAAACGCTTCCATGCTCGAGAAGGCCACGTGAATGACCGTCTCGCTGGCCTGATCGTCTCCTTCTCGGGCCTTGGCGATTTGCGTTCGCGCCTGGTGGATGAACTCCTCGAAGGTCAAGCGGTCGGCCTGCGCAACGACCGCGGTGGTCAACTCGTCATCCGGCAGCGCGACTGCGATCCCGATGTTGGCATGGCGGTAGCGCCTCACGGTGTTGACATCCATCACGACGGAGCGGAATTTCGCGTGCTGCGCCATGGCCTGCACGATGCACCACGCCACCAGCAATGAACGCGATGGCACGGGGTCATGCGTTGTTGCCTTGTTCTTGAATAAGCGGTGCGCCTTCTTAATAGGCTCCCAGGCAACCTCCACCTCGATGGTGCCGGGGACCACCTGCGCCTGCGCGCGCGTCAGGCGATAGAAGAGTGTGCGCTGGCGCGCGGACATGGCCACATCATCGAATTCGGAATCCCCGGCGCTTTGCGCCGAGCGGCTGCGCGATTCGAGATAGCGGTCAATATCGGCGGGCAACAGACGCTTGCCCGACGCCGGAATCGACAGGAGTTCGTTTTCGTGAATCCCCTGCCGCGTGGCATACGCACGGGTGCGCGGCGGGATCACGTTGCGCGTGCTGGAATGATCGGCTACGGCCGCGTGTGCGTGCGGCGCCGCGGGCCCTTCCGCGCGGCCATGGGTGTCGGGCTCAGCCACCGCCGGTGCGAACTCGGTGGCGATTCGCCCCACCACCTCCCCGATGGCGACGATGGCGTCAACCTCCACGGCCCACGAATCGAGTGTCCCCTCGCACGGGCTCTCCACTTCGGTGACCGCCTTATCGGTTTCCATTTCATAAACAGGTTCATCGCGGCGCACTGCGTCACCCGGGGCCTTGAGAAAGCGAACGATGCGGGCTTCCTGAAGCCCTTCCCCCAGTTGGGGGACACGCAACTCGAACTGAGTCATTCCGGTGCTACTCCATGGTCTCACGGATAGCGGCCAACACACGGCCCGCATCCGGTAACGCGGCATACTCCAGGGCAGGGTGATACGGCATCGGGATGTCGGCCCTGGTGACGAGCTGAGGGGGCGCGAGGAACAAGTCCCAGCGCTCGGGAACCGACGTCATCTCCGCCAGGATCGCTTGTCCAAAACCCGTCGTGCGCGTATCCTCATGCACCACAACGAGGCGGCCCGTCTTCTCCAGACTGCGCTGGATACCTGCCCAATCGCAGGGGACGATCGAACGCAGGTCGAGCACTTCGCACTCGATGCCTTCATCCGCCGCGATCGTGGCCGCTTCCAGGGCCGTCTCCATGCAGTTTCCCCAACTGACAAGGGTCACATCGTCTCCGCAACGCCGCACCGCGGCCTGTCCGAAAGACAGCGCGCCCGGCGCCGGCGAAACCGACACCCGCTGGCGGAACAGGTGTTTGGGCAGGAGCAAGAACGTTGGGTCTTCGCCGTGGACCGCGGTCCAAAGCAGCCCCGCCGCATCTTCCGGCGTGCTGGGGATGGCGATGCGAAGTCCCGGGATGTGGGCCAGCAAACCTTCTAGACTTTGGCTATGCCACAACGCGCCTCCGGGCAAGTAGGCGCCATAGGGCGCGATGATCGTCAGTGGGCACGACCATTCGCCGCACGACCGCCAGCGCAAGCATGACGCCTGGCTCATCAATTGGTTCAACGCGGGACATACGAAGTCGATGAACTGAAGCTCAAAGACCGGGCGCCAACCCGCCGCGGCCATTCCCACGCCCACGCCCGCAATCGTCGCTTCGGCCAGAGGCGCGTTGACCACGCGCCCGGGGAAAGCGGTGCTAAGGCCCTTGGTCAAGCCGAAGACGCCGCCTCGGGGATCGGCGACGTCCTCGCCGAACACATGGACGCGTGGATCCGTTTCGAGGGCCGCCTTCAACGTCGCATTCACGGCGGCTACCATCGTGCAATCCGTTCCGAGTGAGATGGGCGGCGCGCACGCCTCGGACTCGGACGCGTAAACGTGGCCGCCCAGCGTGGCGGTGCCGGGTTCCGGCGCGCGCTCCGCCTCGCGATAGTCCTCATCCACATGCGCGGCAATCTCCGCTTTGATGCTCTCCCATTCGGGGACATCCAGGAGTCCTTCATCAATGCAGCGCTGGGCCAAGGTTTCGATAGGGTCGCGCCGGTTCATGGCCTCGATGTCATCGTGGGAACGATACACGCGATGATCGTCGCTCGACGTGTGCGAGCAAAGGCGGTCGAGTTCGCACCACAGCACTGAAGGACCAAGCCCTGCACGCGCACGCTGCACGGCGGTGGCGCCGGCCGCATAGACTGCGAACGGATCTCGGCCATTCACGGGTACCAGGTGTTCCTCGGCAAACACCTTCAATTTGTATGGAGTGAGAGCATCGGTGGGCGTGCTGATGCCGTAGCCGTTGTCTTCCACCACAAAGACGATGGGAAGCCGCTCTTGGAGAGCGAATGCGAGTGCTTCGTAGAACTCACCTTGACGCGTCGCCGCATCGCCGATCGTGCACAATGCCACGCTGCTGGTCCCCGAGAGTTTGAAGGACCATGCGGTCCCGGCCGCAGGCAAACACTGGGATCCCGTCGGCGTCGCCACGCTGAACACATTCAAGGCGCGGCTGCTGAAATGTCCTGGCATCATGCGGCCACCGGAACTCGACTCCTCCCGCGCGAAGTAAGCCAGCGCGAGGTGGCGATTGGAGATGCCGCGCGCCAGCGCGATGGGCCTGTCGCGATAGTAGAGATAGAGGTAGTCATCCGCGCGCAGATGGTAGGTGAGCGCCGCCAGCGGCTCGTGCCCCGTCGCCGAGACCTGGAACCACCCTTTGCCTTGACGTAGAAGGATGCCTTCACGGCGGTCGCCTTCGCGCGACAAAAACATGAGCTTGAGAAAATCCACGTGAGGCAACCCCCCCACGCGCGAAGTCAGAACGCTGGATTCAGCAGGCACGGCTCGATTCCCATCTTGAGTGCGGTCCACCCAGTACACACGCACCAGACTACCGGGGATGAGGCGAGGTTTCCAACTGGCACCCTATCTACCGTCCGTTATAGAACGCCTCACGGGAACGGTTGCTTGAACGCCTCATCGTCTTCGATCGCAAAGTCCCCAAGAACACACTGAGGCCGCACCTTACCGGTCAACCCCGCCAGCAACAGCTTCACCTCCGTCAGGACCTTCTCGCCGGCGCCCAATCCCACGTAGCTGGCCATGGTCCCGCCGTAGCCGCCGGCCAACGCGTCGCGAATGGTCGGGAAATAGAGGTGGAAATCGTCCGCGTATCCGCACAGGAGCGCATGGCGGTACGGCGACGAGGACTTCAGCTCCATTTGGAACTTCACGAAAAACTCACCGGGGACCGCGGCCAATGCGATCTCCTGATTCAAGACCAACGCGCTCGCCGGCACCGTCAAGTCGTTGCGGAGACAATCCCGGTACGCGTCGATCAACTCGCGAATCCACACGTGAGACGTTAAGTACGTCTCCAAAACCTGCGAATCCGAGAAATCCCACCGGACACCCGTATCAACGCGTGTCTGCGCATACTGAACGCGGGGCGTCTGAGGCCGCCGAGGTACAATCCCGGACCACGCGCCGCATACCGCATCCGCGCAGACGCGACCGGTGTTGCGCATGGCGTCCACCCCGCCGCGGTCGATAGGCGTCTTGTCCAAGTACGGATTGACGTCTCCAGCGCCGCCCTGCAGGAAAATGCACGTCGCGCCGGTCCGCTCGGAAACCAATCGCACGCATTCGCCCACGTAGTCGCCCGAGTATTGCAGGTTGGAGGGACCCATCACCACGGGATGGCATGCATAATGGACGATGACCGCGAGTGGCGCGCCCGAGTCCGTGTCGACGCGGATGAGCGTCGCTTCCTTGTCGACAGGCTCCGTGGGGAGATGGTCCTGGTTGCGCCAGCGCATGAGGCAACGGCCATCGGGTGTGACAAAGCGGCGATTGTGTCCAATGTCGACCGTTGCATGCCCCACGCCAATCTGCGCGGGAACCAGGGATTTCGCGGCGCCTTCGACGGCGTCGCCGATGGCCTCTTCGATACCCGGCATGTACGGCGCGTCATCAAACTCCATGATCGGGGCGTGATGCGTGTGCGTGGCGGAGAAGATCGCGTGTTCGACGCCTGCGCGGTGTGCCCGCGCGCGAATACGCTCCAACACCGGCGCCATGGGCACGCGGCCCAGATCAAGTGACACAACGCATGCGCACGAATCGCCCGCGCGAAAACAGACAGCCCGGGCATACAAGGGGTCCAGCGTTCCCGTCGCGGGTCCTGTACGGTTTCCATACCCCCACAGCGGCGCACCCGGAAGGGGTGTGATGTCGCGAACACAAACGCCTGCTTCAAACTGTTTGCTCATGGGCGTTCCTCTTCTATTGGCGCGGCATTGTAGCGCACGGCGCGCCACTTTTCACGGAGTTCGGACCCGGTGCTATACTGGCGCCTCATAGAGCAGCCAAGGAGAGCGGCATGCCCGTCAGCACGTCAGTCCACATTTCTCACTGTCTCCAATACATCATCTCGCTCAATCCGCAATCCATTTTGGACGTGGGATGCGGATTCGGTCTGTGGGGGTTCCTATGCAGAGAGTATCTGGATGTCATGGAGGAGCGTGTCCAGCCCGAGGACTGGAAGATCCGCATTGACGGGCTCGAACTCTTTGAACCGTACATCCAGGCGCACCAGCGCGCGCTCTATTCCTCCATTCAAATCGGCGACATTCGCGAATGCGCGCCGGGCATTGGAAACTACGAATTGATCATTGCGGGCGATGTCATCGAGCATCTCGACAAGGATGAAGGCGAGGCCGTAATCGAGCAGCTCTATGAGAAGGCCACGCGGGCGCTGCTGGTAAACATCCCCATCGGGGAAGGTTGGGAGCACCCCGAACGCCATGGCAACCCCGGCGAATTGCACAGAAGCCAATGGCTCCCTGAGGACTTCTTTCCCTACCCGAACATTCACCAACAATTCTCTTTGCCCGCGGGCGATTACGGCAGCTTCTTTTGTCCGAAGGATTGCACGGCGGAACAGCGCGCGGACGGACTGCTCGCCGCCGCAGAATACAAACGCGCCAACGGGGACATTGCGAAGGCGCTGAAGTATCTTCGACAAGCGGCTGACGTCGCGCCCGCCAATCAGAGCGTTGTCCTCTATCTTGTCGATACGCTGCTGAACGCGGGCCGGCACGATAATGCCGCGGCCACTCTCAAGGACTTCCTCAGACGAGACCCCGCATTTCACTACGGATATCTGGTCCTGGCGAAGGTGCTGCGCGCATTGCGGCGATATGACGAGGCCGCCGGGACTCTCAAACAGCTACTCGCCTGCCCTGGACTGAACGAAGAAGTGCGTGCCCAGGCGGAGGCGTTCCTTGCGGAGTAGTCCACAAGCGCACCGATCCGCGCTGATACTGGGCCTCGCATGCATTGCGTGCGGCCTATTCGTGAATCCATGGGTCATCGCACACACACTATCGCCTGACGGAATCCTCGACCGCAGTACCGTGGCCGCAGCGCTGCTTTTCGACGGACTATGCATGGCGCTCGGGATCGTGCTCCTGCTGCTTCGCCACCGCGTGGACCCCGCACGGCGCCTTCGCAGCATCGCCTCTCGATGGCCGAACCTCACCGCGTCCGCATTGGGCCTCGTGCTGTGCTTCGCCCTGTTGGCTGGTGTCGAATACGGTTTCTACTATGCCAATGCCCGTGCCAGGGACCCGGAGGTTTATCACTACTCCAACGGCGACCTGCACGGCTACGATCCCTACCTCGGCTACAAGCCCTTTCCCGGCCACGAGTCCACGGTCACGCTCACGTGGAACGGCGAACTGGTCTCATCCGTGACGTACACCTTCGATCACTTCAGCAGGCGTACCGTGCCCGGTGGCGAGCCGGATGCCGGACGTACGAAGAGCATCCTCGTGTTTGGCTGTTCGTTCGTGCAGGGCTCGGGCGTAGAGAACGACGAAACTCTTCCCGCGCGCATTGCCGCGGCCGCGCCAGCATACGCGGTGTACAACTACGGCTACGGCGGCTACGGAACGCAACATATGCTCGCCCAACTGGAGAAGCCCACGCTTATAGAGGAACTGGGCGCACCGCCGGAGCTGGCGCTGTACGTCTTCATACCCGCGCACATACGGCGCAGCTACGGCTCGATGATCGTCATGAACCGCTGGGGTTCTTACTTCCCCTGCTACCGCGTGGAAGGGGATTCGGTCACCCTTGACGGGACGTTTCGCGAAACGCAGCCATGGCGGCTGTGGTGGTTTCGCACGCTGGGTCACGAACAGATCATGAAGCGGTACGCCGTGGATGTCCCCCTCATCATCACGGATAGGCAGGTGCGTTACACCGCGAACTTGATAGCAGAGGCACGCGACCGCTACACGGAGCGCTTTGGCTCGGACCACTTCTACGTCATCATCTGGCCGCGACACCCGCGCGACGAAACACCGGGGACGCGCATCATTCCCTTTCTGCAAGAAAAGGGCATTCACATGCTCAACTATTGGGACGCCCCCGAAGCCCAAGACCCTCGTTTTTTGATACCTCACGATCTGCATCCCGCAGCCTACGCGCACGAGGCCATCGCCCGGCGCATCTGCAAGGACTTGGAACTATCCAGCGAATCCACGGCGCAGTGACAAGACGGGCGCGTTGGAGGGGTTTAGGCCTTCTGCAAGAACATCCCCCGTAGGGGCGGGGGATGTTCTTCTCTCACCCTTCTCTCTACAGCAGCCACTTCAAATGACTCGACTGGACCTCGCCGGAGCAGTCAAAGCATCGCCACACATTTGCACCCTATAGGTGAAAAATGCCAGTCTGTCAGACGGGTACACGACGCCACCATGAAGGAAAGCGCCCATGAGCGAGCCCTACACCCTTATCCCAAATCTGCTCGAACAGATTGCCGTGCAGTCCGCGAGCATTGTCAGCAAAACCGTCTACGCCGACGACCGCCTCAAGGCCGTCACCATGGCACTCGACACCGGTCAGGAACTATCCGAGCACACAGCCGCCGTGCCGGCTGTTGTGCATCTTCTCTCCGGCAAGGCGACACTCACACTGGGCGAAGACACCCATGTGCTGGGGGCGGGTGCATGGCTGCGCATGCCCGCCAAGATGCCGCACAGCGTGCTTGCCGAGGAACCCACAGTACTGTTGCTCCTGTTGCTCAAGAGCCAGCCGGCATAACGGCGCTCCTGCCTATCCACCGGACGGGAACCCGCATACCAATTCGTATCTTTGGTGCGCAAAAAGCAACCGAATTGTAGGATCCGATTCCTGACCTAATCTCCCCGGCACTTCCCTCAAGATCGCCATGCCCCGTCGGAACTACTTCATTGCGAAACACTTCCATATCCAACGGCATTCGGCGCGTGGCCTGTGGCATAAGTATTGCTTAGACGATGTGGACCTCCTCAAGCGAGCAGAGCTTTGCGGGGGACAGTGTGCTCGCGCACCAGTAGGCGCCAAGGACGTAAGTCCTTGCGGCGGGGAAAACGCTTCGATATACTGCGTTCTCCGCATTTGTCGCATCTCGTGAGCAGCGCACCATTGAGAGGAAAAGCCCGTGAAAAAAGTTGAAGCGATCATCAAACCGTTCAAACTCGAGGAAGTGAAGGAAGCCCTGGCGGCAGTCGGCATCCAGGGTCTCACCGTCACCGAGGTCAAGGGGTTCGGACGCCAGAAAGGCCACAAGGAACTGTACCGCGGCGCCGAGTACGTCGTGGAGTTCCTTCCCAAGGTCAAGCTTGAGATCGTCGTCAACGACGACAAGCTCGAGCAGGTCGTGGAAGCAATCGTCAAGGCCGCCTCAACCGGGCGGATCGGCGACGGGAAGATCTTCGTCTCGCGTATTGAAGAGGCGATCCGGATTCGCACCGGCGAGTCCGGCGAAGTTGCGCTCAGTTAGCATCCGGCCGTTTGCCGGAGGCATTGATTCGGCTCACAGAGACCGTTAGATACGTACGGAGGACAAAATGCGGAAAGATCTCAGTCCAAAAGGTGTGGTGGACCTAGTCAAGAAGGAAGAAGTCAAGTTCATTGATATCCGGTTCATGGACTTCCCCGGCTTGATGCAACACTTCTCCATCCCGGCCAACCAGTTGACCGAGGACGTCTTCGAAGAAGGGCTTGGGTTCGACGGTTCCAGTATCCGGGGTTGGCAGGCCATCAACGAGAGCGACATGCTCGTCCTCCCCGACCCCAAGACCGCCACGATGGATCCCTTCACCGAAATGAAGACGCTGATCCTGTACTCCAACATTCTCGACCCCATCACCAAGGAGCGCTACAGCCGCTGCCCGCGTTGCATCGCCCAAAAGGCCGAGAATTACATGATTTCGACCGGTCTTGCCGATACCGCTTACTTCGGTCCCGAAGCCGAGTTCTTCATTTTCGATAACGTCCAGTTCGATGTGACCTCGAATTCGAGCTTCCACCTGCTGGATAGCATCGAAGGCATCTGGAACAGCGGCCGCGACGAACAGCCCAACCTCGGATACAAACTCCGCCACAAGGAAGGCTACTTTCCGACGCCGCCTGCCGACGCGTTGCAGGATCTGCGCAGCCGCATGGTGGACATCATGCTGAAGAGCGGGCTCACGGTCGAAGCGCATCACCACGAAGTGGCCACGGCGGGCCAGTGCGAAATCGACCTCAAGTACGACACGCTGACGGTCATGGCCGACATGCTCTCGATGTACAAGTACATCATCAAGAACTGCGCCAAGGCCGACAACAAGACCGTCACGTTCATGCCCAAGCCGCTCTATGGCGACAACGGTTCCGGCATGCACACGCACATCAGTCTGTGGAAGGGCGGCAAGCCCCTCTTCGCGGGCGACAAGTACGCCGGCCTGAGCCAGGAAGCCCTCTGGGCGATCGGCGGCCTGCTGAAGCACGCCCCCGCACTGGTCGCCATCACCAACCCGACCGTGAACTCCTACAAACGCCTTGTGCCCGGCTACGAAGCCCCCGTGAATCTCGCGTATTCGAGCCGTAACCGCAGCGCGTGCTGCCGTATCCCGATGTACTCGCCGAGCCCGAAGGCCAAGCGCATCGAGTTCCGCGTACCGGACCCGTCCTGCAACCCCTACCTGGCGTTCTCGGCCCTGCTGATGGCCGTGATCGACGGTATTCAGAACAAGATCGATCCGGGCGCGGCCATGGACAAAGACCTCTACGACCTGCCGCCGGACGAGAAGGCGCTCATCCCGCAGACGCCCGGCAGCTTGGCCGAGGCGATTGACGCCCTCGAGAAAGACCACGAGTTCCTGCTGCGCGGCGACGTCTTCACCAAAGACGTGATCGAGACCTGGATCAAGTACAAGCGTGTGAACGAAATACTGCCCATGAGCCTTCGCCCGCATCCCTACGAGTTCTACCTCTACTACGACGTATGATGCGCAATCCCAGCGGCCACGTCCGCTGAGAATAGGCCGAGAAGATGAGGGGTGACGGTGCGAACCGTCACCCCTCGAGTATTTCAAGCGAGGCGTGCTCGCTCAGTGCCGGGGATCATTGTGGCGATTGGTGCGCACCCGGTGCAGGCGCTCGGTAAAGCCGCCGTCCTCTTCGAAAGCTCGCGCCTGCGCCGCGAGCTGCCTATCAAGCAAGTGACACGCCAGATTGAGCAGCGACAGCGCGGCATTGGCCACCAAGGCGGAAGAAGGCACGGACGAACACGGACCCACACGGACTGACACGGACCGGGGCCCAACACCCTGCGCCCCACCCTGCGCCCCACCCTGCGCCCCACCCTGCGGCCCACCTTGCGGCCCACCCTGCGGTGCGCTCTGCGGCCCACTCTGCGGCCCACCTTGCGGCCCACCCTGCGGTGCGCTCTGCGGCCCACTCTGCGGCCCACCCTGCGGCCCACCTTGCGGCCCACTCTGCGGTGCGCTGGCCCCTGCACCGCTCTTCTGGTCCGTGTTCGTCCGTGTCAGTCCGTGTTCGTCCGTGTCCTTCCCTCTTTGCCTGTCGCGCTCCTGCGCGACCCACCGCTGCACGTCGTGCAGCGTGGCGCAGCGCGCCCTCTTAAACCGCATCAGCACGGGGTCCTCCGGTGCCAACACCGGCAAACCCCGCTGCCGCAGGAAGTCCTCATAGTCCAGGCGCAACTCCTCCAAACTCGCCCTCGCCACATTCGTGAGCTTCAGCTCACTCTTCCTCGAAGTCCCCGACGCCTGGCTGCCTTCCGCAATGTTCTGCACTCCTGACCTCGCTGCCTGAACCATCTGATCCCGGCTTCGGCTGCGCTTGTCCACATACAACTCACAGAAACGCACCGTCACATCAAACACCAACTGCGCCACCTGAAAACTCTTCAGCCCGCGGTAACCCCCATGCTTCGGAATCAGCGGTTCACCAGATGACATTTCCATTCCCCTGCAGTGCAACCAAAGGCCCTTGTCCGTGCTCGTCCGTGTCCGTCCGTGTCAGTCCGTGTCCGTCCACCCCCACTACTGTATCTCATAGCGTTTGGTTTCCTGCAAAACTGTTTCTCAGGTGAAAATGCCCCCCGCACTGGCGCCGGGGTCGCCGCAGCCTTTATAGTATCGCTTGGTGTTTCGCACGAAGGGAGATCAAGTCATGCAGATGCGCGCATTGTTGGTGTTGGCCGCCGTAGGGAGTTTCGCCTTGGTGACTGTTCCATGCACGGCGGCGGAGGAGGAGGCGTGGGTCCCGCTGTTCAATGGCAAAGACCTGTCTAACTGGGAAACAAAAGGAGGGGCGGCCACGTATCATATCGAAGAGGATGCCATCGTGGGCGTCTCGGCCCCGAACACGAAGAACAGTTTTCTGTGCACCAAGGAACACTACGCGGACTTCATCCTCGAGTTCGAGTTCAAGGCGAGCCCGACGATGAACTCCGGCTGCCAGATTCGCAGCAACAGCCTGCCCGACTACAAAGACGGCCAAGTCCACGGCTATCAGGTCGAGCTTGAAGACGAGAACAACCCGCGCAAGTGGTCCGGCGGTATCTACGATGAAGGCCGCCGGGGATGGCTCTACCCCACCAAAGAAAACGAAGAACTCGCATCCAAATTCTCCGAAGCCGGCAAGACGGTCTGGAAAAACGGCGAGTGGAACACGATCCGGGTCGAGGCTATTGGCAGCAGCATCAAGACATGGGTGAACGGCGAACTCCGTGCGGATCTGCAGGACGATATGACCCCGTCGGGCTTCATTGCACTCCAAGTCCACGGAGTCGGCGACAAAACGGAGCCCATGACAGTCCGCTGGCGTAACATCCGCATTCAGGAAGCTAAGGGCAAGTAGCACCCGGCCTTCCAGTCTCGTGGCGATGTCCATGGTGATGAGCGGGACCAATTCCCCGGCGTGTTTGTGTGCCGTGCGTGTCCGCGCGGAGGCGCGCATATGCAGCCGGCACTCCCACCCCGAAGACTCTGACCGCTGAAGGGCTCCGTATTCCTTCCATCAATACCCGTGCAATGCGGCCGGTGAAACCCGAATGCGCCACCGTGGGTCAAAGGATCGAAGAAGGTGAGGCGAGAGACAGTGAATCCGGTGGCCGGAAAAAGAAAAATGGGACCGAGTTGCTTGCGCTTCCCAGTCCCAATGTCATTTTCACCCTGTTAGCGAGGTCCGAAGAACCCCGCTTCGCAGTGACGAAAAGTGAGATTAAAGAACCTGATACAGAACGACCAGAATGATCAGCCACCATACCCAAGAAAACCAAAACATTGTCTCAACCTCCCTTCTGTTTGAAATGTGACGCCGCTCCTTCGGAGCGA